>JAGOFG010000137.1 GCA_017997335.1 Flavobacterium sp. | reverse complement strand
GGAACTTCAGCCGTTGGAATCAAATACAAATCATCAACAGTAGCGTGGTACATTTGCCCTTCTTTGTCTGGCAACTGTCCTGTTCCGTAGCCTGAAGCTTCGTTTACCAAATGTGGCACTTGCATTTCCTTGTAACCTGCAGCTGTGTTTTTATCTAAAAAATAATTGATTAAAGCACGTTGTAATCGAGCTCCTTTACCTTTGTAAACAGGGAATCCCGCACCGGTGATTTTTACACCTAATTCAAAATCGATGATATCGTATTTTTTTACCAATTCCCAATGTGGCAAAGCCCCTTCGTGCAACGTAGGAATGTCACCTTCTTGAAAAACGTTTAGGTTATCGTCTGCCGATTTTCCGTTCGGTACAATATCCGCTGGAAGGTTAGGTAAAGTATATAATTTTTGAGTCAGTTCTTCGGCTAAAGCATCTGCTTTTTCTGCCAATTCCTTGCTTTTTTCTTTTAAAGAAACTGTTTTTTCTTTAAGAATAGCAGCTTTTGCTTTCTCGCCACTTTTCATCAAATCACCAATATCTTTGGACAATTTATTAGATTCAGATAAAGTGTTGTCTAAAGCCACTTGAGTAGCGCGACGTTGTTCGTCTAGTTGTACCACTTCGTTTACAATACTGTTAGCATCAATGTTTCTTTTGGCTAAAGCGTTGATTACTTTTTCTTGATTCTCTCTAATAAATGCGATTTGTAACATAGTTTTGTTTTTAACTCTTGTATTTATGGCTATTTGCGCCCACAAATTTAAGGAAATGTTTGATAAGTACTAGACAAAGTTTTAGGAAAAGGTTTTTCGATTTGGATTTATAAAAAAACCTTCTTTGATTTATCTTCAAAGAAGGTTTTTTATAAGGAATTGAAAGGAATTTAATTTTTAATCTTCTGTTCCAGAATGATTTCTTTTTGAGGCGGAATTCGTTTTTTCAGAAACAAAATTTGACCTAAGTGACTCGATTGATGCTCCATTACGTGAAACCAGCAATAATGGTTGGTTACTTCTTCTTTCATCACTTGTTGGTTGAACCAAGCATCATCTCTTTTCTTTAATTCTTCTATGGTTTTATTTCGTACCTCGTTATAAATGTCTAGATAATATTGAATCTCATGTCCTTTCCATTCGTCTCGACCTCCTTTGTCTAAGTCTAAGGCGGTGCCCCACTTAGCTTTTTCTTCGGGTGTAAAGTCTCTATTCTCAAAAGTAAGCACTTGATAATATTTTTCGGCAGCGGCCAAATGCATAATTAATGAGCCGATTCTATTGGCTTTTTCATCGTGCAAATAATCAATTTCGTATAGACTCATGTTTTTTACGGTGCGTTCGACTCTGTCTTTCAAATCCTCAAGCATAGAAATCATCGCACCTATTTGAGGTGAAGCTCCTTCAACATTTCCTATTTTACCAGTTTCTTTTACTACAATTCCAGTACCTTCAAGAAGTAAACTTGCATTCCCAGCAGCGGCGCTTTTATCTAGTTTTGCGCTATATTCTTTGACTTTTGTAATCTTTCCTTTTCGAGTTCCAAATTCCCATTTTTGAATTTCTCCATTTTTAAGAGGCATTTCAAAACTAGCATTCATAATAGTATAGGGTTCTAATAACCCTTTTGCATTTTCTATGAAAAGTTCGAATTTGTCAAAATAGAATTTACCGTTGTACGAACACAAGCCCCCAAAATTTAGCGCTTTTGAATTCTCATCAATGGTTCCTTCAATGGTATAAGATTGCCAAGTATTGGATTTTATGGGTCTATTTCCCATATTGTCAAAGAAACCTACTTCATCCGTTTTGTTATCAACTCTTGACCAAATTCCAGCCCAAGCTTTCGGTTCGTTACTTTCTACTTTGACCGATGCAACTACTTTGAATTTCTTTTTTGCTTTGGTTTGAATATCAATGGTTTGACGGAATGCCACCCAATCATTAGATATAGCTCCTTGTCCTTTTACTTGTGTGCTAACCACAATACACCAAAAGAGTACGTTTATTAATTTTTTCATTTCCCTATAATTAAATTTAAACAACTGAACTACAGTAATTTATAATTAAAAATAAATTAAAAATGTAAAGATAATACTATTTTTAAAAATGCCTAATTTATGATTAAATTCATATTGAAGATTTAATTTAGTTGGTGTTATTAATATTGTCTTGTAGTTTTTAAACTACAATTAAAATATTAACTTTTTTAACAAACGCAAGAGTCTCGTAATAAATGTATTACAAATTTAAAAAAGTCAAAACATTAAGAAACCTACGAAAATAGCTTAAATAGTCTATTTTTGTCGCGAACTTTTAAACCATTACAATGAAAAAAATTCTTTTTTTAGCAGTTTTCTGCTTTTCAGCAATTACTATTTTTGCACAAGCTCCATTAGAAAATGGGAGAGTACAATTGAATGCCGGAATAGGAACTTCTGGTTGGGGAACTCCAGTTTATGTAGGTCTTGACTATGGTGTAGGTAGTAACTTTACAGTAGGTGGAGAATTATCTTACCGCACGCACAATGAGCGTTATGATGGGACATATTACGACTATTCTGTAACAGGTCTTGGTGCAAATGTTAACTACCACTTCAATAAAGTATTAAATATTCCTAGCCAATGGGATTTTTATGGAGGATTGGGATTGAACTATTATATTTTTAACTACGATGATAAAAATTATAATGGTACCGAAGATTCAGATATTGGACTTGGCGTACAAATTGGAGGAAGATATTTCTTCAATAAAAATTTCGGAATTAACATCGAAGGTGGTGGAGGTAACGCTACAAGTGGTGCCAAAATTGGAATCACATATAAATTCTAATTGTTATTAAACAATTTTATAAAAGCCATTCGTAAAGAAGGGCTTTTTTTGGATTAAGACCTTTTGATTTCGTGTCCTACAAATTCTTCTAAAACAGTAAACATTTCATCTACTGTAAGTATTTCGGTATTGGGATGGTTTTTTAAAAAATGGGCATTTAAGGCTACTAAGTTTTCTTCTATTTCAAAAAAAGTGTCATTGTTGAGTAGGTCTCTAATTGGATTTACACCTTCTAGTTTGCTTTTGAAGAATTTTTCGCGCTTTACGCTACTCATTAATTGTACTTTTTTGCATTGCTGTTGAAACAGTGCTAAATGATTGTGAGCACCTAACAATTGCAGGCCTTCCTCAATAAGTTCGTTTAATTCTAGATTCCATCGCGAATTGTAGACGAATTGAGCAAAATTTCCTTCGGTATATTGTGAAGTATAATAATCTAAATAATAACTCATTAAGGCGTCTTCGTGAATTAAATCGTCATCGACTTTTTCTTCTCTCATCAAATTGATTACCGAAATATTGGAGTTGACAACGTCTTGAGGGTTTTCGCTTGCTGCAGCGGTTTCTGAAATAATGATTTTACCGAATTCCATATGGATTAGTTTTTAAAGCGATTGAAGGTAATTTTCGGGTAAAAAGTTGATTTTGAATGTAATTAAAATTCATCTGTTACTTGATATCATTGCTATCCGATTCGTCGGTTCTTTTTTGGGCGTTCATTTTGGTCACCAAAGCTTTTAATCGCAAGGCTTTTTCTCTTTTTTCTTCTTGCAATTTTGCTTTTTTCCGATTGAGCAATTTGGTATGCAACGCCTTGTTTTTGGTGTTTTTTTCAGGTCCCTTAGCCATAACCTTAGTGTTTATTGAATCTAATTTTTCTTCATTGGAGGTAAATCAAATGCTTTAGATTCGCCTTCAAAATTATTGCGGTGGGAACCGTCACAAAAAGGCTTATTCGATGACAAACCACATCGGCATAAACCTAAAGCAGTTCTTCCTTCTAGTCCGTACACATTTCCGTCTTGATCTACTATTTCAAAATCCCCTTCAATTTTTATAGATCCGTTTTTGTTGATTGTTAGTTTCGTCTTGCTCATAATTTGTTTTGTTTTGGCTTCAAAGGTCATAAAATTATAATTGATATTTCGGTTTTCAAATCTTCTTTTTTACAGAAGTACGGACAAGTCGTGACTTGTCCCTGTGTCCCTATCATAAAAAATCTTATTTTTGCAGGCAATAAAACAGAATAAAGATGCAGAATCCAAAAAGATATACCATTACAGCAGCATTACCTTATACCAACGGACCCATTCATATTGGGCATTTGGCGGGGGTTTACGTGCCTTCGGACATTTATTCTCGCTATTTGCGTTTGCAAGGAAGGGATGTGGTGTTTGTTTGTGGAAGTGATGAACATGGAGTGGCTATTTCGATGAAAGCCAAAAAAGAAGGCATTACACCTCAAGAAGTAATTGATAAATACGATGGAATCATTAGAAAATCATTTGCTGATTTCGGAATTTCATTTGACAATTATTCTAGAACTTCGGCGGAAATTCATCACAAAACGGCTTCTGAATTTTTCAAGAAATTATACGACAAAGGTGATTTTATCGAAGAAATTACCGAACAATTATACGATGCCAAAGCTAATCAGTTTTTGGCCGATCGTTTTGTAGTAGGTACTTGTCCAAAATGTGGTAACGAGGAAGCCTACGGAGATCAATGCGAAAAATGTGGTTCTACATTAAACGCTACCGACTTAATCAATCCTAAATCAACCATCACGGGAGAAACGCCTGTTTTGAAATCGACCAAACACTGGTTCTTGCCTCTAGATCGTTATGATGCGTTTTTGAGAGAATGGATTTTGGAAGGTCATAAAAATGATTGGAAACCTAACGTGTACGGTCAAGTAAAGTCTTGGATTGACGGCGGATTAGAGCCTCGTGCAGTAACTCGTGACTTAGACTGGGGAATTGATGTTCCTGTAGAAGGTGCCGAAGGGAAAAAATTATACGTTTGGTTTGATGCTCCAATTGGTTACATTTCATCTACCAAAGAATGGGCCGCCAGAGAAGGTAAAGATTGGGAACCTTACTGGAAAGACAAAGACACCAAATTGGTCCATTTTATCGGAAAAGACAATATCGTTTTTCACTGTGTGATTTTCCCAGCGATGTTGAAAGCGGAAGGAAGCTATATCTTACCCGATAATGTTCCAGCAAACGAATTCCTAAACTTAGAAGGAAATAAATTATCGACTTCTAAAAACTGGGCTGTTTGGTTGCACGAATATTTAGAAGAATTCCCAAATCAGCAGGATGTGTTGCGCTATGCCTTGACTTCGAATGCTCCAGAAACCAAAGACAACGATTTTACATGGAAAGATTTTCAAGCTAGAAACAACAACGAATTGGTGGCTATTTTTGGAAATTTCATCAATCGTGTGGTGGTTTTGACGAATAAATATTACAACGGAATTGTTCCAACACCAAATGAATTATCTGAAGTAGACGAGCAAACTTTAGAAGAATTGAAAGCTTATCCAGCGGTGATTTCAAGTTCTATCGAAAGATACCGATTTAGAGAAGCCTTGGGCGAAATGATGAATGTAGCCCGATTAGGAAATAAATATTTGGCAGACGAAGAACCTTGGAAAATGGTCAAAACCGATCCGGAACGTACCAAAACCCAAATGTTTGTAGCCTTGCAAATTGCAGCTGCTTTGAGTTCACTTTGCGAGCCATTCTTACCGTTTACGTCACAAAAATTGTTACGTATGCTAAACATCGATGTCAATAATTGGAATTTAGATTTTGACAATTGGACGTTGTTACCAGCTGGTCACCAAATTGGAGAAGCCGAATTGCTTTTCTCTAAAATTGAAGACGAAGCGATTCAAAAACAAATCGACAAACTAGAAGCTACGAAAACGGCTAATAGTGCTGAAAATAAAAAAGCGGAACCACAGAAGGAGTTGATTCAGTTTGAAGATTTTGCCAAAATGGATATTCGTGTAGGAACTATTTTGGAAGCCGAAAAAATGCCAAAAGCCAATAAATTATTGATTCTAAAAGTAGATACTGGAATTGACGTACGCACCATCGTTTCAGGAATTGCAGAGAGTTTTAAACCCGAGGATATCATTGGAAAACGCGTAACTGTTTTGGTAAATTTAGCCCCAAGAAATTTGCGTGGTGTAGAAAGCCAAGGTATGATTTTGATGACTTCAAATGCAGAAGGGAAATTGGTTTTCGTTAATCCAGATGTAGAGGGAGTTGCTAACGGAGAAACGATAAATTAATTAGCAGTAACTATAACAAAACTTTATAATTCGTTCTTATAATTTTTTGGCAAACTTTGTAACTTTGCACCTTAATTCAGTTAACTAAAAATAAAAAATATGTATCCACAAGATATGGTTTTACCAATGCAAGCAGAATTAACTGCTGCTGGTTTCCAAGATTTACATAATGCAGCAGAAGTAGATGCTGCTATAAAAGCAGAAGGAACAACCTTAGTAGTTGTGAATTCTGTATGCGGATGTGCTGCAAGAAATGCACGTCCAGGAGCAAAAATGAGTTTAGATGGTGCTAAAAAACCAGACCATTTAATTACTGTTTTCGCTGGTGTTGACAAAGAAGCGGTTGATGCTGCAAGACAACACATGTTCCCTTTTCCTCCATCTTCGCCTTCAATGGCTTTGTTCAAAAACGGGGAATTAGTGCATATGTTAGAGCGTCATCACATCGAAGGTCGTCCAGCAGAAATGATTGCAGACAACTTGAAAGATGCTTTTAACGAATA
>JAGOFG010000136.1 GCA_017997335.1 Flavobacterium sp. | reverse complement strand
GCAGAAGCAATGGCAAAACCTTTTCCAGTTGCAGCGGTTGTATTTCCTACTGAATCTAAAATATCAGTTCTTGTACGCACTTCTTTTGGTAATTCACTCATTTCAGCAATTCCACCTGCATTGTCTGAGATAGGTCCAAATGCATCAATTGCTAATTGCATAGCAGTAGTAGCCATCATCGCTGAAGCTGCCAAAGCAACACCATAAAATCCTGCCAAAGCATAAGAAGCCCAAATGGCACCAGCAAATAATAAAACTGTTGGAAAAGTAGATATCATCCCTGTTGCCAAACCAGCGATTACGTTAGTTCCAGCTCCAGTAGAAGATTTTTGTACGATAGCTAAAACTGGCTTTGTGCCTAATCCTGTATAATATTCAGTAACTGAAGAAATAGCTCCACCCACAAACAAACCTACAATCGTAGCATAAAAAACACGTATAGAATCGATGTCTTTAACTCCTTCGCCGTAAAACTCCATTTTCATAGTCGTAGGTAACATATATTGTACTAAGAAGTAGCAAGACACTAAGGTTAAAACAATAGAAACCCAGTTTCCAATGTTTAAGGCTTTTTGTACTTGAGCTTCTTTAGCATCATCACTGCTGATTTTTACTAACATCGTTCCAATAATAGAGAACAAAATTCCAAAACCGGCAATCGCCATTGGTAATAATATTGGACCAATTCCGCCAAAGGCATCTTCGATTTTACCACCCATATCTTTAATCACATAGTTTCCAAGAACCATTGCTGCCAATACAGTCGCTACATACGAACCAAATAAATCGGCACCCATACCGGCAACGTCACCTACGTTATCCCCAACGTTATCTGCAATTGTAGCAGGATTTCTTGGGTCGTCCTCAGGGATTCCAGCTTCTACTTTACCAACTAAATCGGCACCCACATCGGCTGCTTTGGTGTAAATTCCACCACCAACACGAGCAAACAAAGCGATAGATTCAGCTCCTAACGAAAAACCAGCTAAGGTTTCCAGCACAATCGTCATATCTTCAGTAGAAGTCCATTCTCCGTTCATAAAGATTCTGAAAAAGACAATAAAAAAACCGGTCAACCCTAAAACAGCTAAACCGGCTACACCTAATCCCATTACGGTTCCTCCACCAAAAGATACTTTCAAAGCTTGAGGTAAACTAGTACGTGCGGCTTGAGTAGTTCTTACGTTGGTTTTGGTGGCGATTTTCATTCCCATATTTCCAGCCAAAGCTGAGAAAAAAGCACCAAAGATAAAGGCGATAACTATTAACAGATGCGTTTTTACGCCAGGCAAGAAAGTTATCCCTGCCAATACTGCACTTGCTAAAAGGACAAAAACAGCTAATAATCTATATTCTGCTTTTAAGAAGGCCAAAGCCCCTTCATAAATGTAATCTGATATTTCTTTCATTTTGCCGTCACCAGCATCTTGTTTGAGCACCCAGGCTCGTTTTGCTACCATGAACAGAAGTCCAATAAATGCCATTATAATTGGCACATAAATCATAAATGTATTCATAAAAAAATGTTATTTTTTAATTATTATAAAATCTAGTTGGGAACGAATTTAAGCAAAAAAAAGCAACACTCATTGCTGAGTATTGCTTTTTTTATAAAAAATGAAGGGTAAATTTATTTAATACTAAATAATCCTTCTGGTTTATTTTCGATATCATCAAAACGTTTTGTACATTCTTTGATAATTGCGTATGCTTCATTCACATCTCCCCAACCTTCTACATCTACTTTCTTGTGCTCTAAATCTTTGTAAACTTGAAAGAAATGTTCAATCTCTTTTAACAAGTGTGGATTCACATCTGAAAGATTTTCTAATGAATTCCAAATTGGGTCAGAAACCGGTACACAGATTACTTTTTCGTCTGGTCCTTTATCGTCTGCCATATGGAAAACTCCAATTGGTTTTACTTCCATAACACATCCAGGAAAAGTTGGCTCGTTTACCAATACTAATACATCCAATGGGTCGCCATCTAAGGCTAATGTTTCAGGAATAAATCCGTAGTCTGCTGGATACATCATAGAAGAGAATAACATTCTGTCGAAACGCATTCTTTTGATAGCAAAATCGTACTCGTATTTATTTCTACTTCCTCTTGGTATTTCGATTAATACATCGAAAGTTTTTAATTTGTCTGCAGTCATTTTTATTAAGTCTTAGCTTTTTATAATTTTTTTGCAAAAGTATACAAACCGAACGTTTTTACAAGAAAAAAATAAGGGTATATAACTATAACGTTTTCGTTGATTAGGGATTGTAGACCACTTTTCGGTTGCGTTTACACAAATAATGATGCCATAATAAATAGGTAGCAAAAGAACGATAAGGTTGCCAATGTTGCGCGCGTTGCTCCATCATCTCTTTGTCGTGGATGTCAAATAATTCTTTGAAGGTATTTACCACGGCTATATCACCAAGAGGCAACAAATCTGGTGCTTGTAAGGAAAACATCAAATAAATATCAATGGTCCAATGACCTATTCCCTTTATTTTGATTAGTTTTTCGCGGACCACATCGGCAGAAAGCGTGGACAATTCCTCTAAAACCAATTCTTTTGAAAGGAGTGCAGCAGCCAAAGCTTTGATATAGGTTATTTTTTGACGACTAACGCCCACTGCCTTCAATTGCTCATCACTAAGTTGCACAACTGTTTCAGGAAAAAAGGGTTTTGCCACTTCTTTTACACGTAAAAAAGTCGCTTTAGCTGAATCTATAGAAACTTGTTGTTCTAGAATCAAGAGCACTAGTGTCTCGAAACCTTCGGGGCGTTGTGGAATAGTGGGCAAACCGTATTTTTCGACTATAGTCTTGAAAACGGGCTCTTGGGTAATTAATAACGAAAAAGGTTCTTGCATAATCGATTTTTTAGCCCAGATGGAAGCGGCATCCTCTAGTGGCGGGGTTCGACACTAGAGATATAGCGTACAGCTGGATGAGCTCCTAAAAATTAAACCCAAAGGTTCCTTTGACCGTGAAATTTTGCGCATCGGGTGTGTTGAGATAACTACCGCGCCAAGCAAAATCTATTCTAAATACTTTGAAAATATTTCCAATTCCGGCGCTGTATTCCCAATAAATGTTCTCTGGAGCGACATAGGGTAAACCTGAGGCATTGATGGCTCTGTTGGCATCCGAAATGGTTCCGTAAACACCTTTTATACCCACTACCTCACGCCAATTGAGTTTTCGCATAAACGGAATTCGAGCAAACAAACGCCCTTGGAAATTATGATTCCACTGTAAGGTTACGTATTGGTCGCTAATAAATTCGTAGAAATTCAGATTATTAAAGGTGTTTTCGATACTAAAGTAGGTTTGATTCCCAGGAATAACACTCATCAGCCCCAAAGGTATCGTGCCAAATGTTTTCCCAGCCTCTAAAATTAAATTGGTTCTTCCGAGTGGTCCGATAATGAACGGCTGTTTGTAATACACCTGAATTTTATCATATCTAAAATCGCTGTTTAGAACGCCTTTGAATCCGTGGCTGAAATTAACAAAAACACGACTAAAAGGACTGTCTACAATATCGCGTTCTACCCCAAAACCAATCGTTTTTCGGTTGGGAGTGTACTCTATTTGAAGATTAGCTTCCGATTGTCTTACATCGCTTTTAATCACTCCTGCTGGATTGGCTGCTGACGGCAACGTGGTATAATAATCTAGACTAAAGGTAGGCGAGGCAGAAACTAATGTTCGATGAGAAATTCCGGTTTGAAAGGTCCAGTTCTTGAAAGGTTCTATCTCGAATGAAAAACTGGTTAAGTTGATATTCGTGAGCTTTCCGTTACTACCTGTTGTAAACAAAGCCGAAGAAGCAAAACTTCGTCCCAAGACATCATTGGTCGTGGTCAAACTGGCGCCTATTTGCTCAATGTCTCGGCGATTTCCTCCCGAAATGATGATTCGGTTTTTCTTATCGACCATCCATTTGCCTGAAACACCATATTTGAATTTTTGGTCATCAAAACCATAAGCCGTAAAAGCTTGAACGCGCCAAGGGTCATTAGGTCCAAAATACGTTCTTCCGCCTAGACGCAGACGAATACCCTCTACTTCGTTAAAGCCAAACGTTGAAAATACATTACCAAAATCAAAATTGTTGAACTCTACATAGCCACTTCCTAAGATAGAAACCAAACTGTACAATTGCTTGAATTTTTTGACGGTTTGCAAGGTATCGAGCATTTTGTACACGCCTTTTTCGTCTTTCGAGAGCTTTTCAAAGCGATTCTCTTCCCAATATTCTTCGGATTTATTGTAAACTTCGTTGTCTATAAAATTGACTTCGTCTTTGTAAAAAGAAGTGGGTTTGGGCTTATTGAACTCGTGATTGCGATAAAAAGAGGTTCTTTTTCCATAAACTCCTTTTGATTTTTCTTTTTTGTTCAAAGCAAAATCCGACATTAAATAATCTCGAGTCAAAAGAAAAACAGAGTCGTTCATTACCTCAAATTCTTGCTCGATATAAATGTCTTTTACCCAGTTAATATTGGCGCTCTTGGTTACCGCCATATTAATTTTCTTTATGGCAAAAGTGGTGTCGTTTACCCAAAAATCTCCTTTAAAGGTCAATTCGTTTTTACGTCTTGGATAGAAAACAATATTAAAGCACCATTTGTTATCGATTAATGCACTATCACGCAATACATAATTATAGACATCAATCCCTGTTCTAGAAAGCGGGCTGGTAAAACTTTTGTCGAAAAAAGTCAAATGGTTGTCATAGATATTGTAATCAGAATACAAATCTTTGACAAAAGCTAGGATTTGCTGATTTCCATTAAATCCAGAGGTTTTATTGGCTTTATTGATTTCTTTGACTTTCTTGATGGTATTGTCTCCATACACATCATATAAAGCTTCGTTGATAAAAATAGGCAAATACGTTTTTCCAGTAACTTTAGAAGTATCCACTTGCTTGAAGATGAATTCCATTCCTTTGAAAATTTTATTCTTCATAAAAGCACTGTCGATAGTGTTCATATCAAATTCAATCTTCTCATACTTCTCCATTTGGTATTGATTGAATTGATACAAACCGTTTTTGCGTTTGCGTTCCCAAATTTTGCGCAGAATATCTAGAGCAGGATTGTTTTTCTTTGACGTTTTCCCAGTAAAAACAACAACTTCATTCAATTCTTGCATTTCTTTCAATACAATTTTGAAATTGTAATTCACTGCTTTTTCTAAGGTCACTTCCTTGTCAGAAAAGCCAGCTGAGGTAATTACTAATACAGTATAAGTCTGTGGAGACTCAATGTAAAATCGACCATCTTCATTAGTTACAATGCCTACATTAGAGTTTTTAAAAACAACATTAGCGTAGGGAATAGGTTGATTGGCTTTATCGACTACAATACCACTAACCTTAGTTTGAGCTTTTGCAACAGCAACTATTGCAAATACCAGTATAAAGAAATATAAAATTGATTTTTTCATAGTAAAAAAAAGGCTTCATCGAATGCGTATCGATGAAGCCCCAAATATAATAATTAGATGACAAGTAGTAGTCTTAAACCGCCACTACGAATGTTAAAAAAAACCTATTTTATGCTTTTTAACAACTCTTATTTTTTGTACAATACTTTTTTAACTGCTTTCACAACGTCATCAGCATTAGGCAACCATTCTTTCAATAGAACAGGAGAATAAGGTGCTGGTGTATCTGCAGTTGTGATTCTCTGAATTGGTGCATCCAAGAAATCAAAAGCTTGCTCTTGAACCAAGTACGTAATCTCTGAAGATACACTAGCAAAAGGCCAAGCTTCTTCTAAAATTACCAAACGATTTGTTTTCTTAACCGATTTCAAAATCGCTTCTGTATCCATTGGACGAACCGTTCTCAAATCGATTACTTCACAAGAAATTCCTTCTTTTGCCAAATCATCTGCTGCTTTGAACGCTTCTTTAATAATTTTACCAAAAGAAACAATTGTCACATCGGTTCCTTCTCTCACCACATCGGCTACTCCCAACGGAATAGTGTATTCTCCATCTGGCACTTCACCTTTGTCGCCATACATTTGCTCAGATTCCATAAAGATAACAGGGTCGTTATCACGAATAGCTGATTTCAACAATCCTTTGGCGTCATATACATTCGAAGGGACTACAACTTTTAGACCTGGAGTATTCGCAAACCAATTCTCGATAGCTTGAGAGTGAGTTGCTCCTAATTGTCCAGCAGAAGCTGTTGGTCCTCTAAATACAATTGGAATATTGAATTGCCCACCAGACATTTGACGCATTTTGGCAGCATTATTAATAATTTGATCAATACCAACCATACAAAAGTTGAAGGTCATGTATTCTACAATCGGACGACATCCATTCATGGCTGAACCTACAGCAATACCTGTAAAACCAAGCTCTGCAATAGGAGTATCGATTACTCGTTTTTCACCAAATTCGGCCAACATCCCTTTCGATGCTTTGTAGGCACCATTGTATTCAGCAACTTCTTCACCCATTAAGTATATGGACTCATCGCGACGCATTTCTTCACTCATCGCTTCGCAAATCGCCTCTCTAAATTGTATCGTTCTCATATTATAATATCTATGTGTGTTTTTTCGAACAGCAAAAATAAATATTTTAAACTACTTTAAAGCATAAA
>JAGOFG010000135.1 GCA_017997335.1 Flavobacterium sp. | reverse complement strand
AGCCCCGATTGCAGTGAAAATCCTTATGACCCGGGGTTCGGGGCATAAGATTATAACGGAAAGCGGGAAACCATAACTCCAAAAAAGCCTTTTGTTTCGCTCCTAAAACTACTTTTAAAAACTCAATTTGGCTATGATGGGATAATGGTCTGAGTTTTGAAATTCGGGGAAACTTTGAAAATCTTTAACTTCCATTTGATTGTCTGCAAAAATATAATCAATCCTCGCAGGGTAGTATCGAAAGGTATAGGTTTGCCCAAAGCCTTTTCCGGCTTCTTCGAAAGTGTCTCTCAATTTGCCTTTTACATTGCGATACACGTACGAGAAGGCGCTGTTGTTCAAATCGCCACAGATGATTAGCGGATAGTTGCATTCCTTTTTGTGAGCGATAAAAATTTCGGCTTGTTCTTGTTGTTGCCTGAAAGCTTTGCTAATTCGGTTGTATAATTTCTGCGATTTTTGTTGATTGATGACTTCGATATTTTCGGAAATTTCGTGAACGTCTGGCGAAATTTTTATGGATTGAAAATGGATATTATATACGCGAATAATGTCTTTTCCTCGCTTGATATCTGCAAAAATGGCATTATTGTTAGAATGAGGGAAAACAATATTGCCTTGATTAATTATAGGAAATTTTGAAAAAATGGCTTGACCGGTACGAATTTTATCGCCTTCGATAAAAATATAACGATAGGGATAGACTTTTAAATCAATATTCCCGTGGTTTGAATATTCCTGAATGCACAGAATATCAGGATTATTTTGATTGATAAAAGCCAAAATTACTTCTGGTATGTCGTCTCTGTCAATCCATTTGAATACGTTGAAAAGACGAACATTGTAACTCATTATTTTAAAGTCCTTTGGAGACTCAGGGTGGACTTTTTGTGAAAACTTGTAAAATTTATTGATAAAAGTAATTCCCATCAGTAATACCAAACCTGACAGAATCATTCGCTTTTTGAATTGAATCCCCCAATAAATAAAAAACAGACCGTTAAGCACAAAAAAGACAGGCATAAACAGTGTAAAAACAGCAAACAATGGAAACACTTTGGGCGACAAAAAAGGAAAAATGTAAGCCGTAAAGGTGAATACAGTTAGTACTATATTCAAGAAAAACATTATTTTATTGAACCAAGATAGGTTTTTCATTTTTTATTAGTTTCAAGTTGAAGATTTAGACGTACTGCATCTAAAACGACATTATTTTCCGGCTTTAAACAAAAATTCTTTTTCTTCTTTGGTCAGACAATCATACCCCGACTGACTAATTTTATCTAAAATTTCATCGATTTGTTGTTGGGTTTTGTCTTTAGTAACAATTCTAGAAGTCGCTCTTGTTGGTTCTTTTCTTGCGTAATTAACGTGTACTTTTTTGAATGGTTTTTTCTCTTTCTTTTGAAACAGGCTCACAAAAAAATCAGTTATTCCAGAAACCAATTTACTCAAATCCAAACCATTAACCAATAGTTTTATAAATAAAAAACCAAAAAAAGCACCAGCAAAGTGAGCGATGTGCCCGCCCATATTCTCTAAACGAAATTGAAGGACATCAAGCAATAAAACAAAAGCTGTTATGTACCACAACTTTACTCTACCAAAAAGAAACAATTGCACTTCCATTAGAGGTTGATAGGTTGTAGTAGCTACCAATATTGCATAAATTGCTGCCGAAGCGCCAACAATTAACGAAGTATATTGCAAAAAATAATAAGACACTACAAACACTATCCCCGAAAAAATAGAACTTAGCACATAGAGTCCCACAAACTGCTTAGTAGTAAAAAAGGTCAAAAATAATTGACTACAAAAATGCAAGACAAGCATATTGAAAAATAAATGACCAATCCCGTCGTGAAAAAAAGCATACGATATGTACGTCCAAGGATGTCGTAAAGAAACCAAAGGGTCTGATGATAAAGCAATCCAATCAGGAAATACAAATTGACCAAACTTAAATTGGTAAAAAAGGGGTATAGAGACTAAAAAGATGCCTACATTCCAGAAAATGAATTGCAATGCAACATCTCCCAAACGGTAACGCGATTTTAAATCATCGAATATATTCATAAAGTGATGCATTAATGACTCAAATATAAACAAAGCTATAAAAAAGAACTATCTTTTTTAATTCCAACGATTGTTATTGAATTGATTTTTTTTCCAGTACCACATCATCAAGAAACCCAACAGAGCACCTCCTAAATGCGCAAAGTGTGCAATTCCTGAAGAACCTCCAAAAATAGAACCTCCAGTTACACCAGAATATAAATCGATTAATAATAACCCTGGCACAAAGTATTTTGCTTTGATTGGAATTGGGATAAACATCAAAGCTAACTCTGCATTAGGAAACATAAAAGCAAAGGCAACCAACAGTCCGTAAATTGCTCCTGAAGCGCCAACTACTGTCCCAAAATAAGCTCCAACAAACTCATTGAACTCAGTAACTGTAAGCAATTCTTGCCATCTTGTATTTATTTTTCCTTCATTCAAAACCTGCAAAATATCAGCTTTGGTAAAACCATTTGAAATTAAAGTATTCAAGCCATTTTCAAAGAAATAGTAATTCACCCCTGTATGCAACAAAGCCGCTCCTAATCCACATGAAATGTAAAAAAACAAAAACTTTTTGCCGCCCCAAAAGTGCTCTAAGGCAGAACCAAAAGAATACAAAGCAAACATATTAAACAAGATATGCATGACATTTGGTAATGGAGCATGCATAAACATATGCGTAAAAATTTGCCAACTATGAAAATCTGGATTGTCAAAATAATACATAGACAATAAGCGATACGCGGGTTCGCCCACAATCATAGAACCAATATAAAACAGCACGTTAATAATCAACAATTGCTTAACGGTAGGTGTGATATTCATCATACAGCAAATTTTTTATCTAAATCTTCCACACGCATGGTAATGAAAGTAGGTTTATTAAAAGGAGAAATATTGGGTTCTTTACAAGCAAAAAGTCCGTTTACCACATTTTCTTGCTCTTTTTCGGTTAAGTACGTTCCTGTTTTTACTGCTAAACTTTTAGCCATTGATTTGGCTATCGTATCGCTTTGACTAAAACTATTTTCTGGAATCCCATCGTGTAAATCGGCTAATAATTGTTCAATAACCAAAGCCACTTCACTTTCAGAAATCGTAACAGGAATACCTGAAATCACCACATGGTCTGTAGCCGAAGTATCAAAAACAAAGCCTGTTGCAGTCAATGTACTTTGCAACTCCGTAATCAACGCCATTTCATCGGTTGAAAAGAATAAATTCAACGGAAACAACAACTGCTGACTAGCCGCTTGGTGCATGGTCATATTGGCCAAAAATTGCTCGTACAACACTCTTTGATGAGCGCGCTGTTGGTCGACAATTACCATTCCTGACTTTATAGGCGAAACAATATATTTTTTATGAATTTGATATGTTTTTTGAACCGCTTGTTCTACTTCATTATCCGAAAACAATGAGGAAGAAATCGCATCTGTTTCAAAAGCCATACTAGAAAATTGCTCGGGTTCTGGGTCACGTTCTATCTCTGTTTCTAGGCCAACATACAAACTTTCCCAACTTGCCGTAGCTTCTGGTTTCTTATAACTTGAATAGGATTTTTGAGGTGTTGGAGCCGTTTCGGCAAAAGGGTTGAAATTCCCATTAACTTCAATCGTAGGAAAAGAACCTTCCAAATCTTTATAATGATAAGGCGTATCCAAATTGGCGTCTCTATCAAAATCCAATACAGGAGCTACATTAAATTGCCCAAGACTGTGCTTAATAGAAGCTCTTAAAATAGCATACAAAGCGTGTTCGTCGTCAAATTTAATCTCTGTTTTAGTGGGATGAATGTTGATATCAATCGTATTGGGTTCAACGGTGAGGTACAAAAAGTAACTGGGTTGTAGACCATCTTTCAAAATGCCGTCAAAAGCTGCCATCACTGCGTGGTGCAAATAGCCACTTTTTATGAATCGGTCATTGACAAAGAAAAACTGCTCTCCTCTACTCTTTTTGGCAAATTCGGGTTTGCTAACGAAACCTTGAATACTCACTATCTCGGTTTCTTCGCTAACTGGAACTAACTTTTCATTGGTTTTACCAGCAAAAATTCCAACTATACGCTGACGTAAAGTGGCGGGAGGCAAATTGAACATTTCATTTCCGTTGTGATAAAAAGTGAAATGTATTTTGGGATGCGCCATAACCACACGTTGGAACTCATCGACCACGTGACGAAATTCGACAGTATCTGATTTTAGGAAATTACGACGGGCTGGAATATTAAAAAAAAGATTTTTTACCGCAAAAGAAGTTCCTTTAGGCAAAACAGCGACTTCTTGGGAAACAAACTTGCTCCCTTCGATAATAATGTGAGTACCCAATTCGTCTTGGTCTTGCTTGGTTTTCATTTCTACGTGGGCAATCGCAGCGATAGAAGCCAAAGCTTCTCCACGAAACCCTTTGGTGTTTAATGAAAACAAATCTTCGGCCAAACGAATTTTGGAAGTAGCGTGGCGTTCAAAGCACAAACGCGCATCTGTAACGCTCATTCCAACGCCATTATCTATGACTTGTACGAGAGATTTTCCTGCATCTCTTATAATCAATTTAATATCGGTGGCTTTGGCATCTACGGCATTTTCTAACAATTCTTTGACTACAGATGCAGGTCTTTGCACTACTTCTCCAGCAGCAATTTGGTTAGCGACGTGATCTGGCAGCAATTGAATAATACTCGACATTAAAAAAAATTAGATTTAGAGATTAAGGAATTATGATTAAAAAAATCAAAAACCGAGGAGGACAAATTTAAGCAAAAACTATTGGGTTTTGCTAGCGTCGCACTCATAAAAAAAACAAAAAACCTATACTTTAAAATTCGAAGTATAGGTTGTATAAATTAAGAAATTATAACACTATTCTTCAAGTTGTAACGGCTTGTCTTCGATTTGCAAAGCGCCAGCTCCTAAAAGATTTTGATGTTGAAATTGGTGCGTTAGCGTAGCTTGATAACGAATGTATGCCATTTTTATAGCAGCGATAGCGGCTTCGGTACCTTTGTTTCCGTGAATTCCTCCGCTTCTATCGATAGATTGTTGCATCGTGTTATCGGTTAGTACGCAAAAGATAACAGGAATATCGGTTTGTACGTTTAGGTCTTTGATGCCTTGGGTAACGCCTTCGCAAACAAAATCGAAATGTTTGGTCTCGCCTTGAATCACACAACCAATCACAATAACCGCATCTACGTTTTGGGTTTGTAGCATTTTTTTGGCTCCATAAATCAGCTCAAAACTTCCTGGAACATTCCAACGGATAATGTGTTGAGCTGGTACTTGATTTTCTATCAAGGCTTGGTAGGCGCCATTGAAAAGTCCTTCTGTTATATTTTCATTCCATTCTGCAACCACAATCCCGAAACGGAAATCTTTGGCATCTGGAACTTCGTTTTTATTATAATCCGATAAATTTTTGTTTACGGTTGCCATAGTATTATTTTATTTAAATTAAACTCTTGTTCTTTTTGTTGCC
Source organism: Flavobacterium sp. (assembly GCA_017997335.1). Lineage (GTDB taxonomy): Bacteria > Bacteroidota > Bacteroidia > Flavobacteriales > Flavobacteriaceae > Flavobacterium. The sequence continues at coordinate 1,111 of JAGOFG010000135.1, read as the reverse complement.
TTTTAAGAATGTTGCCAAAAAAGCAAACACATTACTCCTAGCCCCGATGGGAGGGAATATCCTTTTGTATACAGCTGGCAGGTGATAAAACCTGCCAGCTGTATACAAAAGATAGGAAGGACAGCGGGACGATTTTCTCTGAAAAGCCTATTGTTGCTGCTCCTAAAAAGCAGTAGTAAATATAGGCATAAAAAAAGAGGTTAGAAATGAAAGTATTCAAAAATTAATTCGAACTCCTTTGGTTTCTAACCTCAAATTATTTTGGGAAAAGTGCTTCTTATTGCGCTAATCCTATCAATCCATCTACAACGGCTGCTTCTGGAGTTGCGTCATAATTTTCTTTGATGTCTGTAAAGTATTTTAAAGCGTCTTCTTTTTTACCTAGGCTCAAAGCTGTTTTACCCGCTTTCATCAAGAAACGTGGCGTAGTAAAATCGTTTTTGTTAGACTCAGCTGCTTTTACGTAAAAATCTAAAGCTTCTTCTTGCTTGTTGGTTTGTGCATAAGCATCTCCAATAGCTCCTTTTGCTAATGCGCTAAGGATAATATCATCAGATTTGAATTTCTCTAAATAAGAGATTGCTTCTGCATATTTACCTGTATTTAGGTAAGCGATACCTGCATAGTAGTTGGCTAAATTTCCAGCAGCGGTTCCTGAGTATTCGTCAGCGATTTTGATAAATCCGAATTTACCTTCAGACCCGTTTAATGATAATTTGTATAAAGAATCACTAGCTACACCGTCAGTTGCTTTTTGGAAGTTTTGTTGTGCTACGAACATTTCGTTAGCAGCTTCTTCTTCTTGTGGAGTGGCGATAAATTTTTGATACGCTAAATATCCTACAGTTATCAAAGCAATACCTGCTACGATACCAATAATGATTTTTTGGTTTTTGGCAACAAAATCTTCAGTTTTTGAAGCGGTTTCGTCTAGCTTAGAGAAAACTTCAGCTGTAGCGCTGTCTTTTTCATTAATTTGAACTTCTTCGATTGGTTCTTTTACTTCTTTCTCTTTTGGTGTTTTATATCCTCGTTTGCTGTAAGTAGCCATTTAAAATTAATTTAGTGAGCCGCAAAAATAAAATTTTTATTGAAACAGACGTAAAAAAAA
>JAGOFG010000031.1 GCA_017997335.1 Flavobacterium sp. | reverse complement strand
CCTCTGACCATTGCGCAAAATCAGTCTTGAAATCAAGAAAAATTTGATCATCTTTCTCTCGAATACGAATCGTTTCTACCAAATCATTTGCTTGAAACGTACCATCCAATTGCGGCATTACTTTCTTCCTAAATCCAGTATCGCCTTTTATTTCAAAATAATCAAAACTATCATTGCTCGGGTATTCTTTATCTTCACCTTCCTCGAAAACCACTTTCTCAATCTCCCAATACCCAGTCAACAAAGTCACCGATTCCTTCTCAACTTTAGGTTGACACCCTAAAAAAACCAAACAAAGGGTTACTACTACAACTACTTTTTTCATATGTTGATATTTATTGATTTTTTATCGGTCATATATAATTCGCATATCATCATAGGTTTTTACAACCAATTTTCGGTCATGCTCATTTCATATTATATTGACTTTTTTTTAGGAGCTACTTCCTGCTGTCCACTATATCTTGTCGTCCCGAACCCCGGGACCACAAGGATGCCGTTCCCATCAGGGCTAGAAAAACAGTGCACAACAACACGTCTGCTCTAATTACAAAGTACGCCTAAATCAAGTAAAGAAACAAAGAAAAATTGTTCGCATTCCACATTCTAAAAGAAAAAGGAAAGCAACTAAAAGAAAATTAAAAAGATAGGAAAACAATAAACTAGCACAAAAAAGCAAGGAAAAATCAGCTTTTACTTCGCACTAAACTTCTTGTAAACACCAATTATAAAAAGAACAACGCCAGCTCCAAGAAAAAAACCATACGCATAATCCATTTTGCCTCTAACTAAATTTGCCAAGAAAAGACAAATCATACTCATAAAGTAAAGATATAAAGGACTCAAATTTTTCATACCAAACTATTTAAAGAAAGAATCTACAAACTCAAACTTATTAAAGACTTGTAAATCTTCAATGCCCTCACCTACTCCGATATATTTTACAGGAATCTGGAACTGATCTGAAATACCAATCACAACGCCACCTTTGGCTGTTCCGTCTAATTTCGTAACTGCAAGAGAAGTAACTTCGGTAGCAGCTGTAAATTGTTTGGCTTGTTCAAAAGCGTTTTGGCCTGTAGAACCATCTAGTACCAAAAGTACATCATGAGGCGCATCAGCAACCACTTTTTGCATCACACGTTTCACTTTTGATAGCTCATTCATTAAATTGATTTTATTATGCAAACGTCCAGCAGTATCAATAATCACAATATCGGCATTTTGAGCCACCGCTGATTGCAAAGTATCAAAAGCTACAGAAGCTGGGTCACTTCCCATCTCCTGACGCACTATAGGCACTCCAACACGATCTGCCCAAATTTGTAACTGATCGATAGCTGCCGCACGGAAAGTATCCGCCGCACCTAGAACTACATTGTAGCCTGACTTCTTAAACTGATAAGCCAATTTACCAATAGTAGTGGTTTTACCCACTCCATTTACGCCTACCACCATCAATACATAAGGCTTAGTGCTAATTGGAACTACAAATTCTGTAGCTTCACCATTATTGGTTTCAGATAACAAACCAGCAATTTCTTCCTGAAGAATTGCATTTAACTCATCAACTCCTAAATATTTATCTGCTGCAACACGATTTTCAATACGTGTAATAATTTTCAAAGTAGTAGCAACTCCAACATCCGAAGCTACTAAAATCTCTTCCAAATTATCCAATACATCATCATCAACCTTTGACTTTCCAGCAACGGCTTTCGTTAATTTAGTAAAAAAGTTAACTTTCGTTTTTTCAAGACCTTTATCTAAAGTCTCTTTCTTTTCAGTAGAAAATATACGTTTAAAAAAACTCATGGGGTAGTTATTTATAAATACAATAAAAAGGCAATCACTCACTTAGAGCGTAAATATAAAAAATAAAAAAGCTACTTCCGATTGAAAGTAGCTTATGTATAATGTGTGTATGAATTATTTCTTTTTCAAAAATTCATCAACAGCTTCAGGAGCCATAATTGATTCTACGAATGTATATGCACCAGTCTTAGGAGATTTCACCATTTTGATGGCTTTTGATAATCTCTTAGAAGCGGTTTGTAACGATGCTACGGTTTTCTTTGCCATGATTTAAATGTTTTTTATATTTTAATAAATTTCTAATTTTCAAAAACTAGAGGCTATTAAAATCTTTAATTATTTAATTTCTTTGTGAACAGTTACACGTTTCAAGATTGGATTAAATTTTTTAATCTCTAATCTATCTGGAGTATTTTTTTTGTTCTTTGTTGTTATATATCTTGAAGTTCCCGCAACACCAGTTGTTTTGTGCTCAGTACATTCTAAAATTACTTGGATTCTATTACCTTTCTTTGCCATCTTGCTATATATTTATTTAGGAAAAAGATTATTTTATAAATCCTTCAGACTGCGCTTTTTTCAAAACAGCTGCAATTCCATTTTTGTTAATTGTTTTTATCGTAGATGCTGCTACTCTAAGAGTAATCCATCTATCTTCTTCTGGAAGATAAAAACGCTTTTTCACTAAGTTTACAGAAAACTTTCTCTTAGTTTTATTCATAGCGTGAGAAACGTTATTTCCTACCATCGCTCTTTTACCTGTAAGGTCACAAACTCTTGACATTATGCTTATCTTTTATCGTTATTCAAAATCAGGGTGCAAAGAAAAGAAAAATAAACGGATGAAACAAAAAATAATTACACAATTTTTAAAATTTCTTTTTGTAACATTTCCAAACTCTTAGTAACGGCTCTATCTATTACTTTTTCTCGGGGTTGTCCAAAATTAAAGCCCTCAACTATGACACCATTAGGTGTGGCCAAAGCAATAAAAACGCTACCAACACTAGCATCCGAATCCCCTTTTGATGGTCCAGCGTTACCAGTTGTAGCAATTGCATAATCAGTTTCGAAGATTTTTTGACAATTTATTGCCATTTCTTTTGCTACTTCTGCACTAACAACACTATACGCTTCTATAGTCGACAAAGAGACCTCTAACAACTTCGTTTTCATCTCGGTAGCATAAGCCACCACACTCCCTTTAAAATAATTTGACGCACCTGGGACACCTGCAATTAATTGTGCAATTTTCCCTCCCGTGCAACTTTCTGCTGTAGCTAAAGTCTTATTTTTTAGAGTTAATTGTTTTCCAACTACAAACTCTAGCGTTTCCTCTTCATCAAAACCAACAATAATATCCCCGATAAGCGTACTCAAAGCGGCTAATCGAATTTCTAATTCAGTTTCCAGAACTTGTTTGTCCTTTCCTTTTGCTGTTAACCGCAGCCGAACCCTTCCTGGCGCTGGCAAATACGCTAATTTTATAAAACTTGGCAAATCATTCTCCCAATCTTCTATACGTTCCGCTACCAAACTTTCACCTTGGCCATAAGTCAAAACAGTTTTATGAATAATAAAAGGTCGCTCATACTCCTTGACAAGCTTTGGAACCAATTGATGATCCACCAAATATTTCATCTCATAAGGAACACCTGGCAAAGAAACAAAGAGCGTTTGTTCTTTTTTGATCCACATTCCTGGCGCAGTACCAACTTCATTATGCAAAACTGTACACTTTGAAGGAACCAAAGCCTGGTCGATGTTCATTTGTGAAGCTTTTCTTTGCAGCGCTTTCTCTATCAAAGCAATCACATGAGCTTCGACAGCACTATCACGAACTAATTCATCATTAAAATAATCACAAATAGTTTTCTTAGTGATGTCATCTTTTGTAGGACCCAATCCTCCAGTTATAACTACAATATCAACATTGTTCTGCAAATAAAGAAAAGCATCCAATATAGCTTGTTTGTCATCACTAATAGACAACATTTCTTTTATCTCAATTCCTATGCGATCCAAAGCTTTGGCAATATAACCAGAATTGGTATCAACAATTTGACCAATAAGAATTTCGTCACCGATAGTAATTATGGCTGCTTTCATTTAATAGTAAATAAATTATGGATAGAGAAAAATTAAAAAAAACTATAAATCAAAATCTTTCTTGATTTCCTTAACAGCTTCTTTTACACGCTTTTTTATACTTTTAAAAGTCTCAATAATATCTTTTTTTCTTCCCTCTACTTTTGTCCAAGCTTCTACTTGAAGTATTTCCTCGAAAGCAACATTCAAACCAATTAAATCTAAAGTAGGCTTGATTTTATGTGCAAACGCATAGGCTTGTTTGTGGTCTTTATTATTAATTCCCTCTTTGATTTTTTTTAAATCTTCTGGAACTTCAGTAACAAATAAGATCAAAATTTGCTTCACAAATTCTGGATCATTATCGGAAAGTGCATACACTTTGGAGAGGTTGTATTTTAAAGCCATTATTTTACTTGTATTCTAAATAGTTGTTGTCCTTCTAAAAATCCTTCTAAAATATCATTTGGACGAACGGATGCTACTCCTGCTGGTGTACCAGTAAAAATAATGTCTCCAATTTTCAAAGTAAAAAACTGAGAAACGTAAGCAATCAACTCGTCAATCGCCCATAACATATGACTTGAACAGCCTTTTTGAACTGTTTGCCCGTTATTGGTCAACTCAAATGTAAGATTTTCTAATGAACTAAATTGCGTTTTGGGTAAAAATTCTCCAATCACCGCCGATCCATCAAAAGCCTTTGCTTTTTCCCAAGGCAACCCTTTTTGTTTTAGTTTTTCCTGTAAATCTCTTGCTGTAAAATCGATTCCAACACTAATTTCATCATAATATTTATGTGCAAACTTAGGTTCGATGTATTTTCCAACTTTACTAATTTTTACAATCAACTCAATTTCGTGATGAATATCTTCCGAAAATTCTGGAATCACAAATGGATGCTGCTTTAGCAAAATAGCCGAATCAGGTTTCATAAAAACCACCGGTTCCGTTGGTCGTTCGTTTTTCAACTCTTCTATATGGTTGGCATAATTTCTGCCGATACAGATTATTTTCATGTTCGTAGTGAATAGTAATTAGTGAATAGTAATTAGCAATTCACCAATTACTCTTCACTAATCACTCTATTTAGTATTTAACTTTCTTAATTTAATGGCCGTAAGCACTTTTTTGGTATACAAAGGAAAATCAGCATTTTGAATCCAACTAAAATAACCTGGCTCAGCTTCTAACACCTTTTCAACCTTAACACCTTTGTGCTTGCCGAAGGTAAAAATCTCTTCGTTGTCTTTATCAAAAGCTATCATTCCAGCAAAATCGGCTATTTTTTTTCGAGTTGTGAACTCTGACAAAGCCTTCATATCATTCTCTAGCTCAGGATACCTATCCAATTGTGCTTTTAAAATTTCATAGGTCGCCATAGTATCCGCCTCAGCAGAGTGGGCGTTTTCGAGGGAATTCCCAGTATAAAACTTTAAAGCTGCTGCTAATGTTCTCTCTTCTTTTTTATGAAAAATAGTCTGAACATCAACTGATACGCGATTTTTCATATCAAAATCTACTCCTGCCCTTAACAACTCTTCAGCCAATAAAGGTATATCAAAACGATCTGAATTGAATCCCGCCAAATCACTGTCTTTAATCATCAAATGCACTTGAGATGCTAATTCTTTAAAAGTAGGTTCATTGGCCACTTTCTCATTGGTAATACCGTGTACCGCAGTAGATTCAGAAGGAATAGGAATTGTTGGATTTACCAACCAAGTTTTACTTTCTTTGTTTCCGTTTGGAAAAACTTTAAAAATTGAAATTTCTACAATACGATCTTTCCCAATATCAATGCCTGTTGTTTCCAGATCGAAAAAACAAATTGGTCTATTTAGTTTCAGTTCCATTTTTGGTATTTATAAGGCTGCAAATATAAATCTTTATAAACGATTAAAGAACACACATTTACAACAATTAAAAGAAAAAAAATAGTATGAAGAGCTAATGCAAAAAAAATAACTACAAAAAAAACCGACAAATGAATTACTCATTGTCGGTTTTAACTATTAGTATCGTAAAGCGATTAAAAATCTCTATTCACATCAAAAGCTTCTAAATATTCAGCAACTCGCTTAACAAAACTTCCTCCCAAAGCTCCGTCTACCACTCTATGGTCGTAAGAATGAGACAAGAACATTTTTTGACGAATTCCAATAAAATCTCCTTCTGGTGTTTCAATAACCGCAGGCACTTTTCTAATAGCACCTAAAGCTAAAATTCCAACTTGTGGCTGATTGATAATTGGTGTTCCAAAAACAGAACCAAAAGTTCCCACATTAGTAACGGTATAAGTTCCTCCTTGCGTATCGTCTGGTTTTAATTTTCCAGCTTTAGCACGATTTCCTAAATCATTTACCGCTTTAGCCATTCCAACTAAATTCAATTGGTCTGCATTTTTGATAACAGGAACAATCAAATTCCCGTTTGGCAAAGCTGCCGCCATACCTAAATTGATATTTTTCTTTTTGATGATAAAATCACCATCAACAGAAATATTCATACCTGGAAAATCTTTTAATGCTTTGGCCACAGCTTCCATAAATATAGGAGTAAAAGTCAATTTTTCACCTTCTCTTTTTTCGAAAGCGGATTTAACTTTGTCTCTCCATTTTACAATGTTAGTTACATCTACTTCAATAAATGACTGCACGTGAGCCGAAGTTTGAACAGAAGCTACCATATAACCTGAAATTAGCTTACGCATTCTATCCATTTCTACAATTTCGTCTCCTCCATTAACAGAAACTGGAGCTGCTTTTGCCGCTACTGGTGTCGCCACAGGTGCGATGGTATCAACCATTAAGGATGGCGTTGCAGTAACTTTAGGTTGATTTCCTCTATTTTTAATATATTCTAAAATATCTGCTTTGGTAATTCTTCCTTCTTTTCCTGTTCCAGAAATAGTCTGAAGTTCTGCAATAGAAATACCTTCTTCTTTAGCTATGTTTTTTACCAAAGGTGATAAAAACTTATCTGATTCAGTAAAATCTACTGGAGCAAGCACCGTTTCTTTGGCTACTTCTATCGCTTTTTCGATAGCTACTACTTCTTCTGGAGCTTCATTCGCAACAACAGATTCTGTAACTGCACCACCTTCGGTTTCAATAATAGCAATTGTTTGCCCTACTTGAACCAAATCATTTACCTGAAATAATTGCTCAACCAATACTCCCGAAACTTCGCTTGGAACTTCACTATCCACTTTATCTGTTGCAATTTCTAAAACTGCTTCATCCGCTTCAATTTTGTCTCCAACTTGTTTCAACCAATTGGTAATAGTTGCTTCTGCAACACTTTCTCCCATTTTTGGAAGCTTTAATTCAAATCTTGCCATATTATTAGCCTAAAAGGTGATTTTTATTTTCTGCTTGCGAAATTAATAAATAATTTAAATATAAATTACATTTAATGTAATTTTTACCGAATTTCTATAATCGTACCTCTTTCGTTATTATTATTGCTTCCTATCAAAAAATTAGAACTTTTTGGGATAATTTTAAAAGTAAACCCTTGGTTCTTTAACGATTCTAAAATTGAGATACAATCCTTAAAAGAGATATGTGAATTATCTAAAAGTATTTCTACGTTTTCATTTGTTTTAAAAAGACACGAATTTACCATTTTTTCTCCTTCAAAAAGTCTAAAAACTACTTTTTTTCCTAAAACAGACTCTAATTCTTCCACCAATTTATCATTTGAAGACAACAACAAATAATGATTTGGCGCTTTGATTTTTTTGGATTTTCCTTGTATTCTTTTTAATGCCGAAAAAAAGAAAATCCCTATCTGCATAAATAGCTCAAAGAAAAACGGAACCTTAAAATGTTTTTGATAAAAAAAACGCATCGCTTGCTGAAAGCGTTTCATATAAGCGCCGTCTTTGATAGTACTTTCTCCTTTATAATGCAAAACAGTAGTATCGTGAAAATAAAAATTGTCTTTCCCTTTTTGTAACACTAAATACGACAAATCGATATCATCGGAGTACATAAAGCAATTTTCATCAAATCCGCCCACTTCAAGATAGACTTTTCTGGACATAAACATAAAAGCACCAACTAATATATCTACTTTGCCTGTTTGATTTGAACGAAGATGAGAAGCATAATATTTGGTAAAGAAAGAAACCTTAGGAAAACATCGATACAAACCCATTATTTTTGTAAAAGCCACCCAAGGTGTTGGAATACCACGCTTACTTTCTGGTAAAAAATTACCTGAACCATCAACCAATTTTACTCCGATAATCCCAAGATTTTTTTGTGCTTTGGCAAAAGCCAATACTTTTACAAAAGTATCCTCAGCAACTACAGTGTCTGGGTTCAAAATACAGATATACTCCCCTTTAGCTGCTGCTACCCCTATATTATTTCCTTTTGAAAAACCAATATTACCAGTATTCTGAATAAGTGTTGCCTCTGGAAAACGCTTTTGCATCATAGCACAACTATCATCTGAAGAGGCATTATCTACGACAATAATTTCGCCTTCAATGTTTTCTAGTGCTTTTTGAACACTAAGCACGCATTGTTCTAAGAAATAGCGAACGTTGTAATTGAGTATGACAATAGATAGTTGCATAATACAAATGTAATTTGATAACCTCCTTTTAAAAATTTAAATAATAATTCTTATCCAGAAAAAAATGCCACAAATGTATTTGTTTATTTTTACAACATCATTCGAAAAAATACTATGAAGAATTTTTTATTTATATTGTTTTGTATTTCAATATCCTACAGCCAAAGCTACACACCTAGTGATAGCAAAGAAACACATCCAAGTACAAAAACAATAAAAATAAAGTCATCCGTAAAATTATCAGATACGATAAAAGAAACGTCCGGCTTATTGTTCTTTGACAATCAAATATGGACACATAATGACGATAGCGATGCTACAATTTATGGACTGAATACTTCAGGTGCAATTCAGAAAAAAATCACGCTCAAACAAATCAAAAACAAGGATTGGGAAGCCATCTCTCAGGATAGTTTATACATTTATATAGGTAACTTTGGCAACAATTACAGAGGCAATAGAAATGATTTATGCATTTACAGAATTGAAAAAAAATCGTTTTACGACACAACACCCATCATTGACACTATTGCTTTTTCGTATGCAAAACAAACAGATTTCTCTGTTCAAAAAGCAAATACTACCAACTTTGATTGTGAAGCCTTTGTAATTTTAAAAGACAGTATTTATTTGTTTACCAAAGAATGGAGTTCAAGAAAAACCAGCATCTATTCTGTACCAAAAACACCTGGGAATTATACAGCGCAGCACCAAGAAACACTTAACGTAAAAGGATTAATTACAGACGCTACTGTATTACCGAGAAAAAATGGTATCGTTCTTTGTGGTTATTCCAAAACACTTCAGCCCTTTGTTTTTGTAATAGATGATTATCAAAATAATGCCTTTTGGAAGGGTAAAAAACGTAAAATAAAAATTAAACTTCCGTTTCATCAAATTGAAGGAATCACAACCGATGACGGCAAAATATTTTATCTAACCAATGAAGCAACTATAAAAAAACCTTTCATAAACACTTCTCCGCAATTGCATACTATCGATTTGAGTAGCTTTTTAAAGTCACAAAACCAGAAGTAACAGCTAACCATTTGAATAGTTAGGATAGTAACTTCCGTTTTAAAAACTTACTTTTGCAAAAAATTACACTCGTGAATTACCTTTCTGTAGAAAATATATCAAAATCTTTTGGAGAACGAACGCTCTTTAAAGACATTTCGTTTGGAATCAACAAAGACCAAAAAATTGCTTTTATTGCTAAAAATGGCTCTGGAAAAACCACAATAATGAGCATTATTAATGGTCTAGACGAGCCTGATACTGGACAAGTTGTTTTGAGAAAAAGCATCAGAATGGCTTTTTTATCTCAGGATAATAAATTACAAGACGAATTAACAATCGAGGAAAGTATTTTTGCTTCCGATAACGAAAGTTTGAAAGTTATTGAAGCTTATGAAAAAGCGCTAGAAAACCCAGAAGACGAAGAAGCTTACCAAAAGGCTTTCGATGCTATGGACCGTCATAATGCTTGGGATTTTGAAACACAATACAAACAAATTTTGTTCAAATTAAAGCTCGAAGACTTCAAACTTAAAGTAAAAAGTCTCTCAGGTGGTCAAAAAAAGCGATTATCACTAGCCATTATCTTGATTAATCGACCTGATTTATTGATTCTTGATGAACCTACGAATCACCTCGATTTAGAAATGATTGAGTGGTTGGAGAGCTACTTTGCAAAAGAAAACATCACCTTGTTTATGGTGACACACGACCGTTTCTTTTTAGAGCGCGTATGTAATGAAATCATTGAACTCGACAACGGAAAAATATACCAATACAAAGGCAATTACTCTTACTATTTAGAAAAGAAAGAAGAACGTATTGCTTCTGAAAATGCTAGTGTAGATAAAGCTCAAAATTTATTCGTCAAAGAGCTTGAATGGATGCGTCGTCAACCAAAAGCTAGAACTACAAAATCCAAATCACGTCAAGACGATTTTTATGTAATTAAAGAAAAAGCACAAAGTCGTAGAAAAGAAAACGTAGTTGAACTCGAAATTAATATGGAGCGAATGGGAAGCAAAATCGTAGAGCTTCATAAAATTTCCAAAAAGTTCAAGGACCACGTTATTCTGGATAATTTTAGTTATGATTTTCAACGTGGTGAACGTATCGGAATTATTGGCAAAAACGGAACTGGAAAATCAACCTTCTTAAACCTACTTACTGGCACACTTCCTTTAGACAGCGGAAAAGTGGTTGTTGGTGACACAATCAAAATTGGATATTACACACAAAGCGGCATCAATCCAAAACCAGGACAACGAGTAATTGATGTAATCAAAGAGTACGGAGAATTCATCCCTTTAGCCAAAGGAAGAATGATTTCAGCTTCTCAATTATTGGAGCGTTTTCTCTTTGACGCAAAAAAACAATACGATTATGTAGAAAAATTGAGTGGAGGCGAATTAAAAAGATTGTACTTATGTACCGTTTTGATTCAGAATCCCAACTTTTTGATTCTGGACGAACCAACAAATGATTTAGACATTGTAACACTGAATGTTTTAGAAAGTTTTCTTTTAGATTACCCAGGTTGTTTGGTGGTGGTATCGCACGACCGTTATTTTATGGATAAAATCGTAGACCAACTATTTGTATTTAGAGGTCAAGGCGAAATAGAAACTTTCCCTGGAAATTACTCTGACTTTAGAGCCTATGAAGACAGTAACGATGCGATTCAAAAAGAAGACAATAAAGCAGAAAAAAAAGAATGGAAGCAAAATAATCCATCGGGAAATTTAACGTTCAACGAACAAAAAGAGTTCCAAAAAATTGAACGCGAAATCAAAGATTTAGAAATCGATAAGTCCAAAATTGAGCAGCTTTTTTCAGACGGAAAAGTTGCCGATGCAGAAATCGAGAAAAAAGCCAAGGAACTAGAAAACATCATCAAAAAAATTGAAAGCAAAGAAGAACGCTGGTTTGAACTTCTAGCCAAATCAGAAGGATAATTATCTTTTTTCTAAAAAGACAATTCTACTAAATAGTGTTTTTACTATTTTCGTATTTATAAAAAAACTTCAGCACCAAATGAAACAACTTCTATCTACCTTATTAGTATTAACTCTTTTCATTTCTTGTTCTAAAGATACTAAAACAGTAACGGATTATACCGCTAAAAATGAACAAGAAATAAAGGATTACCTCGCCAAAAATAATTTAACCGCTCAAAGAAGCACTTCAGGTTTGTATTATATCATTAATGAACAAGGAACGGGAACACAACCTACTGCAGCATCTAATGTAACGGTAGCATACAAAGGATATTTTACCAACGGAAATGTATTTGACCAAAGTAAAGCCGAAGGAATCTCTTTTGGATTAAATCAAGTTATTAAAGGATGGACAGAAGGTATTCCTTATTTTAAAACAGGAGGAAGTGGTGTACTTTTAATTCCCTCGCATTTGGGATATGGAAGCACTAATAACGGTCCAATTCCCGGAGGATCAGTTCTTATTTTTGATGTAAAATTAATTTCAGTCAATTAATAATCAAACTAAAAAACACACTAAAGTCACAACCAGAATTTTGTTGTGGCTTTTTTTGTGCTTAGATTTATATTGCCCTTTTGAGCTTTAATATGCAACATAGTTTCAATAACTCTGTCCAAGTTCTAACAATTATTTTTATGCTTTTTCAAATAAAATCCTATTTACAATTCCTTTGGCACTCCAAAAACGAACACGGAGTGCATTCGCCTTTTGTTTTTTCTTTAGTCACAAAATGTTTTTATGACAAAAAAAACAAACCCGAATATACCTTAATAAAAGACTACCGAAAAGCATTATTAGAAAACAAAAACACTATCGATGTTACTGATTTTGGCGCAGGTTCAAGAGTTTTCAAATCCAACAAAAGGCAGATTTCAAGAATTGCACAAACTGCTGGAATTTCATCAAAACGAGCCGAATTATTATTTCGAATAACACAGTATTTTCAGCCAAAATCAATCTTGGAAATCGGTACTTCCTTAGGACTAGCTACTTCATCTCTAGCTTTAGGCAATCCAAAGGCCAAGCTAACGACTCTAGAGGGCTGTCCCGAAACTTCAAAAATAGCCAAAGAGCAATTTCAACAATTCAACTTTAACACAATTGAATCAATTACTAGTCAATTCGAATCTTTCTTGAATGCTGATAATCTCTATTTAAAAAACTATAACCTCATTTACTTTGACGGCAATCATTCAAAAGAAGCAACTTTAGCTTACTTTGAACAATTATTACCAACCATAAACAATGAAACCCTTTGGATTTTTGACGATATTCATTGGTCATCAGCTATGGAAGAAGCTTGGGAACAAATAAAAGAACACCCAAAGGTTCGAGTTACAATAGACACCTTTCAGTGGGGATTTGTTTTCTTTAGAGAAGAGCAAGCCAAAGAGCATTTTACAATTCGCTTATAAAAAATTAAAATTACGATAAAGTTGTAACGGAAATCAAATTCGGTCAACTAATAAAAATCTATTTCGTATTTTTAAAATCGAATTTAAAACAACATTAATCTTTATTCAATAGTCGATGGCAGAATCACTAATTAAAATAACCAATATTAAACGAAATTTTTCATTGGGCAACGAAACCGTTTATGTACTAAAAGGAATTGATTTAGAAATAAAAAAAGGAGAATACGTTGCTTTAATGGGACCATCTGGCTCTGGAAAATCAACATTGATGAATCTTTTAGGCTGTTTAGACACCCCAACTTCTGGCAATTACATCCTTAACGGAAAAGATGTTAGTAAAATGAAAGATGATGAATTGGCCGAAATTAGAAACAAAGAAATTGGCTTCGTTTTTCAAACTTTTAACCTTTTGCCAAGAACAACCGCACTAGACAATGTAGCACTACCAATGATTTATGCTGGTTACTCAAAATCAGAACGTGTAGCAAGAGCCACTGATGTCCTTCAACAAGTAAATCTAGCCGATAGAATGGACCATCAACCCAACCAACTTTCGGGAGGTCAACGTCAGCGTGTTGCTATTGCAAGAGCCCTTGTCAACAAACCCTCTATCATTCTTGCTGATGAACCAACAGGAAATCTAGACAGTAAAACTTCTGTTGAAATTATGAAGTTATTTGGAGACATTCACGCACAAGGAAATACCGTTATCTTAGTCACCCATGAGGAAGATATTGCTGCTTATGCACACCGCGTAATTCGTTTAAGAGATGGATTAATCGAAACAGATACTACAAAATAATTCACATTAACCAAGGCTATCAATATGTTCAAAAAACCAATTTTATCTTTATTATTCTTATGCTCAATTTCGACTGTTGTAGCACAAAGTCCTATTGAATGGAAAGAAGCTTCAAGTAATGGGTACACCTACAAATATGTTACTAATGACGCTACGAAGGCCCGTTTCTATACTTTAAAAAACGGCTTAACTGTAATTTTAAGCCCGACTAAAAAAGACCCTCGTATTCAGGCTTACATCGCTATTAAAGCAGGAAGCAAAACCGATCCCTCTACCAATACTGGATTAGCTCATTATTTGGAGCACATGCTTTTTAAAGGAACGGATAAATACGGAACCTTGGATTGGGCTAAAGAAAAAGTAGAATTAGATAAAATTGATGCTTTATATGAGCAATTCAACAAATCAAAAGACAGCATCGAAAGAAAAGAAATCTATAAGAAAATCGATCAAACTTCAGGAGTTGCCAGTAAATATGCTATTGCCAATGAGTACGACAAAATGATGTCTGCTATGGGCGCACAAGGCACCAATGCCTTTACTTCTTTTGAGCAAACGGTTTATACTGATGATGTTCCAAGTAGTTCTTTGGACAAATACTTGGCCGTACAGGCGGAACGTTTTAGAAATCCAATTCTAAGAATTTTTCATACCGAGCTAGAAGCCGTTTATGAAGAAAAAAACAGGAGTTTAGATAATGATGGTCGTAAAGTTTCGGAAGCTTTATTTTCCAACTTATTCAAAAAACACAATTACGGTTTACAAACCACTATTGGAACAGTTGAGCATTTAAAAAACCCATCCTTAATAGAAATCAGAAAGTATTTTAACAAATACTACGTACCGAATAATATGGGCGTTATCTTGTCAGGTGATTTTAATCCTGATGAAGTAATTGCAAAAATAGACAAGGCTTTTTCTTATATGCAACCTAAAGCAATTGAAAAATATACTTTTGAACCAGAAGCACCAATAACAGCACCAATAACAGTTGAAATTGTTGGCCCAGATGCAGAAAGTTTTGCAATCGGTTACCGTCTTCCTGGCAACAAAGATAAAGATGCCTTATTAGCAAATTTAGTTGGACAAGTGCTTACTAATGGCAAAGCTGGTTTGTTGGATTTAAATTTAGTGAAAAAACAAAAAATGCTTCGTGCAAGTGCTTTTAATTACAGCCTAATAGACTACAGCGCACTTTATTTATCTGCCGCTCCTACTTCTGGTCAGACCTTAGAAGAAGCAAAAGCATTAGTCTTAGCTGAGATTGAAAATTTAAAGAAAGGAAATTTTGATGATGATTTAATTCCATCAATCATTAACAACATCAAAAAAAGTGAAATCTACGAAACTGAAAAATACAGTGATCGTGCAAGTAATTTAATGAGCAATTTTACATCAGAATTAGATTGGAGAGATCAAGTTGCCTATGTAAACGATTTGTCAAAATTAAAAAAAGAAGACATCGTAGCTTTTGCTAATAAATACTTTGGGGACAATTATGTAGTAATTTACAAAAGAAAAGGCGAAAACAAAAACAAAGTTAAAATTGAAAAACCACAAATTACTCCTGTCGAAACGAACGCCGACAAACAATCTGAATTCTTAAAACAGGTCAATGCTATTACAAGTAATCCGTCTACACCAGTGTTTTTGGATTACAACAAAAACATTCAGAAATCTAAAATTGAAAAAGCAGAAGTACTTTATGTTCAAAACAAAGACAACTCTATTTTTAGATTAAATTACCGTTATAAAATAGGTACTCTTAATGACTCAAGACAAGCCTTAGCGACACAATACATTCAATTTTTAGGTACTGATACAATGACTGCTGAACAAATTTCAAAAGCATTTTATAAAATTGCCTGTAGTTTCAATATTTCAAGTGGTGAAGAATACACAACCGTGAGTATTGAAGGGTTACAAGAAAATTTTGAAAAAGCAGTTCAATTGTATGAAGAAGTGATTTCAAATGCAAAAGCAGATGAAAAGGCTTTAACAGCACTTAAAGCAAGAATAGCAAAATCAAGAAAAGATGTAAAAGCAAACAAAAATGCTATTTTACAAGGATTAACTAACTATGCTATTTATGGTCCAGTGAATAAGTTCAATACTGTTCTAACTAATTCTGAAATAGAATCCTTAACTACTGAGGAATTAATGAGTCGTTTGAAAAACATGAATAATTACGAGCAAACGATTATTTATTATGGACCAGCACCTCTAGCGACTGTTGTTAAACAAATAAAAGGCCTACATAAAGTTCCTGCTTCATTTACTGCTACACCAGCATCTAAAGTTTTCAAGCCATTGGTTCAAACTCAGAACCAAGTGTTTTTTACTAATTATGATATGGTGCAAGCCGAAACTCGCTGGGTAAGAAATACGGAAACGTATGATGCTAATAAAAATGCAATCATTACTGTATTTAACAACTATTTTGGCGACATTGTTTTTCAAACTATTAGAGAAAGTAAAGCCTTAGCTTATAGCACCTATGGATATTATGTAGAACCTCAAAAGAAAGACGAATACTACCGAGTTTTGAACTATGTTGGAAGTCAAGCTGACAAATTCAAAGAAGCTTCGATAGCGATGAATGAACTTTTGAACAATTTACCTGAATTAAGCGAAAATTTAAATTTAGCCAAAGGTCAAGTTAAAAAAGACATTCAAACCGAAAGAATCACCCAAGACAATATCATCTTTAATTACTTAGCTGCAAAACAACTAGGATTAAAAGAGGATATTAGAAAAAAGACGTTCTCAACTGTAGAACAAATTTCTATGAATGACCTCAAAACTTTTCACAACAACTTCATAGCCAACAAACCTTACAGTTATGCCATTGTAGCTTCTGAAAATAAGATTGATATGAATGAAATGAAAAAACTAGGAGAAATAAAGAAAGTATCTTTAGAAGAAATTTTCGGATTCTAATTTTTTTATCCACTAAAGAAAGACTGCTTTTAGCGGTCTTTTTTTATATTTACAGCCATCAACAACCATTGATAAATAAACTAAGAATACTTACCCTAATGAAAGTATATACTAAAACTGGTGACTCAGGAACCACATCCCTATTTGGAGGAACGCGAGTACCAAAAGATCACGCTCGAATTGAAAGCTACGGCACAGTTGATGAGCTGAACTCCTACATTGGCTTGATTCGTGATCAAGAAATGGACAACCATTACAAAAACACACTTATAGAAGTGCAAGATCGCTTATTTACCATCGGCGCCATTCTTGCCACTCCACCAGAAAAAGAAGTACTAAAAAACGGTGAGTTACGACTAAAAAACTTAGGCATTACTGATCAAGATATTGAATTCCTTGAAATAGAAATTGACACTATGGAAGCTTTATTGCCACCAATGACGCATTTTGTACTTCCGGGCGGGCATACCACAGTGTCATATTGTCATATCGCGCGTTGTGTATGCCGACGTGCAGAGCGTTTAGCGGTACATTTAAGTCATAACGAGCCAGTAGCTCCAATAGCAATTCAGTACTTAAACCGACTTTCTGACTATCTTTTTGTATTGGCACGAAAGTTGACCCTAGACTTAAACGCTGAGGAAGTAAAATGGATTCCTAGAAAGTAAATCTTTTCCTAAAAAAAACGTTCTTAACTTTACGCAAAAATAAATCACTTTTTACTTGTTTTTTTCCGTAAAAAAATTATTTTTGCACAAATTAAATCGACAAAATATGTATTGGACATTAGAATTAGCATCTTATTTAAGTGATGCACCATGGCCTGCTAACAAAGACGAACTTATTGACTACGCTATTAGAGCTGGTGCTCCATTAGAAGTAGTAGAAAACCTTCAATCTATTGAAGATGAGGGCGAGATATATGAATCAATGGAAGAAATTTGGCCAGATTATCCAACTGACGAAGATTATCTTTGGAACGAGGATGAGTATTAAAAAGTAACCCAAGAAAAAGTCTCAAAAAAGAGGCTTTTTTTTTGTTATAAATAACACAAAATATAAAACAGAAATACAACTAAATCATGAGTTTCATAAACAGCATACTAAAAGTATTTGTAGGCGATAAGTCTCAAAAAGACGTTAAAGCATTACAACCTTATCTAAATAAGATAAAAACTTTTGAAGCACCTTTACAAGCGTTGTCTCACGACGAATTAAGAGCTAAAACTATCTTTTTTAAAGAAAAAATCAAACAAGCAAGAGCTGAAAAAGACGCCAAGATTGCGGCTTTGAAAGATGAAGTAGAAACTATTTCTGATATCGATAAAAGAGAAGATATTTATATCGCTATCGATGCTCTTGAAAAAGAAGCTTATGACATTTCTGAAAAAACCTTAATGGAAATTCTTCCTGAAGCTTTTGCAGTAGTAAAAGAAACAGCAAGAAGATTCAAAGAAAACACCACAATTAGCGTTACTGCTACCCCAAAAGACAGAGAATTATCAGCCACTAAAAGCTATATCAACATTGTTGGCGATACGGCTAATTGGGCTAATTCATGGAATGCCGCTGGTAAAGAAATCACTTGGGACATGATTCACTACGACGTTCAGTTGATTGGTGGTATGGTGTTGCACCAAGGAAAAATTTCTGAGATGCAAACGGGTGAAGGAAAAACTTTGGTTGCTACGCTTCCATTGTATTTGAATGCTTTGACAGGAAATGGAGTACACTTGGTAACTGTGAATGATTACTTAGCAAAACGTGATAGCACATGGAAAGCACCTTTGTTCGAATTTCATGGTTTGACTGTTGATTGTATTGACAATCACGAACCTAATTCTGAGGGTAGAAAAAAAGCCTACGATGCAGACATCACTTACGGAACTAATAATGAATTTGGTTTTGATTATCTAAGAGATAATATGGCGCATTCGCCAGAAGACTTGGTACAACGCAAACACAATTACGCCATAGTCGATGAGGTGGATTCTGTTTTGATTGATGATGCAAGAACACCGTTGATTATTTCTGGTCCAGTTCCACAAGGAGACCGTCATGAGTTTAATGAATTGAAACCAAAAATTGAAAACCTTGTAAGTTTACAACGTCAATTGGCTAATGGATTTTTGGCAGAAGCTAAAAAACTAATCAAAGAAGGTAACACCAAAGACGGTGGTTTCAATTTATTGAGAGCTTACAGAAGTTTACCAAAAAACAAAGCATTGATTAAGTTTTTGAGTGAAGAAGGTATCAAGCAATTGCTTCAAAAAACCGAAAATCAATACATGCAAGACAACAATCGTGAAATGCATGTTGTAGATGAAGCTTTATACTTTGTTATAGAAGAAAAAAACAATCAAGTAGAATTGACAGATAATGGAATTAAATTCCTTTCTGGTGATACAGATGCAGACTTTTTCGTACTTCCAGACATTGGAACTGAAATTGCTGCTATCGAAAAGCAAAATTTAGATAAAGATGCTGAAGCGGAAGCTAAAGAAAGATTATTCCAAGATTTTGGAGTAAAAAGCGAGCGTATTCATACTTTGACGCAATTATTAAAAGCCTATACTCTTTTTGAAAAAGATGTTGAGTATGTAATCATGGACAATAAAATCCTTATTGTTGATGAGCAAACAGGACGTATCATGGACGGACGTCGTTATTCTGACGGATTACACCAAGCCATTGAAGCCAAAGAAAATGTAAAAATTGAAGCAGCCACTCAAACTTTTGCTACTGTTACTTTACAAAACTACTTTAGAATGTACAACAAACTAGGTGGTATGACAGGAACAGCTGTAACAGAAGCAGGCGAGTTATGGCAAATCTACAAACTAGATGTAGTTGAAATTCCTACCAATAGAGGAATGGCTAGAATTGACAAAGACGATTTGATTTACAAAACGACTCGTGAAAAATTCAATGCCGTTATCGAAGATGTTACCGAATTATCTAAAGCTGGAAGACCAGTATTAATTGGAACAACATCCGTAGAGATTTCAGAGTTATTGAGTAGAATGCTTAAAATGCGTGGTGTAACGCACAACGTATTGAATGCAAAAATGCACAAACAAGAGGCTCAAATTGTTGAGGAAGCAGGTAAACCAGGTGTGGTAACTATCGCTACCAACATGGCGGGTCGTGGAACGGATATCAAATTGACCCCAGAAGTAAAAGCAGCTGGTGGATTGGCCATTATCGGTACGGAACGTCACGATTCACGTCGTGTGGACCGTCAGTTACGTGGTCGTGCAGGTCGTCAAGGAGACCCAGGAAGTTCTCAATTCTATGTTTCTTTAGAAGACAATTTAATGCGTTTGTTTGGTTCTGAAAGAGTAGCCAAAGTAATGGATAGAATGGGCTTACAAGAAGGTGAAGTAATTCAACATTCTATGATGACCAAATCTATTGAACGTGCACAGAAAAAAGTAGAAGAAAACAACTTTGGAGTTCGTAAACGTTTGTTAGAATATGATGACGTTATGAACGCACAACGTGAAGTGGTATACAAACGTCGTCGTCATGCTTTATTTGGTGAGCGTTTGAAATTAGATATCGCCAATATGTTGTATGATACTTGCGAATTAATTGTTTCAAACAATAAATTAAGCAACGATTTCAAAAACTTCGAATTTGAATTGATTCGTTATTTCTCTATTACATCACCAGTTAGCGAAAGTGATTTTGCTAAACTGAATGAAATGGAATTAACTGGAAAAGTATACAAAGCTACTTTGGATTTTTACACCGAAAAAACAGCAAGAAGTGCTAGAGAGGCCTTCCCTATTATCAAAAGTGTATATGAGGACCCAAACAACCAATTCGAGCGCATTGTAGTTCCTTTCTCAGACGGAATTAAATCCTTGAATGTGGTAACCGATTTGAAAAAAGCTTACGATACTGAAGGAGCGCAATTAGTAGCTGATTTTGAGAAAAACATCACTTTAGCGATTGTAGACGAAGCTTGGAAAAAACATTTACGTAAAATGGACGAATTGAAACAATCGGTTCAATTGGCAGTTCACGAACAAAAAGACCCCTTGCTTATTTACAAAT
>JAGOFG010000030.1 GCA_017997335.1 Flavobacterium sp. | reverse complement strand
TTTGGTAAAGGAATAAATAGATTACTCACATCTGTAATATCTGTTCGGCTAGCTGCATCCATTCTCACCACTACATCAAATCGTTTGCTTTCTTCATAGATTTTACCTGCGCTTTCTCCTGCAAATGAAGAGCGGATGATTTGGTTGATATCGGTAATATTCAAACCATATAATGCAATTTTATTGTAATCGTATTTTACAGTAATTTGCGGTAAGCCTGTTACTTTATCTGCTTTTAAGTCTCCAATACCTTCAATATTATTGACTTTAGCAATCAATTCTTTGGCTTTAGTATCTAAAATTTCTAAATCGTCTCCAAAAATTTTAATGGCAATATCACTTCGGCTTCCCGTCATTAATTCATTAAAACGCATTTGAATTGGTTGTGAAACTTCAATATTAGCACCTGGAATGGCTTCCATTTCTTCTTTCATTGCATTGGCTAAATCTTCCCAATTGTCGTAATCACCTGTCCATTCGTCTTTGTCTTTAAGCACAATAATCAAATCGCCACTTTCTATCGGCATTGGATCGGTTGGGATTTCACCACTTCCAATTTTGGATACTATGGTTTTGATTTCGGGAAATTTTGCTTTTAGAATTTTTTCATATTCAGTAGTTGTTTTTACCATTTGCGAAAGCGAACTTCCTGTCATTATCGTTGCATTAATAGCTAAATCTCCTTCTTCAATTGTGGGAATAAATTCGCCACCCATATTTTGAAAAACTACTATTGCTAGTACAAATAATCCTAATGAAATAGCCAATACTGCTTTTTTGAAACGTAAGGCTTTTTCTAAAAAAGGAGTGTAAATTCCTTCCAACCAAGCCATCATTCGATCACTGAAATTCGGCTTATGTTCCGTGTTTTTTGATAAAAATAGTGCACTCATCATTGGTACATAGGTCAATGACAAAATGAAAGCTCCTGTTATGGCAAAACCTACAGTCATTGCCATTGGACGGAACATTTTTCCTTCAGTTCCTACCAATGCAAGGATTGGTAAATACACAATTAAGATAATGATTTCTCCAAAGGCAGCACTGTTTCTGATTTTTGAGGCCGATTTGAAAACCTCGCTATCCATTTCGGATTGGGTTAAATCTTTTTGCCTTTTAAGTTTTTGCAGGTGGTGCATCGTGGCTTCGACAATAATTACTGCACCATCGACAATAATTCCAAAATCGATAGCACCTAAACTCATTAAATTTCCGCTTACACCAAAATAATTCATTAGAATTACAGCAAAAAGCATAGACAATGGTATTACAGAAGCAACAATTAATCCCGCTCTAAGATTTCCTAAAAATAAAATCAATACAAAAATTACAATTAAGGCTCCTTCCAATAAATTTTTTGTAACCGTTCCTATTGCATTATCTACTAGTTTACCTCTATCGATAAAAGCTTCGGCAACGACACCTTCAGGAAGTGTTTTGTTGATTTGAGCCATTTTTTCTTTTACTCTATCGTTCACGGCTTTGGAATTTTCACCTTTAAGCATAAGTGCCATTCCGCAAACTATTTCGCCTTTACCATCTTTAGTAGCAGCTCCATAGCGTAGTGCAACGCCTTCTCTAACTTCGGCTACATTTCGCACTAAAATAGGAGCTCCATTTTTATTGGCAACAACGATGTTTTCTATATCTTTGATACCCGTTGCCATACCAACACCACGGATAAAATAGGCAAATTGATCTTTTTCGATATAAGCACCACCTGTATTTTGATTGTTTTTTTGCAGTGCCTCAAAAATATCGGTAATGGTTATTCCTAAACTATTCAGTTTATTAGGATTAATGGCAACTTCATATTGTTTTAGTTTTCCTCCCCAGGTACTTACTTCGGCAACACCTTCAACACCTTGTAATTGTGGAATTATAATCCAATCCTGAATGGTTCGTAATTTTACTGCATCATATTTATCTTCGTAGCCTTTTTTGGCATATAAATCGTATTGATAAATTTCTCCAAGACCAGTAGATATTGGACCTAATTCTGGGGAACCTGCGTAGGAAGGAATGTTTTCTTCGGCTTGCTTTAAGCGTTGAAAAATTTGCTCTCTTGCCCAATATATATCTACATCGTCTTTGAAAACAACAGTTACCACAGATAATCCAAAACGAGAAATGCTTCGTAATTCAATTACTTTTGGAATCGTTTTTACAGCTTGTTCGAGTGGATAGGTAATTAATTGTTCTACTTCCTGACTTGCTAAAGTAGGGGCAGTGGTAATTATTTGTACTTGATTATTAGTTACATCTGGCAAGGCATCCAGCGGTAAATTTTTAATAGAATAACTTCCCCAGGCTATAAGCACAAGGGTAAATAAGAGTATAATGAACTTGTTCTTTATACTAAATTGTATGATTTTGTCTAACATTGAAATATTATAATGAATTAGAAATCAGCAAATAGAATATTTGCCATTATTTGTGAAAAGGTCACAATTTTCTAACCCGAAATTACTCGGGCATCATTATGCTATTTGAGGCGGTTGCCAAATACTTCCGAAGAAATTGGAAGCAAAAACGGATTTGTATGTAGGTAATTGTGTTTTGATACCTTTAGAAGGTATTGGAAAGTCAATAATTACAAATTCTGAAAAACTTGTAATTTGTGAACCGCAACAATTGCAAATGCAAAATGGGGAACATAAATCTTTTTGTTTATCGTGAGAATGATTATTGTGGCTTGAAGTGAATTCGGTTTTACCATATACAGAACGATCCACTTCCATATCTGCACAAGGCATACTTGAAAGTATTAGGAAAATGATTGATAATATGATGTTTACAAATTTCACTGGTGTAAAAGTAGTAATTTTTATTTTATTGTTAATAATTATTTGAGATGAAAATTAAAATAGTGCATAATCTTTATGCCTATTCCTAATAATAGTATTAAGCAAAATAAAGTTATCATTACTGCACGGATGATGGTGTATGTAGTAATTGTTTTTTTCTTTATTGTTTTCTTTTTTACTGTTTTATTCTTTTTGATTCTCTTTGATTTTGTCATATATAATTGAATTAGTTATCGAATGTAAAATTATATACTAATTATGATCTAATAATTTTTTATAGGTTAAATATTTTTTCTGCTTAAAAAAAAGCAATTTATTTAAATTATTTTTTGTTCTGAATTAGTTGTTTTCATTGGGAATTTAGCTCTCAAAATCTTCATATCCTCACTTACTTTTTTATCTAAAACCTTTGCATAATGCTGGGTAGTTCTTAAGTTTTTGTGTCCTAGCATTTTGCTTACACTTTCAATTGGAACGCCATTTGTGAGAGTTACAGTGGTTGCAAAAGTGTGTCGAGCAATATGGAAAGTTAATTCTTTTTCAATATTACAAACAGTAGCTATTTCTTTCAAATAGGCATTCATTTTTTGATTACTCAAAATAGGTAATAGCTTTTCTTGATTTACACTTTGTGGATTATCTTCGTATTTATCAATAATCATTTGTGTTAATGGAAGAATTGGAATTTTAGAAGCAGATTCGGTTTTTTGTCTGTGTGTAAATATCCATTTCTCGCCATCAATTCCGATGCTTATATGCGACTTTGTTAAGTTTTTGACATCTATGTATGCCAAGCCTGTAAAACAGCTAAAAAGGAATATATCACGAACCAAAGACAATCTTTCAGTTTTAAAATCTTTCTCGATGATGTTTTGAATTTCTTCTTCAGATAAATATACTCTCTCGACTTCTTTTACTTTCGATTTATAGTTTGCAAACGGATTTTTGTCTAGCCAATCATTGGCCAAGCAAATTTTAATTATTTTATTGAAGTTCTTGATGTATTTAACTGCTGTATTATTGGCACAGTTCCGAACGCTTCTTAACCAAAATTCATAATCGGTAACAAAGGCGTGATCTATTTTGTTTATCTCGATATCCGAAACTTTATATTTCCATTGCAGGAATTCGATTGTATGGCTCAACGAAGTTTTGTAACGCTCTAATGTTCCTGGTGCATATTCTTTGCCAACCAATTCTTTGATTTTGTTGTTGTGGTCTTGGAAGATTGGAATTAGCATTCTTGCTCTTTCGTCAACTCCTAGTATTTTGTTTTTGAGTGTTTCAGCTGTTACTGGAATTTTCTTGTGTACTAATTCCATTTGCATATCTATAATTTGAATTCTCAACATATCGAGATGGCTATTTATTGAACGAGCTTCTTCTGAATTGCCTTTCATTTTACCCGCTTCTGTTGACCATTTGGACATTTCTACAAATCGATTGGAACTTAATTCAATTCTTTTTCCATTGATGGTAATTCGGGTGTAAATAGGGACTAAACCGTTTACACTGGCTTTGGCTCTCTTTGCGTAAAAGAGAATAGATACTTTTGTTTTCATCGTGGTAACCTTTTAGTTAGTATTAAATTTAATTCTAAAAAGACTATATCACAAGATGTTCAGATAGTGAACTACTTCTTGAACTGGTTAATGAACAGGTTCGGAAGCCTTGTAAATACTAGCCCAGAGATAAAAATCGGTTACCCTAATTTCGGATAGTTTAGGGTAACCGATTTTATCCCTTTAGGTTCACGCATTAATGAATAATTTGAAGGTGTTGTAAACGAAAAAACCCTTTAAATCATACGATTTAAAGGGTTTTAATTCAATTTGTATTTCTACTGGCGGAGAAAGAGGGATTCGAACCCCCGGACCTGTTACAGTCAACAGTTTTCAAGACTGCCGCATTCGACCGCTCTGCCATTTCTCCAGTAAGTCGCTATCATTTCGTGATTGCGAGTGCAAATATAAGAACCTTTTTTGGTTATGCAAATGTATTTTTATAAAAATTGCACCTTTTTTTTGAGCTTTTTTTTAATCATTTCATTTTCTATGTTTTAGGAGAATAAAAAAAATAAAAAAAATAATTCCAAAAGCTTAATAGTTTACGTATTCTGTAATTTCAAGGCCGTAACCAATCATTCCAACGCGTTTTCCTTGTGCTGTATTGGTAACCAATCGTATTTTTGAAATGTCTAAATCGTGAAGAATTTGAGCTCCAATCCCAAAGTCTTTACTATCTATTTTTATTTTAGGAGCTTTGAGCTCTCCATTGGCTTGTAATTCTTTTAATTCTGCAATTCTACTCAATAGGTTTACGGCTTGCATGTCTTGATTAATAAAAATCACGGCACCTTTTCCTTCATTGTTAATGGTAGTAAACATATCATCCAATTGTTTGTCGGCATTATTGGTTAATGTTCCCAACAAATCGTTATTTACTTGCGAAGAGTTGATTCTTGTTAGGATAGACTCACCAGAATTCCATGTCCCTTTGGTTAAGGCAATATGAACTTGTTTGTTGGTGGTTTGTTGGTAAGCACGGAATCTAAAAGTTCCAAAACGAGTTTGTATATCGAAATCTTCTTTCTTAACAATAAGGCTATCGTGTTGCATTCTA
Source organism: Flavobacterium sp. (assembly GCA_017997335.1). Taxonomy (GTDB): domain Bacteria; phylum Bacteroidota; class Bacteroidia; order Flavobacteriales; family Flavobacteriaceae; genus Flavobacterium. The sequence goes on along the minus strand of JAGOFG010000030.1, from coordinate 15,485 downwards.
TAAGCAACTAATGCTTCAATAGAAACTAATTTCAAATCGAATTTTTTAGCCACTTTAACCAATTGAGGTAAGCGAGCCATGGTTCCGTCTTCGTTCATGATTTCTACAATCACACCAGCCGATTTAAAGCCTGCTAAACGTGCAAAATCAATTGCAGCTTCTGTATGTCCAGTTCTTCTTAATACACCGCCTTGTTTTGCGATAAGTGGGAAGATATGTCCTGGACGAGCTAGGTCGTGTGGTTTTGTATTAGAATCCACCAAAGAAAGAATTGTTTTTGCTCTATCAGAAGCAGAAATTCCTGTAGTTACACCATTTCCTCTTAAGTCCACCGAAACAGTAAAAGCAGTTTCCATAGGATCGGTATTATTGCTCACCATTACATGCAGCCCTAGTTCTTTACAACGACTTTCGGTTAGAGGAGCACAAATTAACCCTCTTCCATGCGTAGCCATAAAGTTGATCATTTCGGGTGTTACTTTTTCGGCTGCTGCCAAAAAATCACCTTCATTCTCTCTGTCTTCATCGTCTACTACAATGATTACTTTACCTTGACGAATGTCTTCAATTGCTTCCTCAATCGTATTGAGTTGTATTTTATCTGCTACCATGTGTAGAATTAGTTTTTAGAAGGGAATAATTTTTTAACCAATTTTTGAAAAGGTTCTGTTATACGATCCATATTGATTATACCAATATCGTTGATGGCTCTGTAAGTTAATAATACAGCCAAAGGTGTTAATATGAATGAGGACATCCATGCTCCAACAAAAGGAGTAAGTCCGTCTTCTTGTGAGATTCTTTTCCCGAAAGTGTTGATGAAATGGAAAGTAATAAAAATCAATACTGCAAATACTATTGGAAGTCCAATACCTCCTTTTCGTATAATGGCTCCTAATGGTGCTCCAATGAAAAACATTAAGAAACAAGCAAAGGCAATTACAAATTTCTCATAAATGACAAATTCGTGACTGTTGATGTTTTTTTGTTTTAATTTTAAATCCGAAAGTGTTCCGTCAATGCTAACCACTGTACTTTGTGTATTGGCCAAAGCATTTTTGTAAACGGTTGCTTTTTCATCATCAGTAAAAGGTGCCAAAGGGTCTTTGGCATTGAACTTTTTGGTTTTCTTTACAGTGTCATTAGTTGGAATAGTGGTAGAAGCTAATGGAATAGTAACTTTCTGATTGATGTTTTCAGAAAAAGATTTGGCTTCCGTGGCTTTGCTTTTTGATAATGAATCGATAGTGTATACAAGTTCTGATACATCTAGCATTCCTTTTGTATTGGCTTCTTTGGTGTCTTCTACGGCGGTAGTGTTTAATTTAGATAAGTCAATATTGATGATGTCTTTTTTAAATGAACTTTTTACAAAAGGCATTTTTTCGCGATCTTCATATTTCTTTGGAGTAACATCTTCATAGTAATAACCATCTTTTAAAACCAATTGCAATAAGTTTGATTCTTCATTGCTAATCAATTCGCCAGTTTTGGCTTTGATGACAGTTTTATTTCCATCACCCATTAATGATTTTTTGTGAATGGTTACACCACTTAAAAAGTTTCCTTTATCCCCCGATTTTTTATTCACTTTGATGTTGTATACACCAACGGTGTTAAATTGTCCTTCGGCAATAGCTAAGGCTGGTTTTACTTGAGCAATATTTCTTCTAAAACTCATGAATTTATACTCAGCGTATGGAATTACATTGTTTGCAAACATAAAAGCAACAATGCTTAATAAAGAGATAAAAACAATTAAAGTACGAAAACATCTTTGTAATGAGATTCCAGATGATTTCATTGCTGCTAATTCATAGTTTTCAGAAAAACTTCCGAAAGTCATAATAGAAGCCAATAAAACCGATAGTGGTAAAACCAAAGGAATAATCCTTGGCATAGAGAAGAGTAAGAATTTAACAATCATTATAAAATCCAAATCTTTACCGGCCAGTTCAGTAATGAATAACCAAACGGTTTGGAGAATAAAGATGAAAAAAAGGATAACAAAAACCGTAGTAAATGTAATCAGAAACGATTTTAATAAATATTTGTCAAGTATCTTCACCTATGTTTAATCTATTTTATTGATGTAGTAATTGGGGTATTTACTCGCCGCAAAGGTAAATTGATTTTTTGATAATGACTGATTAGTTTTAAAAGAATTAACGGTAAGGGTTGTTTTTGTTCCTTTTTTACCAAATTCAATTAAGTTATAAATGTGTTTGGTTTGTATGTCGATACCAAGTAAGATTTCTTTTCTTTGGTCTTTTGCATTTGTTGGAACAAGTTTTACATATTGTATTTTTCTTCCTCTAACATCTTGAATGATGTCCATAGTGTATTTGTAACCAGAGTTGAAAAAAGTCAACATTTTTGAAGGAGTAATGGCATTGTCGTCATTTTCATTCAGTTTAGAAATCGTGATTTCTTCGTCTTCAGGAACGATTGTGTATGTTTTTTTACCGTCAAAAAGTTTAGTTACGCCCATAAAATTGAGTACATACATATTTCCTTTTAGGGTAACATTTCCTTTGCTGTCTTGATTGATGTTTTCTTTGGCGTTTTGTAGGCTATATTTAAAATCAATCGTAATGTTATCGTAACTTTTTACCTTGCTGGTTACTTGGTCTAGTAAAGCTTTGGCTTTTTTATCTTGTCCATTAGAGGTGAAAACAGAACAAAACAAGGCAATTAACGTTAAAAAAGACAAAATTGCTTGAGACTTGTTTTTTGATGAAAAAAGAGTTGTGTTTTGAGTGCTAGGTAACATGATTTAATTGTTTAGTTCGTTATTGAAAAATTGATCAAGAGAACTCATATCTTGAATATTTACACTACGTGCTTTACTTCCTTCAAAGGAGCCTACAATTCCAGCAGCTTCTAATTGGTCAATTAGTCGTCCTGCTCTGTTGTATCCTAGTTTGAGTTTGCGTTGTAGTAAAGATGCGGAGCCTTGTTGTGCATTGACAATAATCTCGGCAGCTTCTCTAAATAAGGGGTCTCTTTCGGAAACATCCATATCAAGATTAATGCCACTTTCTTCTCCAACGAACTCTGGAAGCAAATAAGCAGTGGCATAGGCTTTTTGAGAACCTATAAATTCGGTTATTTTTTCTACTTCTGGTGTGTCGATAAAGGCGCATTGTACACGAACCACATCATTGCCATTGGTGTATAACAAATCCCCTCTACCAATCAATTGGTCAGCGCCTTGTGTATCTAAAATGGTTCTAGAGTCAATTTTTGAAGTTACTCTAAAAGCAATACGAGCTGGGAAGTTGGCTTTAATCAAACCTGTAATTACATTCACCGAAGGTCTTTGAGTAGCGATAATTAAATGTATTCCGATAGCACGAGCCAATTGAGCCAAACGCGCAATAGGAACTTCTACTTCTTTACCGGCCGTCATAATTAAGTCTGCAAACTCGTCGACTACCAATACGATGTAAGGTAAAAAACGGTGCCCTAATTCAGGATTTAACTTTCTAGACTTGAACTTTTCGTTATACTCTTTTATGTTGCGCACCATAGCGTCTTTTAGCAACGAATAACGATTGTCCATTTCAACGCAAAGTGAGTTTAATGTAGCAACAACTTTTGCATTATCAGTAATAATGGCGTCTTCGGTATCGGGTAATTTGGCTAAATAATGTCTTTCTATTTTATTAAAAAGGGTAAGCTCTACTTTTTTAGGGTCTACCAAAACGAATTTCACTTCGGCTGGATGTTTTTTGTACAAAAGAGAAGTCAATACGGCATTTAATCCTACCGATTTTCCTTGTCCAGTAGCACCCGCCATTAATAAGTGAGGCATTTTCGCTAAATCGACTACAAAAGTTTCATTAGAAATGGTTTTCCCTAAAGCAATTGGTAATTCCATTTCGGCTTCTTGAAATTTAGCCGAACCAATAACACTTTTCATAGAAACCATAGTAGGATTCTTGTTAGGAACCTCGATACCAATGGTTCCTTTTCCTGGAATTGGTGCAATGATACGAATTCCAAGTGCAGATAAAGACAAGGCTATATCGTCCTCTAAACTCTTGATTTTTGAAATTCTGATTCCTGCTTCTGGAACAATCTCATATAAGGTAACCGATGGTCCAACTGTTGCTTTAATTTGAGCAATTTCTATTTTGTAGTTGCGAAGAGTGTCAACGATTTTGTTTTTGTTTTCTTCTAATTCCTCTTGATTGATGGTGATTCCTCCAGTAGAATATTCTTTTAATAAATCTATTGTTGGGTATTTGTAATGTGATAAATCCAACGTTGGGTCGAATAAACCAAAATCAGAAACCAAGCGTGAAGCAAGATTTTCTTCGATAATGTCTTCTTCGGCTGCTTTTTCAATTACAAAAGCGTCATCGTTGGTCGTAATTACTTCATTTGGAACTGGACTAACTACGGGTTGCGGTTTCAATTGAGGTTCCAAATTAATCTCCGAAGCACTACTAATAGTAGGTTTCAAAGCTTCTTTGTTAATTTCGAATTGTGAACCTGATGTTTTAAGATGAATGGTGTCTTCTAAATCTTCTTCCTCTTCAATGGCAAATTCTTCTAAATTGTAGGCATTCGAAGTTTCTTTCGGAAAAGGATTATTGGCTATTTCATCTTTAATTTCTTCTTTGGTTGAATGAAAGATGTTTTGAATTTTTTCTGGCGAAATTTTTATTTTGAAAATCAAGTAAATCAGAATGCCGAATATCAAGACCAATAAGGTACCTGTTTTACCGATATAATCTTGAAAAAACAAATTAAGTTCATAGCCTACTGTTCCTCCTAATTCCGGTACAGAAGTCGCAAAAAATCCAAATAAAACGGATAGAATTACAATCAAGAATAAGTCCCAAAACCAAATGTTTTTAAGTTTTTTGAGACGTAAATCTAAAAACAAAAACAAACCTGTTAGAAAGAATAATCGAACAAATAGAAAGGAAGCGATTCCAAATCCTTTATAGATTAAGGCATCAGCAAGAAAAGCTCCAATTTTTCCTAGCCAATTTTGTACCACTTCATTTCTATCGGTTATGCTATTGACTGCGCTTTGATCCTCTTGTCCATGCAGGAAAAAGGAAACAAATGCAATTAGTAATCCAATAGAAAATAGTACAAGCAAACTACCTATGATGAGTTTGTTTTGCTTGGATAGTTCCCAGAATTTCACCTTGGGAGTTGCCGTATCGGAAGGAGTTTCAGGAGTGTTTTTTTTACTTGTTTTTGCCATTCTTTTTTTTGAAGTAAGCCTATGTGAATTTTGGAACGTAAATGATTAAACCTATAACTATAGCAGTAATTGCTGCAAAGAAAACAGATCCTGCAGCAATGTCTTTGATAAAACCAATTCTTTGACTGTAATTTGGATGAATAAAGTCGGCTATTTTTTCTACTGCGGTATTTAGTCCTTCAATGCTCATGACTAAGCCAATCGCAAAAGTTTGAAACAACCATTCTGTAGCAGTAATGTTCATTATAAAGCCTAAAATGCTAATAAGTATTCCAATAGAAAACTGAACCATTATGCTATGTTCCGTACTTATTAATTTTATCGCTCCTTTGAAAGCATATGTAACACTTTTTAATCTTCCGGTTACAAAAGAATTGTCTTTTTGAAATTCCATAAATGTATTATAGTGCGGCTAAAGCTGCTTCGTAATTAGGTTCGTTAGCGATTTCAGCTACTTGTTCAGTATGTGTAACCACACCGTTTTCGTCTAAAACAATAATTACTCTAGAGTGCAATCCAGCTAAAGGACCGTCAGTGATTTCTAAACCATTGGTTTTGCCAAAACTACCTTCTTGGAAATCGGATAAATTCACTACGTTTTCTAATCCTTCTGCACCACAAAAACGTTTTTGAGCAAAAGGTAAATCTCTTGAAATACACAAAACGGTAGTGTTCTCTAAAGCACTAGCGCTTTCGTTGAATTTTCTAACAGATGTAGCACAAGTTCCAGTATCGATACTTGGAAAAATATTTAAAACTAATTTTTTACCAGCAAAATCAGCTAATGTAGCTACTGATAAATCATTTTTGATTAGTTTGAAATCTACTAATTTGCTTCCAACTTGAGGAAGTTCGCCTGAAGTGTGAATTGGGTTTCCACCTAATGTTACTGTCGCCATATCGTTGTTTTTTTTGAGTTTCAAAAGTATGAATTTTTTTTAAGAATTGGGTTTCCTAATGCAAGATTTTAGCTCCAACAAAATAGCTTGTGCTTCAGGAATAAAACTTGTTTTTTGACTCTTTTTTGAGGATTGAAATGAAATAACAAAGCCTCAGAAATTGTCTTTGCTATGGCTTTGTGTTTGTATGTGTGCTGTTTCGTATCGTTACGTTTTATACTCTACTACTAAGCTGAAAGGGTATTTACTTCTTTAGGGAATGAAAGAATAAAGGTGCTTCCTTCATTAACTTTTGAATCTATAGCGATAGAAACGCCTATTTTGTTACAAAGATTCTTGATGGTAGTCCAGCCTAATTGCGTACCATAATTCCCAAAACGATCTTTTTTTGCGATGCTGGCTGAATTGTTTAGGAGTGAGGCGGCCTCGGTCTCGCTTAAACCAATTCCGTTATCGCTAATTTTTAGTTGATAGGAGGTAGTTGTTTCATTGAAGCCAAAGGTAATTACAGGAGTGGTGCTGTAATTGTATTTTAATCCATTCGAAACTAGATTCATTACAATTTGAGTCAAAGCTAATGGATCCGTATATATCTGAGCTTTTTCAAAAGTTGACTCTATTTTGAATTCTTTTTTTGGATTTAGGATAGAGTTGGTGGTAGTGATTATTTCATTTATATTAAAATCCTTTTTACTGATGATTTGATTTTCAGAACGATAATAATAAAGCAGTTTAGTAACGTATTCTTTCAGTTGACTAGAGCTTTCAATCATTAAGTCCAGATATTCCGAGCTAGAAAAAGAAGTTTCGTTTTCTTCTCTGAAAAGGGTAATCAATGAAATGATATTGTTTAGCGGCGATTGAATGTCGTGGGATACACGATTGGAGAACTGTTTCAACGCCTCGTATTGTTCGCTTAAAAGTTTGTAATTGTTAAGTAAAGCAACGTTTTTGTGTCTTAATTTAAAAAGGGCTTCTACTTGTTTTGCTAAAATTTGCAACCCCTTTTTTTGGTCATTTGTGAGTTTTTTGCTTTCATAATCAATAACGCACAAGGTGGCTAACGGAATTCCTTTTTCATTCCTGATTGCTACACTAGCATAAAAACCGTTTTCTTCCAAGCCGTTTAATTTGCCTATACCGCTAAACTCTTCGTCTAGCATTAAATTTGGAATCTCTATAAAATCTAAATTTTTGGAGAGCGCCAAGGCACAAAAGGAATACTCTATAGGATTTTCGTTATGGGTAAAACCTATTTTGGATTTGTACCACTGGCGAGTAGTATCAATTAATGTGATAGTAGAAATTGGTGTTTTACAGATTTGAGTAGCCAAAAATGTAATGTTATCGTATTGTTCCTCGTTTGGAGAGTCAAATAATAAATATTCGTTGATGAGTTTGATTTGCTCTAAACTCGGTTTTATGGTATTTGGCATTTTTTTGGAAAAATTTGGCGGTAAATTTACTCAAAACTGATGTAAAAACATTGTTTTTGAGCCTGATTTTATTAAAAAAAATTAAAGAGTATCGCCTTTCATTTTTTGGAGATATATGCTATATTGCATCAAAATCCAAAATCTGTTTATGGTTGAGCAAAATATTTATAATGAAGACAATATACGTTCTCTCGATTGGAAAGAACACATCCGGATGCGTCCCGGAATGTATATCGGAAAGCTTGGTGACGGTTCTTCGCCGGATGACGGTATTTATATTCTTTTAAAAGAAGTATTAGACAACTGTATTGATGAGTTCGTAATGGGCGCTGGAAAATCTATCGAAGTGACCATTAAAGACAAAACCGTAGCGGTACGTGACTATGGTCGAGGCATTCCTTTAGGGAAGGTAATCGACGTAGTTTCCAAAATGAATACTGGTGGAAAGTACGATTCTTTGGCGTTTAAGAAATCTGTTGGATTGAATGGAGTAGGAACCAAGGCGGTGAACGCTTTATCGACTTATTTTAGAGTAGAATCGGTTCGTGATGAGAAACAAAAAGCAGCTGAATTTTCAGCAGGAAATTTGGTTTTAGAAGAAGATATCATCGAAACCACCAAGCGTAAAGGAACCAAGGTTACGTTTACACCAGATGAAGCCATTTTTAAAAACTATAAATTCAGAAATGAGTATATAGTAAAAATGCTCAAAAATTATTGCTACCTAAATACAGGCTTGACCATCATTTATAATGGTGAAAAATATTTTTCTGAAAATGGATTGAAAGATTTATTAGATGAAAATATTGCAGAGGAAGATATGGTTTATCCAATTATTCATCTCAAAGGGGATGATATTGAGATTGCAATGACCCATAGTAAATCGCAATACAGCGAGGAATACCATTCTTTTGTAAACGGTCAAAATACGACGCAAGGTGGAACGCATCTTGTAGCTTTTAGAGAAGCCGTAGTCAAAACCATACGTGAATTTTACAATAAAACCTTCGACCCTTCTGATATTCGTAAATCTATTGTGAGTGCGGTTAGTATCAAGGTGATGGAACCTGTTTTTGAGTCCCAAACCAAAACGAAATTAGGTTCTACGGATATGGGTTCTGAGCCAGGAATGGCATCGGTGAGAACGTTTGTGAATGACTTTGTGAAAAATAAATTAGACAATTTTTTACACAAAAATCCAGAAACAGCCGATTTGTTGCTACGAAAAATTTTACAAGCCGAGCGCGAGCGTAAAGAATTATCAGGCATTCGAAAATTAGCGAAAGACCGAGCTAAAAAAGCCAGTTTGCACAACAAGAAATTGAGAGATTGTCGCGTGCATTTGCCAGACATCAAAAATCCAAGATATTTAGAAAGTACGTTGTTTATCACCGAGGGAGATTCGGCTTCGGGGTCGATTACCAAATCGCGTGATGTGAATACGCAAGCGGTTTTTAGTTTGCGTGGAAAGCCTTTGAATTCTTACGGAATGAGTAAGAAGATTGTGTATGAAAATGAAGAATTCAATTTGTTGCAAGCGGCCTTGAATATCGAGGAAGATATGGGTGACTTGCGCTACAACAATATTGTAATCGCCACCGATGCCGATGTCGATGGAATGCACATTCGCTTGTTGTTGATTACCTTTTTCTTGCAATTTTTCCCTGAATTAATCAAAGAAGGGCATTTGTATATTTTGCAAACGCCACTTTTTAGAGTTCGAAATAAAAAAGAAACCATTTATTGCTACTCTGATGAAGAGCGCAGGGATGCCATTGAAAAATTAAAACCCAAACCAGAAATTACGCGATTTAAAGGACTAGGGGAAATTTCGCCAGATGAGTTCAAAAATTTCATTGGAGAAACCATCCGATTGGATCCTATTATGATGGATAAAAACACCTCTATCGAACAATTATTGTCGTTTTATATGGGTAAAAACACCCCAGACCGACAAGATTTTATCATCAAAAACTTGAAGGTAGATTTGGACGTGATTGAAAAAGAGTAATATTTTAGAAATGAATAAAAAAACGTTAGTACTCATTGTTTTAGCTTTTGCTCTAGGTTTTGGTGGGACATTTTTTATTATCAAAAGTAATGATCATAAAGAATGTGAAATAGTTACCAAAAAAGTAAAAGACAAAACCGGAAATTGGGAGACTACAGAAGAACATACTTGCAAAGAAAAGTATGCTTTTTAGCACTGAAGTAACGATTAAGTAGATTTATAAAGATATAAATGAAAGACGAAGAAGAAGATAACATCCTTCCGAACGAAGACGAAAACAACGACGCCAGTTTTGATGCTAATGATCAAGAGGGTTTCGATGACATTTCGACTTCAAGTGGGATGCACCATTTTTACGAAAATAATGCAGACGAGCACGATACCATTACCAAAGTTACAGGAATGTACAAAGATTGGTTTTTGGATTACGCTTCGTATGTAATCTTAGAACGTGCCGTACCCGCTATCGAAGACGGATTCAAGCCGGTACAACGCCGTATTATGCATTCGTTAAAAGAATTAGACGACGGTCGCTATAACAAAGTAGCGAATGTGGTGGGACACACTATGCAATACCATCCTCACGGGGATCAGAGTATTGCTGATGCTATGGTGCAAATTGGTCAAAAAGATTTATTGATTGACTGCCAAGGAAACTGGGGGAATATTCTAACAGGCGATGGCGCAGCTGCTTCTCGTTATATTGAGGCGCGTTTGTCCAAATTTGCCTTAGAGGTATTGTATTCTCCTAAAATTACAGATTGGGGCGTATCGTATGACGGTCGTCGTGCAGAACCGAACAATCTTCCCGTGAAATTTCCGTTGCTTTTGGCACAAGGAGCAGAGGGAATCGCGGTGGGTCTTTCCACCAAAGTGTTGCCTCATAACTTCAATGAGTTAATCGATGCTTCTATAAAAATTCTGAAAGGGAAACCCTTTACTTTATATCCAGATTTTCAAACCGCTGGGATTGCGGATGTATCGAATTACAACGATGGTATGCGTGGCGGACGTGTGCGTGTGCGTGCCAAGATTAGTCAGTTGGACAAAAACACCTTGGTGATTACCCAAATTCCGTTTTCGACCAATACATCTAGTTTGATTGATAGTATTTTGAAAGCCAATGAAAAAGGGAAAATCAAAATCAAGAAAATCGAAGACAATACTGCTGCCGAGGTTGAGATTTTAATCCATCTTTTCCCGGGTGTTTCTCCAGATAAAACCATCGATGCCTTGTTCGCTTTTACCGCTTGCGAAACGTCAGTGGCACCGTTAGGTTGTGTAATCGAAGATAACAAACCGCTTTTTATTGGGGTTTCGGATATGTTGAAAATTTCGACAGACCGTACCGTAGATTTATTGCGTCAAGAACTCGAAATTCAATTAGAGGAATTAAAAAATAAATGGCATTTTGCTACACTTGAAAAGATTTTCATTCGTGAAGAAATGTACATTGACTTCAAATTGTATTCGGACAGAGAAGCGTTGTACAAATACATGTACGATCGTTTTGAGCCTTTCAAAGCGTCCTTTGTGAGAGAAATTAACGATGATGATTTGCAAAAACTAACGCAAATCCCAATGATTCGAATCACGCGTTTTGACTCGGATAAAGCCGATGATTTCATTGCGAAATTAGAGGACGAAATGAAGGAAGTACAACATCATTTGGATCATATCATCGATTTTGCGATAGCTTATTTTGCCAAACTTAAAGAAAAATACGGTAAAGGAAGAGAACGCCAAACCGAACTCCGCATTTTTGATGACATCGAAGCTACCAAAGTGGTTTTGCGTAATACCAAATTATACGTCAATCGCGAAGAAGGATTTGTGGGAACTAGCTTGAAAAAAGATGAATATGTGGTGGATTGCTCTGATATCGATGATGTAATTGTTTTTCTTCGTAATGGAACGATGATGATTACCAAAGTCGATGCTAAGACATTTGTTGGTAAAGACATTATTCACGTTGCCATTTTTGACAAAGGCGATAAACGCACGATTTACAATTTGATTTATCGTGATGGAAAATCCGGTCCGTCTTACATTAAACGATTCAATGTTTCAGGTGTTACTAGAGATAAAGCCTACGATTTAACCAATGGAGCTGCGGGTTCTCAAATTCTTTATTTTTCTTGCAATCCAAATGGTGAAGCAGAGGTAATTAATATCATCCTACGTCAAGTTGGTAGTATCAAAAAACTCAAATTTGATATTGATTTCGCCAAATTAGCCATCAAAGGAAGAGCCTCTAAAGGGAATTTGGTCACCAAATATCCAATTAAGAAAATCGAACTAAAAGAGAAAGGAATTTCTACCTTATTGCCTAGAAAAGTTTGGTTTGACGATACCGTTCAGCGCTTAAATGTCGATGGAAGAGGAGAGTTGTTAGGTGAATTTAGACCAAGCGACAAGATATTAGTTATTTCTCAGACTGGAAAACTCAAAGTTATTATTCCTGAACTGTCTACTCATTTTGATGAGGATATGATCGTTTTAGAAAAATGGAATCCTAAAAAACCGATTTCGGCTATCTATTATGATGGTGAAAAAGAGCGTTATTATATCAAGCGCTTCTTGGTTGAAGTGGAGAATAAAGAAGAATCGTTTATATCCGAGCATCCAAATTCACGTTTAGAAATTGTAGCTACCGATTATCGCCCTATAGCCGAATTGATTTTTGCTAAAGTAAAAGGTGTTCAAAAAGAAAATCAAGTGGTAGACATCGAGAGTTTTATTGCGGTAAAAGGCTTTAAAGCTTTAGGAAACCAATTGACAACCGATAAGTTAAAACAAGTGAATTTGCTTGAGCCTTTGCCTTATGAAGAGCCAGAAGAAGAGCAACCCGAACCGACTGAAAGTATAGAAGACGCCATTGATGATTCTTCTATTCAATTAGAAGACGATGGGCAAGTCACTTTATCTTTAGAATAATTCAAAAACCGTTTCCAACTTCAAAAGGAAACGGTTTTTTTAAAACCTGATTTTTATCGTATTTTATATTTTGGATTTGGTTTATTTTTACATAAAAAACAAAAAACAATTCAATTCTTATGAAGTTATTTCCTTCCGACATAGAAATTGCTCAAAAAAGCAAGATTTCTTCAATAAAAGACGTTGCGCAAAAGCTACACATAAATGAAGATGATTTGGAGTTGTATGGAAAATATAAAGCCAAATTGCCCTTGCATTTGCAGCAGCAAGAACCTAAAGGAAAATTAATTTTGGTTTCGGCTATGTCGCCAACCAAATACGGCGAAGGCAAAACGACTATGACTATAGGTTTGACTGATGGATTGAATAGTATTGGTAAAAAAGCCATTGCGGTTTTACGAGAACCTTCTTTGGGGCCTGTTTTTGGTTTGAAAGGTGGAGCAGCTGGCGGAGGCTATGCTCAAGTATTGCCAATGGAGGATATTAATCTTCATTTTACAGGTGATTTTTCTGCGATTGAAAAGGCCAATAATTTACTTTCTGCTATCATTGATAATCATTTGCAATACCCTGAAGCCCATTTGCAGTTAGACCCGAAAGCCATTGTTTGGAAACGCGTTATGGATATGAATGACCGTGTGTTGCGTCAGATAATTATTGGTGTCGGAGCCAAAGGAAACGGAATGATGCGTGAGGAAAATTTCAACATTACACCTGCCTCTGAAATTATGGCTATTTTATGTTTGGCCAAAGACATTGCTGATTTGAAAAAACGCATAGGAAATATTTATGTGGGAAAAACGGTAGAAGGTACTCCTGTTTTTGCTAAAGATTTGAAAGTCGTAGGAGCAATGGCTGCCTTGCTGAAAGATGCTATCAAACCTAATTTGGTGCAAACTATCGAAGGAAATCCAGCCATTATTCACGGAGGTCCTTTTGCGAGTATTGCGCAAGGAACCAATTCTGTGATTGCTACCAAAATGGGATTGTCTTTGGGCGACTATGTTGTTACCGAGGCTGGCTTTGGTGCCGATTTGGGAGCCGAGAAATTTTTGCATATCAAGTGTGAACAATCCAGATTGCGACCTGATGCAGTGGTTTTAGTAGCGACATTAAAAGCCATCAAGCATCACGCAGGCTTAACAGCAGAAGAATGTAAAGAATCTAACGTTAATGCCATAAATAAAGGCTTTTGTAATTTAGAAAAGCACATAGAAAATATTCAAAAGTTTGGCTTACAACCAGTGGTTTGTATCAATGCTTTTCCATCGGATAAACAAGAAGAATATGACGTACTGATTGAGTTATGCGCTGAAAAAGGGGTAAAAGCAGTTGTGAGCACCGCATTTGCGGATGGAGGCAAAGGAGCCGAAAAACTGGCTCAAGCGATTGTAGAGCAAGTAGCTACTGCAAGTGCCAATTACCAGCCATTATATCTAAACACCGCATCTATTGAATCGAAAATCGAAACGATTGCCACGACAATTTATGGTGCAGATGAGGTCGTTTATTCGGCTTTGGCCAACAAACAATTGCAAAGCATTAAGGAATTAGGCTTTGAGCATTTTTCAATTTGTATGGTCAAAACGCCAGCTAGCTTTTCTGATGATGAAAAAATGATTGGTAGACCCACTGGTTTTACTGTTACTGTACGTGAATTTGAATTTGCCAGTGGCGCTGGTTTTATTATTCCATTGCTAGGTGATGTGATGCGTATGCCAGGCTTACCCAAACTCCCGAATGCTACCCGAATTGATATTGATGATAATGGCGTGATTTCGGGATTGTCATAAACTATATGATATAAATATGCCATCTCGTGAGATGGCATATTCTATTGTTTTTGTAATATCCTTGTAACAAACGCATTATGTTTTGCCTAATTGGCTTTATTTCTTTGCTTTTTTTACATCTTTTGATGGCTTTGATGAGTACGGCTGGATTATTACCTATGGCTACCATTACATCGTGTTTGGAAAGAATTCCAACCGCTTTGGTATTAGGAGTTCCGTCTTTAGTCAAACATAAATAGCTAATGTTGCTTTTTATCATAGCCATTTGCGCTTGCGTGATTGTCATTTTTTTGGGATACGTAATCACAGGGCTATTCATTATTGAGGCCGCTTGAGCAGTAATAGGAAAGGCGCCTGTTACGATTTTATTGCGTAAATCTTTATCGGTTACAATGCCAATAGGGAGTTCGTTTTCAACTACTAAAATAGCGCCCACATTTTTTTTGGTCATCATCTCGGCAATGCTATTTGCTGGTGTTGAGGGCGTACAAGTAATGATTTTTTTGGAGTATTTGACAGGTTGAAAATCCAAAAGTTTTTGGCTACTGCCCAAAATTTCTTCATTGACTACTTCGCCATAAAGTTTACCGCGATGGCTTTCAGAATAAGGATTCTCGGTATTTGAGGCAAAACTTTCTATCAAAAAATTGGCTACATCTTTGTTCTTTAAAGCATAAGGCTTGAACAAGTCACTTGGAATAGCATAGAGGATGCTTTCTTCGTGAGCACGAGCTTCCATTTTATAATTTTCGTGCGTAATGAGAGGTCTTAAACCGATGAGGTCACCTTCATCTGAAATATTGATGATTTCGTTTTTGCTTCCTTTTTTCAAGGCAACAGCGCCTTTATGGATGACATAAAATGAATCATGTGCGGCTTCATTTTCTTCAAAAACAATGCTGTCTTTTTCTTTATAAATAATTGAAACTTCTTCAGATAGGGTGTTGATTTCTCTTAAGTTTAAAAAAAACTGAAAGGAGGATAATTTTTTAAAAAATCGGCGACTCTTTGTGAAATGGTATTTTTCATTATAACTGTTTTACTGCTATTTTTCTTGTTTTGTAATGTACTAAAAAGAAGCATTTCGGCATAAAAAAAGCCTCCAGTTTTGGAAGCTTATTTTTAGAATTATTTCTTTTTGGTTTTCATATTCAATATTTCGACGAATAGAGAAAATGAAAT
>JAGOFG010000134.1 GCA_017997335.1 Flavobacterium sp. | reverse complement strand
CACGTTTTCATTAACTTCAAAATCCAATCCATAAAAATTGGTTTTTCCTAAAAGGTACTGTATCGGGATTTCTTTTTTTAAATCTTCTAAAATGCTGTTCCAAACCACAAGTTCGGCCTCCGAAAAAGTCAAATCGGGTTGTAACGCCAAATCGATTCTTTTGAGCTGAAGCTTGGCTTCCAAAATCAAATAGAAAAAACTTTCGGCCTCGCCTTCCTCATAAATAGAAGAAAGTTCCTGAATAAAATGAGTTCTGTAGGCTCTTATTGTCATAATTTATAGTACTAAATATCGAATTAATGGAAGAGTTTACAAATCTTTCAGCATCCAAACCGGACAACTGCTATGCCCTGTATTGCCCATAGCACTGCACAAATACTCAAAACCTGTTTTCTTATACAACTTTTGAGCGGAATGCATAAACGGCATCGTTTCGAGGTAACATTGTTCAAACCCAAAGTCTTTGGCGGCTTGCAAACAAATAGCCATCATTTCGCTTCCAATTCCTTTCCCGCGTGTGGCTGGCAAGAAGTACATTTTTTGCAATTCACAAATGGTTTCTTTTTCATTGGCCAAAGGAGCAATACCTGCACAACCAACTACTTCGCCCTCTTGCTCCACCACAAAATAAACAGAACGTGGCTTGCTGTATTCCTCGAACATCAAATCCAAATAGGGGTCTTCATAGGCGGTGCCTACTTTTGGAATTTCCAATTCATCAAAAACAGCTCTAATTAGCTTTGCTACGGCTGGATTGTCTTTTTTTTCTATTTTCCTGATGGTCCAAGATGTCATTGTACTTTATCTTCTTTGGTTAGTCTGACAAAAATAGCATTGTTAATTGACAAATTAGCGAAATCTAACGCCCAAAAAATAGTACTTTTGCATAGTGAGCACAAATGAAACTTATATAAAACGTTGCATCGAACTAGCCAAAAATGGCTTAGGTACTACGTACCCTAACCCGATGGTAGGAAGCGTAATTGTTGCCAATGGAAAAATAATTGGCGAAGGTTGGCACAGAAAAGCCGGAGAACCTCACGCAGAAGTGCACGCCATCAATTCAGTAAAAGACAAATCGCAATTAAAAGACGCTACTATTTATGTAAGTCTTGAACCTTGCAGTCATTTTGGGAAAACACCACCTTGTGCAGACTTGATTGTTCGAAGTGAAATTCCAAGAGTAGTTATTGGAACGGTAGACCCTAACCATCAAGTGGCAGGTAAAGGCATAGAACGTTTGAAAAATGCAGGCATTGAAGTGACAGTTGGTGTACTCGAAAAAGAATGCCAAGAACTCAACAAACGCTTTTTTACGTTTCACAACCAAAAACGTCCCTACATTATCTTAAAATGGGCAGAAAGCCAAGATGCTTTTATCGCTCCATCCCCAAAACCGAATCACGAACGCGCCCCGATTTGGATTACCAATCCCTACTCTCGACAGTTGGTGCACAAATGGCGTAGCGAAGAGCAGGCAATTTTGGTGGGAACACAAACCGTACTTGCCGACAATCCAAAATTAGACACTAGAGATTGGCACGGACAACATCCAACTCGAATACTAATTGACCGAGAAGGACGCATACCTGAAGAAAGTTATGTTTTGGACCAAAGTGTTCCGACACTGATTTTTACATCAAAAAAAGATAATGAAAACAAGGAGAATTGTACTTTTGAAATCATAGATTTCAATCAAAACATTGTACCACAACTCCTGCAAAGGTTATATGAGCACCGTCTTCAATCTGTTATAATTGAAGGTGGCACCACTACCATTCAGCATTTTATCGATTTGAATATGTGGGATGAAGCACGGATTTTTATTGGAGCAATTTCTTTTCATTCTGGGATAAAAGCACCGATACTCCAAAAAAAGAATCCAAATAAGTCAACTATTGCAACTGACGAACTTTTAATACTTAGCAATTATGATTAATGCCATCATTTTTGATTTTGGAGATGTATTTATCAATCTAGACAAGCAAGCCACGCAAGACCAGTTACAAGCATTGGGTCTCAAAGCTTGGAATGAAGAATTGGACGCTCTAAACATCGCTTTTGAAAAAGGCGATTGTACACGAGATGCTTTTTTAAACGGTTTTCAAAAACAAATTCCCAATGCGAGTCAAGAAGAAATTCTTGCAGCTTGGAATGCGGTTTTGCTTGATTTTCCCTTGTATCGTTTAGAATTTTTACAATTATTGTCACAAAAATACCGCTTGTTTTTGTTGAGCAATACCGATGCAATTCATATTGACACTTTTGAGCAAAAAACAGGAAGTTCATTTTATGGGGCTTTTTACCAATGTTTTGAAAAAGTGTATTTTTCTTTTGAAGTAGGAATGCGAAAACCCGATGCCGAAATTTACTTGCACGTATTGCAACAAAATGATTTGTCACCCAAAAGAACCTTGTTTGTAGACGATAAAAAAGAAAACACTGATGCAGCTCAAGCTCTCGGACTTCAAGTTTGGAATCTGCAAGTCGGCAAAGAAGATGTTGTGGATTTATTCGAAAAGAACAACTTGGGATAAAACTCTAAAATGTATCCAAAAAAGCCAACTGCTCCTCCTTTAGCCCCGATTGCTTCGCCAGTTCGCTTCGCTCGTGTGCAGCGGCATCCTTTTTTTTATTTTACCCTGACAGGGTTTTGAACCCTGTCAGGGTAAAATAAAAAAAAGATATAGCGGATAGCGGGAACCATACCTACTAAAAATCCCTTGGGTTGGGCTCCAAAAAAAACTACTTTTGCATCATAAAATATCCTTTTGGAGAAGTACACCTAATGAAAGACACCTACCAAACCATTGCTGCACCCAACGAACCCATACTGTTTAAGGAGAAAAACAGTAAGTTTTTTGGCTACACTTTTCCAATTAGCAGCGAGGAGGAAGTAAAACCAATCATTGAAATACTCAAAAAAGAACATCCGCATGCGGTGCATTATTGCTATGCGTATCAAATTGGGACCGAAACGGTGGTTTTTAGAGCTAATGACGATGGGGAACCAAGCAATACGGCCGGGACGCCAATTTATGGACAAATTCAATCGTTTGGCCTAACGAATATTTTGATTGTGGTGGTTCGCATCTTTGGCGGTACCAAATTGGGAGTGGGAGGATTAATTGCCGCTTACAAAACCACAGCTCAATTAGCGATAGAAGCGAGTGAAATTGTGGAGAAAACTATTGATGTCTTTTTCGAAATCACTTTCGATTATAAGAACATGAACAAAGTCATGCGCGTTATTAAAGAAAAGCAACTTCAAATTGTGAATCAAGAAATGGAAATTGATGCCGAAACGAATTTACCAATTGGCAAAATTGAGTGTAGTATTCGAAAAAAAAATGCCGAAATGGTATTCGGCATTTTTGAAAACATGTTTGAGATTCAAATCGAAAAAAAAATATAGAATACTGCTTTTCGTCGATGATTTCTGTCGTTAATCGATGGTTTTCAATAATTCCAAAATATAATCTGGAGGAGCGACTGGACGACCCGTTTTTAAGGACACAAAAACCAACACAAATTCGGCAGTTGTTAATAACTCTTGTGCTTCATTATAAATTGCGCAATCAAATTCTATCTTCACAGACGTCTGACTTTTGAAACGCGTGTGGACGGTCAGCAAATCATCATAGCGCGCCGATTTTTTGTAATTAATATTCATAGAAACAATAGGGAGCGCAATTCCGTTTTCTTCCATAACTTTATAGGAAACCCCTTTATTTCTGAGCCATTCCACTCTTCCAATTTCAAAATAAGGAATATAATTTCCATGATAAACGACTCCCATTTGATCGGTTTCGGAATACCGAACACGTACTTGAACTTGATGATCTTTCATTAATAATGCTTTAAAAAAATTAAATTTTGAAATGCCATTTACGACATTTTTTTCTAAAATAATTGTTCAATATATTTTTTTATACAAAAAATTATTCACACTTTTGTTAACCCAAAAAACACACAAAAAAACACGTTTTTTTATTCAAAAAAAACAACTAAAGTTAAAATAATTTCGCCAAATCTATGAATAAAACTGCACAATCGGTATGGGAAAACTGTTTATCTTTTATAAAGGACAACATCCAAGAGCAAGCATACAAAACTTGGTTTGAGCCTATTAAATCAGTTGAACTAACCGACAATGCTTTATATATTCAAGTACCTAGTAAATTTTTCTACGAATGGTTAGAAGAACACTATGTGAAATTATTAAAAGTAGCCCTTACCAAAGAACTAGGTAAAAACGCCAAATTGCTTTACAAAATTAAAATGGAGAACACTTATGGTAACAAACAACCGTTTACAGAACAGTTACCAAGTGCCAATCGAGTGGTCATGAAACCACAGGAAGTGGACGCTCCTATCAAAAATTTGAATCCAGAATTAAAAAATCCTTTTGTGATTCCTGGTATTCGTAATTTAAAAATCGAATCTCAATTAAATCCTAATTACAGTTTTGACAATTTCCTTGAGGGAGATTCAAATAGACTGGCTCGTTCTGCGGGTATGGCTGTAGCGAACAAACCGGGGGGAACTTCTTTCAATCCGCTACTAATATTTGGTGGCGTTGGATTAGGAAAAACACACTTAGCACACGCTATTGGTGTTGAAATCAAAGACAAATATCCTGAAAAAACGGTTTTATACATTTCAGCCGAAATTTTCACACAACAATATATCGACTCGGTTAAGAAAAACAACCGTAACGACTTCATTCATTTCTATCAATTAATTGATGTATTAATCATAGATGATGTACAGTTTTTATCTGGAAAATCAGGAACTCAAGATGTCTTTTTTCATATCTTCAACTATTTGCACCAAAACGGCAAGCAAGTTATTTTGACTTCAGACAAAGCTCCTGTTGATATGCAAGATATTGAACAGCGTTTATTGTCGCGTTTCAAATGGGGATTATCCGCTGAGTTACACCAACCAGATTACGAAACTAGAATTTCGATCCTTAAAAACATTTTGTATCGTGACGGTGTTGACATTCCTGATGACATCATTGAGTATGTTGCGAGAAATATCAAATCAAACGTTCGTGAATTAGAAGGCGCTATAATTTCGTTAATCGCACAATCTTCTTTCAACAAAAAAGAAGTAACCATCGAGTTGGCTAAAAGTGTGGTGGAGAAATTTGTCAAAAACGTCAAAAGAGAAATCTCTATCGATTACATACAAAAAATTGTTTCCGATTATTTCCAATTGGATTTAGAAACCCTACAATCTAAAACCAGAAAAAGACACGTGGTTCAAGCCCGGCAATTAGCCATGTTTTTTGCTAAAAAATTCACTAAAGCCTCACTAGCGAATATTGGTTCACAAATAGGCGATCGCGATCACGCTACAGTTTTACACGCTTGTAAAACAGTAGACAACTTAGTAGCGACAGACAAACAATTCAAAAAATTTGTTGACGATATCAATTCAAAATTAACGCTATAAACGCGGATTATGCCTGTAAAGATTTTAATGGTATGTTTAGGCAATATTTGCCGTTCTCCCTTGGCAGAAGGAATATTAGCCTCAAAACTACCAAAGGATCAATTTCTTGTTGATTCTGCAGGAACAGGCTCTTGGCACATTGGCCATTCACCAGACAAACGTTCCATCGCAGTAGCAGAGCACCATAACCTCTCGATTGCTCACCAAAAAGGAAGACAATTTAACACAAAAGATTTCGATACCTTCGATTATATCTACGTAATGGATGCCTCCAATTATGATACTGTGATTGAAATGGCAAAAAACGACACCCAGAAAAACAAAGTTCAAATGATTTTGAACGAATTATTTCCAGGAGAAAATGTCGATGTACCGGATCCTTACTACGGATTAGCCAATGGTTTTGAAAATGTATATCAAATGCTAGACGAAGTTTGCGATGTGATTGCCAAAAAAATCATTGAGAAACACTCCTAAATACAACAAGAATTCCTGCTCATCTATAAAGTATAAAACTTCACATATTTATTGACCATAAGAGGTTAAAAACACAATTGTTATTATTGCTCAATTGCAAAAAATCATAGACAAGTTCAGATAGTTTTATAACTTTGTGAAAAACACAGCATATGTCAGTAGTAAAAAATTTTTCAGACTTAGATTTGACAAAAACCTACACCTATTCCGATTACTTGCTATGGCAATTTTCAGAGCGAGTGGAGCTAATCAAAGGATTTATCCGTAAAATGAGCCCTGCCCCAAGCCGAAAACATCAAACAATAAGTTATAATTTAACATTGAGCATAGGGAAGTTTTTTCAAAATCATCCCTGCAGTGTTTTTGTAGCCCCTTTTGACGTAAGACTTCCGATCGCGTCTTCAAAAAAAGACAATACTGTGGTACAACCTGATTTGTGTATTATTTGTGATGAAAACAAATTAGACGACAAAGGCTGCAACGGTGCACCAGATTTAATTGTAGAAATATTATCACCCAACAACAGCAAGCATGATGTAGATACCAAATTCAATTTATACCAAGAAAGTGGCGTAAAAGAATATTGGATAGTAGAACCCGAAGAACGTTTTGTTTTAGTGTACACCTTACAAAACGAAGAATACATCGGATTAAAACCCTTCTCTGAAGGGCAAATAATTAAAAGTCCACTGTTTTCAGAAATGCAAATTACAGTTGACGAGGTATTCAAAAGAATAAACAAAGAAAACAACTAAATGAAACCAACTCTTTCGCTAGGAAAATTATACTTAATTCCAACCACCATGGGCGATTGCGACCCAATGGATGTTTTACCGCAAACCATCAAAAGAAGCATCGATTTTATTGACCATTA
>JAGOFG010000133.1 GCA_017997335.1 Flavobacterium sp. | reverse complement strand
CAATAATTTGGCTAAAGCCTAATATCAAACTCATTCTAAAGGATGGGTTAAAACCCATCCCTATTCAAATTTGCAATAAAAACAGAGAATTTTATATTTCATTTTTTAAATTGCCTCCAGATTTATCTGGAGGAAAAATATCAATCCTTTTTATTATTCACCCCAGCCGATTCAAAACTGGCCATCTCGTTCAAAAAAGCCACTGCTGATTGCACCAAAGGGAAAGCCAAAGCACAACCCGTTCCTTCGCCCAAGCGCAATTGAAGGTGCAACAATGCTTTTGCTCCTAGATACTCCAAGAGTTGTTGGTGTCCTTTTTCAGCCGATGCGTGGCAAAAAACAGCATTGCTCAGAATAGCGGGGTTTTTCTTAAAAGCAATCAAAAAGGCTACTGTTGCAATGAATCCATCGACCAAAATCAACATCTTATTTTTATGAGCTTCGAGCATTCCACCAGCTATTTGCACGATTTCGAAACCTCCAAAATAGGCCAAAACCGAGTCTAAATCGGTAGCGCCTTTGTAATTGGCAATGGCAGTTGCTAAAATTTGATGTTTGCTTTTTAACTTTTCGTCAGTTACGCCAGTTCCTTTACCGATGCAATCTGCTAAGGGAATTTGAGTCAAAAAATGCATCAATACCGAAGCTGTTGCCGTATTCCCAATTCCCATTTCTCCAAAACCGATGCAATTACTACCCGATTGCGCAATTTGTGACACAACAGTAGCGCCTTTCGAAAAACAAGTGAATACTTCCTGAGGACTCATAGCAGCGGTGTGTAAAAACGACTGCGTGCCTTTACCTATTTCATTGTGAATCAACTTGGTGTTCGTTGGAAAATCATAATTTACCCCCGCATCTACAATCGATAGTTCGATTTGGTTTTGTTTACAAAACACATTGATTGCTGCTCCCCCTTCCAGAAAATTAGTCACCATTTGTCGGGTTACTTCTTGTGGATAGGCACTTACGCCGTGATTGGCAATACCGTGGTCGGCAGCAAAAACCACCAAATGCGGTTGTTTAATTTGAGGCGAAGTGGTTTGAAACACCATCCCTATTTGGTGAGCGAGTGCTTCTAAATCCCCCAAAGCTCCTGTGGGCTTGGTTTTGTTATCGATTTTGTACTGCAATTGGTTCGATAAAATCGCGTTGGACTCCGTTATTTTTTCTTCAAAGGAAGAAATTACAGTTTCTTTTGATTGTACCGAATCAATCGTAGTGATAGATGGAAATGGCTCTTTTTTCTTCCATCCTAATTGTTGCAACATCGGCTGATGTTCATAATTAGAGGCGGGTTTGCCTACACAAAAATAGCCCAAAGGCTCTATGTTTTCGGGTAATCCTAAAATGGATTTGAATTCGTGATAGTTTAGAATCGACACCCATCCCATAGAATAGCCTTGTTCGGTTAAGGATAACCAAATGTTTTGTGCCGCACAAACCGCGCTAAACTTAATCGCTTCGTTACTCCCCACCGTTCCGATGGTAAAACTATTGAGCACCGAACGGTCGTAAGCAATTACTAATCCCAAAGGAGCTTCTTCTATGGCTTCGAGTTTTAGGGCTTGGTATTGTTGCTTTTGTTGCTCGTTATCGGTGGCATTGGCTGCTTTTTTATCGTAGGCTTCAAACAAAACTTTGATTGCTTTTTTGACTTCGGAGGAACGTATAACGTAATATCGTGTGGCATCGGTAAGTCCGACAGAAGGTGCGTAATGCCCTGCTTGTAATGCTTTCTGTAAGGCGTCTTCTGGCACTTCATCGGTGGTGAAGTGGCGGGTATCGCGACGGGATTGCATGATTTCTTGTAGTGTCATAATCTTTTTTTTGCGTTAGGGATGGTAGTGGCATCCTTTACTGCCGGGGTTCGGCAGTAAAGATATAACGAACAGCCCGGCCCTTGTGGAAACGCCCAAAATATTGTTATCGAAACCTTTTAGGCATTTTTTTTACCACACTTCGATACCTCAGTGCAGGCTAGAAACATAGAATTTATAGTTTTTCAAAAGAAACCAATAGACGTTTTACTATTCACATAGAAATCCTATGTGTAAATACTAGTATTTCTATTCATTCTTTGTCTAATTAGCTTTGACTATGCTTCTATGTGGTTATTTTTTTGTTTTATCTTATTGAATTCAAACAACTGATTATTTTAAACTTCGCCTTTGATTACCATTGGGATTCCAGCTACCATAAAAACTACGGTATCGGCTTTTTGGGCGATGTATTGATTGGTCCAACCTTGCAACTCGGTGAATTTGCGACCGATGTGTGTATCTGCGTGCAAACCCATCCCGATTTCGTTCGAAACGATGATGATGGTGGTGTTGGGTTGCTGTGAGAGGGTATCGATTTCTTTTTTGGCTTGTGCCAAACACAAATCGATGTCGTTGTTGTTGTCTACAAAAAAATTGGTCAACCACAAGGTCACACAATCGATGACTGCCACACGATTTTCGAAATTTATCTCGCTCAGGAATTTTTCTTTTTCTATGTTTTCCCAACGTTCGTCACGGTCTTTTTGATGTCTGTCGATGCGGTTTTTAAAATCGGCATCCCACTGGCGCGCTGTGGCAACATACATTGGTTGGTCCGACTTTTCTTTGGCTATTTTTTCAGCAAAACCGCTCTTTCCAGAACGTTCTCCTCCAGTAATCAAGTACATCATTTGGGCTAATTTATGGCTTCATTAAAGAGCAAAGATAGTCTTTGTTGAATTTTTTAGTGTTAAAAATAAACAAGAAATTTTAGTTTTTGCGTTACATTTGCAATGGAAATCAATAGGCAAACCACGTAAGTTAGTAATCCATTGATTTCAATTGAGAAGTAAAATTGACCGCAAATTCGCAAATTATTTTTTCGTTTTAGTAGTCTTACGTTTCATTATTTGTGTCCAAAATTGCCTTAAAAAGGTTTCAAAACTTGTTTATGAAGACTAAAATTGTTCTTATTGCCTTGATTAGCTTGTTGCTCTCGTTGAGTGCTTGCGAGAAAAAAGGAAACACTACCCCTCTTTCGGAAACGGCTTCCATCAATAGTATTCGTTATGCTTCTGGACTTTCTATACAGAAAAACCAAGGATTTTCGGTGGTAACGGTTCGCAATGCTTGGCCTGATGCAAAACAAAACTTTACCTATATTTTGAAAGAAAAAAATGGCATCGTTCCAGATAGTTTGCAAAAATACCCTACCATAGCTGTTCCTTTACAAAGCATAGTTGTGACTTCGACTACCAATATTCCGTTTTTGGAGATGTTGGGGGTGGAAAAAAAATTAGTAGGTTTTCCGCACACCGATTATATCTCGTCTCCAAAAACACGACAACTAATAGATGCAGGAAAGGTGAAAAATATTGGTCAAAATGAAAAGTTAGACACCGAACAATTGATTGATTTGAGTCCGAATTTGATTGTGGCTTTTGGCATTGATAATTCTAATCCCACGATTGATAACTTACAAAAAAGCGGTTTAAAAGTGCTCATTCAAGCCGATTGGATGGAACAAACACCGCTAGGCAAAGCCGAATGGATTAAATTGTATGGCGCTTTGTTTGGCAAAGAAAAAGAAGCCGAAATTTTATTTAATGACATCGTAAAAAGTTATAAGGAAACACTAGCCTTGGTCGCTCAAAAAAAGACAAATCCTACGGTTTTGTATGGCTCGATGTATCAAGAACAATGGTTTGTAGCCAAAGGTGACAGCTGGGTGGCACAGTTTTTAAAAGATGCCAAATCTAATTATTTGTGGAGTACTACCAAAGGAACAGGAAGCTTGTCGTTGTCCTTTGAAAAGATTTTGGAAAAAGCCCAAAAAGCTGAGTATTGGATTGCCACGGGCTCCTTTAAAAACTTAGCGGAATTGCAAAATAGCAATCCACATTACCAACAATTTGACGCTGTGAAAAACAAAAACGTCTATACTTTTGAAAACAAACACGGAGCCACCGGTGGTACTGTTTATTATGAATTGGCAGCAAGTAGACCCGATTTGGTCTTGAAAGATTATATCAAAATTTTCCATCCCGAATTACTTCCGAATTATACGTTTACCTTTGCCGAAAAACTACAATAAATTGAGGTCTTCCTTTAAACATAGTATTCTTTTTATAACCTTATGCATAGGATTGTTTGGGCTGTTTGTGGGCAACATTTGTTATGGCTCAATCGCTATTCCTGCAAAAGAAGTTTTGAAAAGTTTGCTGGGACAAACCGCTTCCAAAGACACTTGGGAATACATTATCTTAAATTATCGTTTGCCCAAAGCGATTACGGCTGTATTGGTTGGTATGGGATTATCGATGAGCGGACTGTTGATGCAAACGTTGTTTAGAAATCCAATGGCCGGTCCTTATGTTTTGGGATTGAGTTCTGGGGCGAGTTTGGGTGTGGCTTTTGTGATTTTGGGTGCTAGTTTTATGCCTTCTTTTTTAATTCCCTTGTTGCTTTCCAACTATGGTATTGTTTTGGCTTCGACCATTGGAAGCAGCAGTGTTTTATTACTCGTTCTCCTCGTTTCCCAACGGTTACGAGATACTATGGCGATACTCATTATTGGCCTGATGTTTGGGAGCTTAACCTCGGCCATTGTTGGGACACTCACCTATTTTAGTTCGGCAGAGCAATTGCAGAAATTCACCTTTTGGTCGTTGGGAAATCTTGGGAATTTATCTTGGGAATCGGTTTGGATTTTGAGTCTATGTGTGGGAATTGGGCTGGTTCTAAGTGCCTTTAGCATCAAACCGC
Organism: Flavobacterium sp.; assembly: GCA_017997335.1. Lineage (GTDB taxonomy): Bacteria > Bacteroidota > Bacteroidia > Flavobacteriales > Flavobacteriaceae > Flavobacterium. The sequence continues at coordinate 2,113 of JAGOFG010000133.1, read as the reverse complement.
TTAATGCTTTGCTTTTGGGTGAAAACTACGCCAAGAGTATGGGGCTCAACTACAGCAAAGCACGATTGATTATTATTTTTGCTACTAGTATACTTGCGGGAAGTATAACCGCTTTTGCAGGCCCGATTGCCTTTGTTGGATTGGCCGTTCCGCATATCGCCAAATTGACCTTTCAAACCAGTAATCACCGCGTGCTTTTTTGGAGTACACTCCTTTTTGGAGCCGGCATTATGTTGGTTTGCGATATATTTACTCAAGTACCCGGCACCGAAGTGAGTCTGCCCATCAATGCGGTGACTTCTATCTTAGGGGCTCCTGTGGTGATTTGGTTATTGGTTAGAAAACAAAAAATGATGGGCTAATGGAAATGAGTTCTATTTAACCAAATAAAAAACATAGTTTTTGCAATTAAGAAACCAGTTGGGTGAAATTGAAATAGCATATGAATTTTAACCACATAGGAGCGTCATAGATTAATAGCAAACAGGTAAAGAATAAATAGAAATAGTACTATTTCACACATAGAATGGCAATTTGAAGATAAAATGTATACGAAAGACTTTAAATACTGTAAAATTATATGCTTATATATGGTTTAAAATAATTGCAACCAACTAGTTAAAATAAAAAACTATTTTCAATACTACTTGTTTATGACTACACAGAAACAACTCAATGAACTTACATTCGAAATAATTGGAGCAGCGATTGAAGTACATAAAACAATGGGTAAGGGATTGTTAGAAAACATTTATCATCATTGTTTATTAGAAGAATTAAAAACAAGAAACATCAATTTTATTTCAGAAAAAAATATTCCTGTATTTTATAAAGAAAAAAAACTTGCAATTGATTTTAAGTGTGATTTACTTGTTGAAAATAATATTGTTATTGAATTAAAATCCGTTTCCGAAATAACCCCCATTCATAAAGCTCAACTACTTACCTATATGAAGCTATTAAATGTTCCAAAAGGAATTTTGATAAACTTTAATTGTTTTAATATCTTTAAAGAAGGACAAATGACATTTGTTAATGAAATTTTTCACCAACTACCAAAACACTAAATTATATTTGAAGCCATTGGTTGAAAATTAAAAATATAGAAGATAGTTGTATTTATCGAACATCTATGTGAAGAGTAAAACGTCTATTTGTTTCTTTTAAAAAACTATAAATTCTATGCTTCTATGTGGTAAAAAATCTCAGAATGTGTTACATCAAATTCGTTGTACGGATTTAAAATTTAAAAAATGGAAGAAACTATCATCCTTCAAACCCAATCGATAAATATTGGTTATCAGAGCAAAAAAGTAAGCTCTCTTGTTGCTAAAGCCGTTTCTATTGCGCTAAAAAAAGGAAAACTAACGGCTTTGATTGGTGCCAACGGCATTGGAAAATCGACACTTTTAAAAACCATTACTGGAATTCAAACGCCTATTATGGGTGATGTTTTGTTGCACGGTAAAAATATAGCAACCTATAATGTTTCCGATTTGTCACAAGAAATGAGTTTGGTTTTGACCGAAAAATTACCTCCCAGTAATTTGACGGTATATGAATTGGTAGCTCTAGGACGTCAACCTTACACCAATTGGATTGGCACCTTGACCGAGGAAGATAAAATTCAAGTTGAAAGAGCTTTATCGCTTACTCAAATCAGTCATTTGGCCGATAAAAAACATTATCAAATTAGCGATGGGCAATTGCAAAAAGTACTCATTGCACGCGCCTTAGCTCAGGATACGCCTTTGATTATTTTGGATGAGCCCACGACGCATTTGGATTTGTTACACAAAGTTTCACTATTGAAGTTACTTAAAAAGCTCACCCACGAAACGGGAAAATGTATTCTTTTCTCTACCCACGATATCGATATGGCGATTCAATTGAGCGACGAAATGATTATTATGACACCAGAAACGGTAGTGCAAGATGAACCTTGTAATTTGATTGCGAAAGGAAGTTTCAATACGCTTTTTAAAGATGAGCATATTGTTTTTGATGCTGATAAAGGGAAGTTTGTTATTAGTGGTTAACACAAAACTTGAAATAAAACATAAAAGCCATCGAAGTTTTTATGAATAGGAATGCTTATTTTGAACCATATAAG
>JAGOFG010000132.1 GCA_017997335.1 Flavobacterium sp. | reverse complement strand
GATAGAAATTTATTAATTTTCATCACGATAGCCAATGAATAATCCATATCGACGTTTTGAGGGTCTTCTAAATAATTGGTGTAAAGATTCAGCGTATTCTCTGCCGAAACATTCGTCATTATGTTGAATTTATAATAAACCGAAGTATAAAAACCCAATTCGTAGCGCAAGCTTTTATTGGCATCAACGCCAAAATACGCTCCATCTACATAACCCGGTTGGGAGGTATAAAAATCGTCTACGAAGGTCATTTTAGAAGTAAGTGGTGCGAAATTCAAACGCAAATGGTCTCCTTTTTTCCAGAACAAACCAGGACCAAAAGTAAGATACCCAGGAGACAAAAAGTTGGTGTTTTCTGTTCTTATCTCAGCTCCATTGGCATCTTTCCCGTAAATATAACCACGGGTAAATTGAGTCCTAAAATTCAGGAATAAAGAGTAATACCAATTACCAAAAGCGTGTTGCCCTAGGGTAGAATTGAATTCGAAACGGTCATCGGTTTTTTTCTCAAAATCGGCATTTTTGGTTTGTAGTAAACCGTAAGATGCAATGATTTTGTTGTCCCAAGTCAGTTTGTCTTTTTTGTAGTTGAAATCATAGTTGATACCTAAATTTCCAGACAAGTTGTTTTCTCCACCTGCAATCCAGTTATTAAAATTGGACTGACTGAAAAGAAATGCAATATTTCCTTTTTTGCGCCAGCCGTTAGGCAAGGTATCATTGATATTTTTAACCGCCGCCTCGGTGTTTTTGATTAACTCTTTCTCGGTGTTTTGTGCCTGTACTTCAGCAACGGAATAAAGCAAAAACAGGGTAATTACAATGGCTCTCATTTCGTTTGGTTTTAAGGTTCTTACTCAAATGTAGTAAAAACCATTAAAACACAGAAAAATAAATGGTTATAAACTCCAAAAATCATAACAAAAAGGAAAATTGTAGCTCCCTAACCCCGATAATAGCGAAAATCCTTTTGTGCTGGGGTTCAGCACAAAAGATTGTAGCGGATAGCGGGACTTTGCTTCCTGAAAATGCTCATTGCTGGGGTTTCTAAAAAAAATTAAGTTTTGGCTCTTTTGTACAAAGGCACTGCAGAACAAGCCTCGCCATACATAATGCTTTTGGCCAAAGGTTGCAGTTTTTGAATGGCGGCTATGTAAGCACTCTCTGGAACGGGCTTTTTGGAACAGCCCTTTAGTATTACTGCTTTATCCAAATAGTCTGAATAATCTATCGTATTCAGGACCTCGAGATACAAGGCTGTGTTTAGTTCAGGAACGGTTCCCAATACTACTTTCTTGGCATAAGGCACCAAATAAGTAGCCGCCAATATGCAGGCCCAAGCAGGAACAATAGCATCTGTTCCACAATATACTGCCACATAATGGTCTTGATATTGGGTCCAATCGTGTTGCTTTAATGCTTGTCTATACTCTGTTTCTTTGAGTAAGAATCCTTCGACTAGCCACTGTGATATGTCTATTTGAGAACGAATACCAACAGGCCAATAATCTTCTAAATCAAAAACTTGTAACGAACTGTTCGCTACTTTATTAATTATTTCGTCCATCTTTTTAAATTAGTAGTCAGTGGTCAGTCTTTAGTGGTCAGTAAAACTGGGTACTAAAGACTGAACACTGAGCACTTTTTAATTAAAGCATTCCCAATTCTAATTTAGCTTCTTCGCTCATTAAATCTTTGCTCCAAGGTGGGTCGAAAGTGATTTCTACATCGGCATCTTTTACGTGCTCAATCGATTTGATTTTCTCTTCTACTTCTCTTGGCAAACTTTCGGCCACAGGGCAATTTGGTGAAGTTAAAGTCATCAAGATTTTTACTTCATAATCGGTATTGACCATTACATCATAAATCAATCCCAATTCATAAATGTCTACTGGAATCTCTGGGTCGTAAATCGTTTTTAATTTCTTTACGATGGCTTCTCCTAACTCGGCGGTATTTATTTCTTCTGTCATTTTTTTTAATAATTTTTGGTGTTTTTTAAACCATATAAGGCATTGAAGGCCATATAAGATTTATTTATTGTATAATTTTGGAAATTATTTTAAACAAACAAAGTTTGTAAGTCTCTAATTTTTTTTACTATTTATTTATTTATTCTTCCAGATATCTATATCGTTCGTTTACATAGGATTTTTGACCTTCCTTAAAAATATTGGTTACATTGAAATTAATGAGTAGCCCCATTGGCACTTCTAAAAGCTTCATATAAGTTAAAAGTTGAGCTTCGTGTATAGGTAAAATTTTATCGATTGCTTTTAATTCTACAACTAAACTCTTTTCGACAAATAAATCACATCTTATTTCAGATTCGAATTCTAAACCCTTGTATTCAATAGGAATAGTTACTTCTGATTGAACATTAATGCCTCTAATTGCTAATTCTTTTACCATACATTTATGATAAACACTTTCTAAAAGACCTGGCCCAATATGCTTATGAACTTCTATTGCTGCACCATTTACCTGATACACTAAGTCTTTTAAATATTGCTTGTTTAACATACTTCTTTTAATCTTTCTTACATGGCCTTAAATGCCTTATATGGTTCAAAAAAGGTAATCTTTATTTTTTCGCATCAAACGCCAAAGCATACATTTTGATGTTTTTAATCATCGACACCAAACCATTAGCTCTTGTTGGTGATAAATGTTCTTTGAGTCCAATTTCATCAATAAAATCCATATCGGCATTCAAGATATCAGCAGGTTTTTGGTTCGAGAATGCGCGTATTAAAATAGCGATAATCCCTTTCGTCAAAATCGCATCACTATCAGCAGTGAATACAATTTTATCCTCTTTTTGCTGGCCTTGTAACCAAACTTTCGACTGGCATCCTTTGATTAAATTATCGTCGGTTTTGGCAGCTTCCTCGATTAAAGGCAAATTTTTTCCTAACTCAATAATGTATTCGTAACGCTGCATCCAGTCGTCGAACATTGAAAATTCATCTACAATTTCGTCTTGTATTTCTTTGATACTCATGCTTATTTTTCGCTATATGAAACTAATAAGGTTACTATTTTTTCTATGTCTTTTGGGGGAAATCCGTGGTCAAAACTTTTGGAGATGTAGGCCTTTCCTCCATCTGAAATGGCCAAGTTAGCAATCGCTGCTCCATCATATAATCGCTTTGCTGTTGGCGCTTTCAATGAAGGTACTTTTTCTAAATTCATTGCAGAAAAAATGCTTTCTAGCTCCTTCATTTCTTGTGCTGTTAGCACAACTTCATAAGGCTTTTCGTTCCTACCTTTGATGACCCAAACTTTTTGATTTTCGACCCAAACACTCAAATATACTCCTCTAGATTGCGCAGTATACGTGATGGATGAAGTACTAAAATCATTGATTTTTTGACTTTTACAACTACTCATGATAACAAAAACAAAAAACAATTGACTAATCCACTTCATCTTTTTTAGGTGTTTATGACAGCATCATTTTGGCTTTTTTTACAGCCTCCACTAAGCTATCGATTTCTTCTTTGGTGTTATAAAACGAAAAAGACGCTCGAATCGTTCCTGGAATTTCGAAGAAATTCATAATCGGTTGGGCACAATGGTGTCCCGTTCGAACAGCTATTCCTAATTTATCGATAATGGTCCCAATATCGTATGGGTGAATCCCGTCGATATTAAAAGAAATTACCGAAGTTTTATTTTCTGAAGTACCAAAAATACGCAAGCCTTCTATTTCTAACAAGCGTTGTGTACCGTATTCTAAAAGTGCCAACTCTTGGGCCTGAATGTTTTCAAAACCTATGGCATTCATATAATCTACGGCTGTTCCAAGGACAATTCCTCCAGAAATATTAGGCGTTCCTGCTTCGAATTTATGTGGCAAATCAGCATAAGTGGTTTTTTCAAAAGTCACCTCTTTGATCATTTCACCTCCACCTTGATAGGGTGGTAATTTGTTCAACCAAGCTTCTTTTCCATACAAAATTCCAGTACCTGTTGGTCCACACATTTTATGCCCTGAAAAAGCATAAAAATCACAATCCAACGCTTGCACATCGGGTTTCAAATGTGGCACCGCTTGGGCGCCATCAATAAACACTGCTGCTCCAAATTCGTGCGCTTTATCAATGATGTATTTTATGGGATTAATAGTTCCTAAAGCATTAGAGATATGATTTACCGTAACGATTTTGGTTTTTTCGGATAGTAATTGATCAAAAGCTGACAAGATCAACTCCCCTTTTTCGTTCATCGGAATGACTTTTAGCGTAGCGCCTGTACGTTCGCAAAGCATTTGCCAAGGCACAATATTGCTATGATGCTCTAAAGCGGACACTAACACCTCATCACCCGATTTTAATAGAGAGGCAAACCCATTCGCTACCAAATTCACACCATGAGTCGTACCTGAAGTAAACAAAACTTCGTGGGCGTGCTTGGCATTGATATGGTGTTGCATTTTCCCTCTGGACAATTCGTAAGCATCTGTCGCCAATTGGCTCAAGGTATGTACGCCACGATGAATGTTGGCGTTGATTTCTTGGTAATACTTTGCAATCGCATCAATCACTACTTGTGGCTTTTGCGATGTCGCTCCGTTATCGAAATAAACCAAAGGTTTTCCATTTACTTTTTGAGAAAGTATCGGAAAATCGGCTCTTATTTTTTGAAGGTCTAACATGACTTAATTTAGAATTTTTCTAAATACAAAAGTAGTGAAACTGTAGCTAATTTTTAGCAAACAGTTGTTAATAAAACTTAATACCCAAATAGGCATCATTTATAGCTAAAACCATTCGTAATTTGAGCAAGGAAAGAAAAAAATAAAACCCAACACACGGTTTACAACTTTTTGCTACATTGCTTAAAAATAACATTTTATGAAGAATATAATAAAAAGTATCGGAATCCTTCTTTTGCTTGTTCTTGGGTATATTGGATATACCACCTATCCTAAACTCGATTTAATCTCTGGTTTTTCGGCCAAAAGTATGGCTTCGGGGCATTTTATTGACCATCGCTCACAAGAGATGATCGAAAAAGGAGATAACGATATTGACCTGATTGACCTTGCCAAAAATGAAATCAATGACAACGCCAAAACCGCTACTTCATCTGTTTACGGATTAAAAACTAGAAAAGCGATTTATCGAGAAGGTTTAGGAGCGACCTTAATCAATGATGATTTCGATATTTCAAAACCCTATTTGGTACCAAAACGTAACCTTACAAAAAACAATTTGCCCTTTCCCTATGGAAATAATGAGCCCAAAGACACTGTTTTTGCTAATGTGGATTATTCAAAACTAACAGCCGCAGTAAACAATGCCTTCGATTCAAAAGGGCAAAAGAAAAAAAGATCAAGAGCGGTTTTAGTAATTTATAAAGACCATATTATTGCCGAAAAATACGATACTGGATTTACCAAAAACAGTAAAATTTTGGGATGGTCTATGACTAAAAGTATCACTGCTACTCTTTTTGGAATACTCCAAAAACAAGGAAAATACGACATCAACAAACCCGCTCCAATTCCCGAATGGCAAAAGGATGAACGAAAAAAAATCACGACCAACGATTTGTTACATATGAATTCTGGATTGGAATGGGAAGAAGCCTATGATAAAATATGCGATGCTACCAAAATGTTATTCATAGCAGAAGATATGGGACGTGTACAGCTTGAAAAACCAGCCGCCTTCGCTCCCAATACGCATTGGAATTACTCCTCGGGAACTAGTAATTTATTGTCTTACATCTTGCGTAAGCAGTTCAAAACGCATCAAGAATATTTGGATTTTTGGTATGCACAATTGATTGATCGAATTGGAATGCATTCCATGCTAATCGAAACCGATATGGTTGGTAATTATGTTGGATCATCTTATGGATGGGCTACCGCAAGGGATTGGGCGAAATTTGGATTATTGTATTTGCATAAAGGCAACTGGAATGGCGACCAAGTATTTGATCCAAGTTGGGAAAATTATGTAAGCACACCTACTAACGATTCAAAGGAAGGTTATGGAGCGCACTTTTGGCTGAATGCAGGTGGTCATTTCCCAGCTGCGCCGCGAGATATGTACTCTTGCAATGGCTACCAAGGACAAAAGGTATTTATTATTCCATCTCTGGATTTGGTTATTGTTAGAATGGGATTAAGCGATGAAGGAAAATATGATGTAAATGAATTGCTAGCGGGTGTGATTGGAAGTTTTAAAAAGTAACCTCTACCCTATTGAACCACAAACCCGACAACTTTCTAAATTGTCGGGTTTGTTGTTTATAAATTATTTTATTCCGAGTAAATCCTTTTTCAATTGTTCGTCTACAGGATTGTTGGATAGCCAAATTCCAAATAATGCAATTTTGAAATCAATGCCCGGAACGGTTCCTTTTAATTCATCATTTTTATACACATAAACCGAGGCATCTGCCGGATTATATATCAAATTGAATACGTCTTTCTCTACAATTTGATCTGATAAATAGCTTTTAAATTTTTCAATTCTTGGACGTAAGGCCTCCAAGTTGGCTCCCGCAGAGCGTTCAAATCCACTATTAAAATTTCTAGTCAATTTTCCTGAGGAAACCATAGCAGAAGTAATTTGGATACGAATGGCCATTTCGGTATTGCTTTGCATCACTTCAAAAGGTTTGTCGCTGTAAAAAGATTGATAAAGCGCCTGTACATATACGTCTATCCACATTTTCGATCGAACACCAAAACCACTTAACTCCATCACTTTTCCTTTAAATTCTAGTGTTCTAGGAATAACTACGCCATTGTCGACAAATGTATTTTGAGCAGAAAGTGAGGTAAATTGAAAAGCAACAAACAATACGGATAAAATAATTTTTTTCATATATGTAAAATTTATTGGTT
>JAGOFG010000131.1 GCA_017997335.1 Flavobacterium sp. | reverse complement strand
ATGAGGTCAACAATGATAGTAATGTTGAAATTACTACTGTCATACAAAATTGTGTAATGATATTCGATACCAAACCTGTACTCATAGCGATTGGTAAAAATACAACCACAATTACTAAGGTAATAGAAGTTACTGTGCCACCAATTTCGGCTGTACCATCGTAGGCTGCACGTACTTTATTCTTACCCATTTCCATGTGCCTATAGATGTTTTCGAGGACCACAATTGCATCATCCACAAGGATTCCGACTACTAATGATAATCCTAACAAACTCATTAAGTTTAAAGTATAGCCTAAAAGGAAGATTCCAATAAATGTGGCAATCAAAGACGCTGGAATCGAAACCATTACAATCAAAGAATTTCGAACACTGTGCAAGAAAAACAACATTACTAAAGCCACTAATATTACGGCTATTAATAAATCGTGAACTACAGAGTCTGCAGCTTCAAGGGTAAATACAGTACTGTCTTTTGCTACTTCTAATTTTAGTTCATTACCTGCATAGTCTTTTTCTAACTTGGCAATAGTTTTTATTAAAAGCTCACTAACAGCAACTGCGTTGGCATCAGATTGTTTTACGATTTGAAGTACAATCGCACTTTTTTGATTTACACGAGCAATTTTCTCGGCTATTTTTTGTGTGTCTTGAACATCTGCAATATCATTCAAACGAATTTGAATGCCGTTTTGTGAAGCAACCACAAGGTTTCTAAGTTCTTCGACATTTTTGTATTTACCCGCTAAACGGATTAGAATTTTTTGCTCTCTAGTTTGTATGTTTCCTGTAGGGAAGTCTAGGTTTGAGCTCAATATTGCTTGTTGAATTTGAGGAACAGAGAGTCCGTAGCCTTGAATTTTAGTCGCATCAAGATTTACTTGTATTTCACGTTCTTGGCCTCCAATGATGTTTACTTGTGCTACACCTTGAACACGAGATAATATTGGTGCAATTTTTTTATCGATTAAGTCGTAAAAGGCAGCCTCATCCATTTTTCCATTAGCACCAATAGTCATAATTGGTAAGTCACTAAGTGAGAATTTGGTCAATGATGGTGGGTCTGCATCGTCTGGTAAATCACTCAAAATTGCATTGATTTTTCGTTGGGCATCATTCATAGAGATGTCCACATCCGCATTTGACGTAAGTGTAATAGATACGATAGAAAGACTTTCGTACGATTTTGAGTCAATCTTTTTGATGTTCTCTAGCGAAGCAATTGCGTCTTCTATTTTCTTTGTTACCGTATTTTCGATTTCGCTAGGAGAAGCTCCTGGATATACAGTCGAAACAGTGATTACGTTGGTTTCAAATTTTGGGATTAATTCATAGCCCAATTGGCTGTAACTGAAGATCCCTCCTAATAATAGGATTGTAAACAATACAATCACTAATGAGGGACGTTTTATGGATATTTCTGCTAATTTCATAGTTGTCTAGGTACTAGTTACAATCAATTATTTTATTATTTCTACCGTATTTCCGTCTTGCAAGTTGATTTGCCCTGTAACGATTACGGTTTCACCAGTTGTTAATCCGTTTAAGATTTCAACTTTATCTCCTAGTATGCGTCCAGCAGTTACATTTTTTAGTTTTGCAAAACCGTTTTCAACAACAAATACTTGGTTACTGCTAACACTTCCTACGAATGCAGCTCTAGGCACAATAGTCATCGTTTGTTTTTGTTGAGCTGATTTGAAAATTGCCGTTCCGTACATACCAGCCTTGATATCATTTGTAGCATTATTTGCAATTTCGATTTCAACTGGGAAGTTCAAATTGCTATCTGCTTTTGCTGCAATAAAAGTAATACGACCGCTAAATTCTTTGTCAGGATAAACACTCGTTTTTACGCTGATAGTGTTTCCTACTTTTAAACTTGTTACTTGAGCTTCACTAACAGTAACTTTAAGTTTTAGTTTGCTTACATTCACAATATCGAACAAAGCAGTTGCTGGCATTGCAGATAAAATGGATCCTGGTTCAATGTATTTCTTATTGATAATCCCATTTATTGGTGCTTTTATACGAGTATCTCCAACAGTTATTTTTGCTTGTTTGTAATTGGCCTCAGCATTGGTTAATCCTAGTTTTGCTTGATCCAATTGTTGTTTGGTTACCCCACCAGTTTTGAATGCATTTTCAAATCGGTTATAGTCTGATTTGGCATTTATATATGCAGCCTCTGCAGCTTGTGCGTTTACATTAATAGCATCACCACGCATTATTGCTAAGGTTTGTCCAACACTTACTCGGTCTCCTTCTTTGGCAAGTACGCTAGTTATTTTTCCAGAACGTTCTGCAGAAAAAGTTAACTCTTGTGTAGGTTCAAAGTTACCATTAGCAACAAAGTCTAGTGATACTTCTTCTGTTTTTACAGGGGCTACTTTTACAGAAACACTGGCGTTTTTTTCTGCAACAATTGCAATTTTTGCTTCGTTTTCTTTTTTATTTTTTGATAAGATAAAACCAATTAAGGCTAGCGCTCCTACGATTATTATGATGGTAATACTATTCTTTTTCATGATTTAGTTATTTAATAGTGATTTTAGTTCTCCTTTTGATTTTATAAGTTTTATTTCTGCTAGAATATAATCTAGTATTGCTGATGTGTAATTATTTTGGGCTTCTGTTGCGGCATTTTCAGCATCTAATAAATCTGTTAATGAAGCCAATCCTTGTAAATAGTTATTATTGGTATTTTTTAGGATTTCTTCTGCGAGACGCATATTTTCTTTTTGGTTGGTTATGGTGATAGTGCTGTTTACAATTTGAGTATTAGCGTTTTTGTAATCTAAATCCATTGCCAATTGAGTGTCTTTGATGTCTTCTTGAATGGTTCTCAGCTCAACATCTGCTTGACTAACTTTTGCTTTAGTTCCAAAACCTGTAAAAATGGGTATTCTTAAGTTTAGAGTTACTGATGAGAAATCTGACCAATATACTCCGTCAGTTGGCTTTTTAAACCAAGGCATTTCAGGGCCTTGACCTATATAATTGTAATTTGCAGCTAACGAAAGTGTTGGATAATATCCTGCTAATGCAGCTTTCTTTTGATAGTTAAGTAATTCTTCTTGTTTTTTTAGCAACACAATTTCTGTTCTACTGTCTGGATTTGGAGCGGCACTTAAGTCAACTGGTCTTATTTTGAAATCATTGTTTGGGAATTCCAACTTTGTAGCAATAGGCATTCCAATGAAAAACTTAAGGGTGTTTTCTTGTAATTGGATTAAATTCTCAATTTGTTGTTTTTGTGTGATTACATTGGTAATTCTCACATTCATTCTATCCAAGTCGATTTTTTTAGCCAAACCATTTTCAAACTGTCCTTTTACAATGTCACGTGCTTTTTCAGTTGTTTTGAAAGTGTTTTCCAAGAGTGTTAGTTTTTGGCGTAACACATAGATTTGGTAGTAATTATTAGCTACTGCCTCAATTACTTGTTCTTCTGTGAGTTGCTCATTAATTTGATAAAATTCTCTTGTAGATTTTGCAGCTTTCAAACCTGTAAAAACAGATTGGTCAAATAATGCTTGAGTCAAAGAAAGTGTTCCTACAGAATTCCATTTTTGACCAAAAACCGCTTGAATTGTTGTTCCTGGTTGGCCAAAAGAACCTCCGTCGATTACGTTTGTTTGTAAAATAGGATTGTAAGTTAAACTACCATTTGCTGAAATTTGAGGTAGTGCTCTTGAACGAACCTCTTGAATTTGGTATTCGCTATTTTCGACTTTTAACTTTGCTTTTTTTGCATCTGCTTTATTTTCTAAAGCATACACCAATGCATCTTGTAAAGTAAGCTTCTTTACTTCTTGTGCTTGAAGATTAATCACAAGTAAAAAGACTGTGAGTATTGAAAGTGGGTATTTCATAGGTTAAAATTTGTTTGATACGTAATTGATTAATGATTATATGATGGAGTGATTTTCCAATTGCTTTTCTAGTTCAATAATTCCAGCTAAAGTTGCCATAGCTCTGATGTGGTATTCAAGTGCTTCTAATTCTAGTTGTTGGGCTTCTTTTTCGGAAATTGTATTCCCGTTGATTTCAAACACCAATGTATAATAGAACTTCACATAGGTTTCTACAGGTATATCCGAACGGTACAATCCCTCTCTAATTCCTTTTTCGATATTTTGTTTAAATACGGTATTGCACTCATTAACTTCTCTATCAACGAGTTTGTTGTAGATTTCTGGGTAATGTTTTTTTAATTGATACATTGGAGAGGTATCCCCTGCATTGAACATTTCTTTGAACATTTTTCGGATTTCAAAATTTTCCTGAATGGCGTTGTAGTTTTGTTGTTCAATGGCGTTAATACTTTGGTGCACTTCTTTATGCATGACCTCAGTACTTTCTTCAATCAATACTTCTTTGTTGCAGAAATATTTATAAATAGTTTTTTTTGAAATACACATTTCTCCGGCTATGTCATCCATTGTGATGCTTTTGAAACCCAGTTTTAAAAACAGTTCACTTGCTTTAGCCATTATTTTTTCTTTCATAAGTACTATAACTTTTTATGCTACTTGTTGTAGTGATGTATGTTGGATTGAGACAAAAGTAAATTTAAAAAATTGTTTAAAATACTGGTTATCAATTTTTTAATATTTCAAATTCTAAGTTAGCTACCAATTTAATGTCTTGACCAATAGAAATTCCGCTGTGATGATAATTGTTATTGTACCATAAATCAAAGTCACTTCGTTTTATTTTGGCAGTAACCTCTAATGATGCTTTTTGTTGACCATCATAATTATGTATTCCAATGAATTCGGTGTCTAATTCTAGTGTTTTCGTAACATCTTTGATAGTCAAATCACCTTTGATGAAATTGATGTTTTTATTTACTTTTTGAAAAGAAGTCGATTTGAATCGGATGGTAGGATGTGTTTCTACGTCAAAAAAGTCGCTTAGTTTGGCATGAGAATCCATTTGCTCCATTTTGCTGTAGTTGTTATTTACATCTAATGAGAATTCTACTGCTGCATCTTCTATAGTATCTTGGTCCATAACTACGTAGCCGCTGAAGGAGTTTGTGTTGCCACCCAAATACGCTATAATTGAATGTCTTGCTTCTATCAATACGTCGGATTGATTAGAATTGATGGCCCATTTTGGATTCATAAGGGGTGTGGTTTAATTTGTTTTTGGAAACTTGGTTGTTTTAGTATTAATACAAATAATTAAACATTTTGACGAGGCAAATATAGAAAGGAAACTTTTGATACCAAAAAAGTTTCCGTTGTATTTCGGGTTTCCATCGTTTTTAACAATCTAAATCGTTTTCGGTAATCAAAATTTAACAATTGTTACACATCAAATTAATGATTGAGAGCATTTTTTCTAGTGATATTATGTTCCTGAATTGTATCTTTGGGGCTTAGCTAATCGAATTTTATACTCATGCATTCAGTTTCTGTTTATCAATCCTTTTTTGTCACTTATCTAGAAAATCAAATTATTCTAAAAGAACCTCGTAATCTTTATGACCCAATTCAGTACATATTGTCATTGGGAGGAAAGAGAATGCGACCTGTTTTGACTTTGATGAGTGCTGAAATATTTGATGTTAGTTATGAAAAGGCACTTCCTGCAGCAATGGCAGTTGAGGTTTTTCATAATTTTTCTCTAGTTCATGATGATATTATGGATGCCGCTCCTTTGCGAAGAGGAAATGTTACAGTTCACGAAAAATGGGACACAAATACTGGAATCTTATCTGGTGATGCAATGCTGATTTTAGCCTACCAATATTTTGAAAAATACGAACCGAAAATATTTCGAAAGTTGGCCAAATTATTCAGCAAAACGGCTCTCGAAGTTTGTGAAGGACAGCAATGGGATGTTGATTTCGAAACAAGAACCGATGTTACCATTCCTGAGTATTTGAAAATGATTGAATTCAAAACCGCCGTTTTAGTAGCAGCTGCGATGAAGATGGGGGCAATTATTGCAAAAACGTCTAAAACGAATGCTAAACTTATCTATGAATTTGGTTTAAATTTAGGGATTGCATTTCAGCTTCAAGACGATTACTTAGATGCTTTTGGTGATCCTGCAACCTTTGGTAAACAAGTAGGTGGAGATATTATTGAGAACAAAAAAACCTTTTTGTTTCTAAAAGCCATGGAGTTTTCGAATGCTACTTTACAAGCCCGATTATTGTATTTATTTACTGAATATACTGATAATGTTGAGGCTAAAATTGAGGAAGTGAAGCAGATTTTTAATGAAAGTGGCGCGTCTCAAGCGACTCAAGATGCTATAAAAGAGTTTACTCAAAATGCTTTTGATACATTGGATAAAATGAATATTGATGCCGATAAAAAGGCATTATTGCAGTCTTTTGGCGAAAATTTAATGCAAAGGAAAGTATAGTATAGTATAGAACCACAATCAATACCAATTTTAATGTATTCTTTCAAATAGTTTCCTCATGTATGTAGCTCCAAAAAATACCGATTTACTTCTGACACAAGCTTCTGTTGAAAATTTGTATTTGAAATTGGTGGAGCAAATTAACAAAGATTTTAATTTGGCCAATGAAGGTATAGATTTTCCAATGAGTATTGCACCAGAAGAACTCAAAATTCAATTGCACGAAAAAATTTACCGACTCATTCAGTACAAGTTCGCCGAATATTTAAACCTACTCTATATTATTGATGTGCCGGAAAACGAAATCAAGCAACTCGATGGTTCAGATATTGTAGAATTAGCAGGCCAAGTTTCTTTTTTGATTCTGAAACGAGAATGGCAAAAGGTGTGGTTTAGGAATAACTATCGTTAATTTTAAAAATATACTCTTACAAAAGGCATAAAGGCTTCACTGTAAATGCTTTTATTGTCGTCATGTAATACATCGTATCGAACTCCAATAGTTACGTTATTTG
>JAGOFG010000029.1:8906-21581 GCA_017997335.1 Flavobacterium sp. | reverse complement strand
ATTTCTACTTTCATCATTTGGAACAAAAAGCCTCCGTTCGGTGCGATAGCATAAGGAAACATTGCCATTCCATTTGTTCCAATTCCGATAGTGTAGACTTTGATTCCGTATTGTCTGGCAATATCTGAAGCGGTTTCTGGCTCAATAAAACCAGCATTATTTACTCCGTCCGTCAATAGAATAATGACTTTACTTTTAGCTTTGCTGTCTTTCAAACGGTTTACGGCTGTCGCCAATCCCATTCCAATTCCAGTTCCGTCTTGCAAAACGTTGTCGTATTTTATGCTTTTGATAGCTTCTTGAACAATGGCTTTATCACTAGTCACAGGAGTTTTAGTGTAGGATTCGGCAGCATAGACTACTAGACCAATACGGTCATTGGGTCTTTCGTCAACGAAACTCGCTGCCACACGTTTTAGGGCTTCCATTCGGTTGGGCTTTAAATCTTTGGCCAACATACTTCCTGAAACGTCTATTGCCATAACAATATCAATTCCTTTGGTGGTTTTGGTTCTGTTGCTTACATCGACTGTTCTTGGTCTAGCCATTGCCACAATCAACAACGCCAAGGCCAAAATTCTAAACACGCTCAAGTAAGGTTTCAACTGCACCCAAAATGATTTTTTGCCTTGAAAACCTGCCGTAGAACTCACTTTAAGCGAGGCTACTTGCTGGTTCTTTTTCCAAAACAACCAAGCAATAACCACTGGCAGTAACAAGAACAACCAAAAAAATTCTGGATTTAAAAACGTTATCTTTTCCATTAGTTTCTTGCTAGTTTTAATTCAACAGAATTCAATATACGTTCTGCTATTTTTGTGGCGTACTCATCTCCTTCTTCGTGCAAAATCATAATTTGCTGTAATCCGCCATTTTGACTAAACAATAAAATCTCATAATACAATTTCGTACTGCTATTGGATTTATCGTCAACTTTCGAGAATGTTCCGTAACCTTTGATTCCTTTTAATCCTTCAGGAGTTTCAAAATCCTCTTGTTTAACGAGCATATTTTGAGCGCCTTGTAATTCCATCATTTTAATAGAACCTTCGAGGGCTTTTGACAAATCGAGGGCGTTTTCTTGTTTGAAACTATAAGTAGACACCATCAAATAGAAATCTCCTAAAAAGCTTCCATAACCAAAGGATTGCATATCTTTAATTAATGCTAGACCTTCTTTTGGTAACGCTTTTTTCAAATCGACACGCGTTAATACTTCTGGAGTTTCAATGATTACACCTGGATTTCCGTATTGACTTTTCACCCATTCGCCTTCCAATAATTCTTTGGTTTGATGTCCAATAATAGAGTGTACGGTGTACATAAATCCTTTGGTCACCACAAAAAATAAGAATAGTCCAACTACGATTCCTACACCCACACCAACATAAGTTCTGATTTTCGCTCTGCGTTCTTTTTCTAATTGCAGTTGCAACTGTTTTTGTTTTTGAGCTTCGTTCAACACATTTTCCTCTTCCGATTCTACTACAACAGGTATTGCATTATCAAGGGTTAAAATCGCTTTTTGAATTTTGTTTCTATCCTCGGCAATTTCGAAATCTAGGGGTTTTGATTTGGCAAATTTTACCAAATCCGCTTGTTTTAAAACACGCTCTAAATTCTCAATCGTTTCTTGAGATAACTTCATTTTCTTTTTCTGAGAAGCCGCTTTTAATCCCGCAACTAATTCCGCTGTGGTACTTTCCATCGCTGGAATGGCTATGGCTTCTTCAATATAATTTCTAGCAATATCCGTCAATTCGCTATAATACGCTTTCACATCGCCTTTTTGCCAAAGCTCTTTTTGCTCCAAGGTATTCAACAAACTGGTGGCTTTTTCGATAGGCGTTTTGTAAATAACAACTTCTGGTGCCACTGGTTTTTTACGAATTTTGAGGTACCAATAGGCTACTGCCCCAATGATAACAAGAGTTATCAAGAGGTACAACCACCAATTGCCCCAAGAATCTTGCGCTTTGATGATGCCTTTGATGTCGTACATTTTTTGTTTCAATGTATCAACAGCAACATTAGCGACTTCCACTTTAATAGAATCCGAGAAAAAAGGTTTTTTATCAATTAAAATCTTAACCGCAGGAATGGTATATCTTCCAGAATCAAACTGAGTCAAACCATACTTTTTGATTAACTCAATTTGGTCATTTTTTTTAACCGTATCAATTGGATAGGATTCGATAACTTCTAATGGTCCAATATTTTTTAGGTTAGGAAAAGCAACCTTTGAAGTAGTTTTTACCGTAGTCTTTAGAGTTAGTTTAAACTCCGCGCCAATTTTATTTTTGGTGGTGTCTATAGACGTGAGCACTTGTTTTTGCTGAGCAAAAAGAGAAGTCGATAGCGCTATAAATAATAGGTAAAGTTTAATTTTCATTTGTTTTTAACTTTAACCCTGTCAGAGTTTAAAACTCTGACAGGGTTAGTTTAACGAGATTTAAAATAACTCAATAGTTTAGTCACGTAACTTTCATCAACTCTAGTGTTCACAACTCCTGAGCCTGACTTACGAAAGGTTTCCTTAAAATAATTCACTTTATCTTGATAGTGCTTTTCATAATTCATTCGAACTGTTTTTGAACCTGTATTGATTAATTGAGTTCGTCCTGTTTCGGCATCGAGCATCGTCACCATTCCTAAATTGGGCATTTTTTCTTCGCGAATATCGTACACTCGTATTCCAGTAATATCGTGCTTTTTGGAAGCAATCTTCAGGGTTTGCTCATAGTTTTCACACATAAAATCAGAAATCATAAATACAATGGCTTTCTTTTTTTGAGTGCTTGATAGAAATTTCAAGGCTTGAGCAATATCCGTTTTATGGCTTTTAGGCTCAAATTCGATTAGTTCACGTATCAGACGCAAAACGTGAGAACGTCCTTTTTTGGGTGGAATGTACAATTCTATTTCGTCAGAAAACAAAATCAAACCTATTTTGTCATTGTTTTGAGTGGCTGAAAAAGCCATAGTAGCGGCAATTTCAATGACAATTTCTTTCTTGAACTGACTTGTAGAGCCAAAATTTTCAGAACCCGAAATATCGACCATTAACATCATCGTCAATTCGCGTTCTTCTTCAAAAACTTTTACGTGGGCTTCGTTGTAACGGGCAGTTACATTCCAATCGATAGCGCGAATATCGTCACCATATTGGTATTGACGCACTTCGCTAAACGTCATTCCGCGGCCTTTGAAAGAGGTATGATACTCACCAGAGAAGATATGATCACTCAATCGTCTGGTTTTGATTTCTATTTTTCGTACTTTTTTTAAAAGCTCTTTTGTATCCATTTATTAAGTGATTAGTGATTAGTAATTAGTGAATAGTAAAAGCTAATTACTAATCACTAGTTACTAGTCACTTTTTAGGGTACTTCGATTTCGTTTACGATTTTGTTGATGATGTCTACCGAAGTTACGTTTTCAGCTTCGGCTTCGTAGGTTACACCGATACGGTGACGCAATACATCGTGAACCACAGCGCGAACATCTTCTGGAATTACATAACCACGACGTTTGATAAACGCATAACATTTGGCAGCATTGGCCAAGTTGATACTTCCACGAGGAGAAGCTCCAAAACCAATCAAAGGTTTCAAATCGGCTAGTTTATATTTCTCAGGGTAACGCGTTGCAAAAATGATATCCAAGATATATTTTTCTATTTTTTCGTCCATATACACTTCGCGAACGGCTTCTTGCGCACGCAAAATTTGTTCTACAGAAACTACTGGATTTACTTTTTCGTAACTTCCTTTTAAATTTTGACGAATTACATAACGTTCGTCTTCCATTTTCGGATAGTCAATTACTGTTTTAAGCATAAAACGGTCTACTTGAGCTTCTGGCAACTGGTAGGTTCCTTCTTGCTCAATTGGGTTTTGTGTGGCTAATACCAAAAAGGGTTTATCTAATTTGAAGGTAGTATCACCAATGGTTACTTGCTTTTCCTGCATCGCTTCTAGTAAAGCTGATTGTACTTTTGCAGGCGCACGGTTTATCTCATCGGCAAGGACGAAATTGGCAAAAATGGGTCCTTTTTTGATAGAGAATTCATTTTGCTTGATGTTATAAATCATGGTTCCAATAACATCGGCAGGCAATAAATCCGGAGTAAATTGTATTCTGCTAAAAGAACCTTGAACAGCTTGTGATAGGGTATTGATGGCTAATGTTTTGGCTAATCCTGGCACTCCTTCTAACAGAATGTGTCCTTGACCTAAAAGCCCAATTAGCAATCGCTCTACCATGTGTTTTTGTCCCACAATAACTTTGTTCATTTCCATTGTAAGCAAATCTATAAAAGCACTCTCCCTTTCTATTTTCTCATTGATTGCTCTAATGTCTAAAGTTGTTGTATTTTCTTCCATTGTTTAGTTTTTATTCTCTTTGATATTTGTCCCTTGTTTTGATGGTGCAAATTGAATTTTTTTTTAGACGTTTGGTGTTAAAAAATGGTTAAAAGTTCGGAAGATTCCCGAATTTTAAGTAAGAATTATGATACTATCTATTAAATTTTAAGAACTTTGAAAAAATTACTTTATTTCCAAAGTTAAATTACATTTTAATCACATTTTAAGCATGACTAAATCTTCATTATCCCCTATTATTGCTGGTGCGATGAATTGGGGCGTTTGGGACAAAAATCTCAAAACAAAAGAGATGGAAAATCTCATTCACATCTGTTTTGAAAACAAAATAACCACTTTTGACCACGCCGATATTTACGGCAGTTATACCACTGAAGCACAGTTTGGAAAAGCCCTTTCAAATTCAAAAATTAAAAGAGAGCAAATTCAATTGATTTCGAAATGTGGGATTCAAATGTTGGCCGAAAAAAGAAACAACACCATCAAACATTATGATTATTCCAAAGACTACATTATTTGGTCTGTAGAAAATTCTTTGAAAAACCTAAAGACGGATTTTCTAGATGTACTCTTATTACACCGCCCAAGTCCGTTGATGCAAGCCGACGAAATTGCTGAAGCGGTTGAGAAATTAAAATCCGAGGGAAAAATCATTGATTTTGGAGTGTCGAATTTTACCAGTTCACAAACCGAATTGATTCGACAAAAAACACCGATTTCGTATAACCAAATTCAATTTTCGGCTACGGATTATCAGCCGATGCTTGACGGAAGCTTGGATTATATGCAACTGCACCAAATTCGTCCGTTGTCTTGGAATCCGCTAGGAAGTGTGTTTCGTCAAGAAAATATGCAAACTTACCGCTTGCGTAAATTATTGGCAACGCTAGTTTCTAAATATGAAATTGGTGCCGATACGATCTTATTGGCTTGGATTTTAAAACACCCTGCTCATATTATACCGATTGCAGGAACGGTAAATGTGGCTCGTATTCAGGCGTTGATGAAAGCTACTGAATTACAATTGTCGCAAGAAGATTGGTTTGCGATTTGGACAGAAAGTATGGGTAACGAAGTACCATAGTGGTAGTATAAATGATGCCAAAAAGGTAATTTGTTGCCTTTTAACCCCGATAGGAGCGGCATCCTTTTTTTATAAACCTGACAGGTGTTAAAAACCTGTCAGGTTTATAAAAAAAGATATAGCGGATAGCGGGACTTTGCCTCCTGATGATTCCCTTTGTTACTGTTCCTGAAAATTCTAAAACTCTTATCCAATTACATTTTATGATAAAAACTGCCTTAATTACAGGTGCTACCAGCGGTATCGGAAAAGCAACCGCAAAATTACTGGCTCAAAACAATTTTAAAATTGTGCTTTGTGGCCGAAGAAAAGACCGATTGGAAGCCTTGGAAAAAGAATTGAGCGCTTTTACTGCTGTTCACCATTTGTGTTTTGATGTTCGCGATAAAAAATCGGTTTTTGAAAGCATTGCGTCTTTGCCCGAAGCTTTTTCAGATATTGACATTTTGGTAAATAACGCTGGAAATGCCCACGGTCTTGATTCCATCCAAAATGGGGATATGGACGATTGGGACGCTATGATAGATATTAATGTCAAAGGATTGCTGTATGTTTCTAAAGCGATTATTCCAAAAATGATTGCTAAAGAATCTGGACATATCATCAACATTGGTTCGATTGCGGGAAAGGAAGTGTACCCGAATGGTAATGTGTATTGTGCTTCAAAATATGCGGTAGATGCGCTCAATCAGAGTATGCGAATCGATTTGAATCCTTACGGAATCCGAGTTGGAGGTATTCATCCCGGAATGGTAGAAACGGAGTTTAGCGAAGTCCGTTTTAAAGGCGATACTGAACGCGCTGCTACTGTTTATAAAGGTTTAACACCTTTGAAACCTGAAGATATTGCGGATATTATTCACTTTGTGGTGACACGACCTTATCACGTCAATATCGCAGACTTGATTGTGTATCCAACGGCTCAGGCTTCGCCAACTATTGTAAAAAGGAATTAACCTTTTATCACCACATAGAAACATAGAATTCATAGTTTTTAAAAGTATGCAATAGACGTTTTACTTTTCACATAGCCATTCTATGTGTGAAATAGTGCTATTTCTAACCCGTTGAGTGAAATTGTTTTATATGACAATTATCCGTAACTCCTAGCTAGACTCAAAATGTTGAGAATATACTTTGCGTCTCTGCGACTTTGCGTGAAATTTGTCTCGCTAAGACGCAAAGACGCTAAAAATGGATTAAGTATCTAAATAGCTCATTAAAGAATGAATGTATTATATGAAATAGTATCGATCTGATAGTTGAAGTATATATTTTTTTTTAAAAGCTAGATAGTTCTTTTTCTTTACTATACCATCAAAAAAGTGTACTTTTAGAGACCTAAAGTCTATGTAAGACCACACAAGTCATGATTAACAAACGCTTGCTTATTAAGAACCTATTGGCTCATAATGATGAGAGCAGTTTTTATGACAAAAAAAGACAATTGAATCTGCATTCTAGAGAAGGAAAAGCCAAATTTTTGAAACACATTTGCGCTTTATCCAACTCCAATCCTACCAACAATTCATACATAGTCGTAGGTGTTGAAGACCAAGATAATGCCATTGTGGGCGATGATTTTTTTGACGACAGTCGGATTCAGAATTTGGTGAATGCCTTTCTCGAAAATCCGCCTCAGATTCAGTATGAAAATGTACCTTTCCCCAATTTACCCAAAGACAAAGTAATAGGTTTAGTAACCATTAAACCCAATCCGAAGACCTCTTTCTTCAAAAAAGGAATTCATACGATACTTGCCAATACGGTTTTTATAAGAAGAGGAAGCAACACACTCCCTGTAGAAGGCGAAATAGAACGCAACTATCAAAATACAGAAACGGTTATTGGGATTGAAAACAATTCACGCAACAGTATAGCATATACATTAGATGGTGTGATTGATTTTATGAATTTTCGTCATAAAGATATGTCTCCTAAATACAAAGTTTTCAAGGAGTTGTTCGTGATTTGCTGGGCGGGAATAGCCAAACATTACAAAGGAAAAACGTATTTGTCTAGAGTAGACATAGCCCTTATCAATGAACAAATTAAGCTGTTTTACTCTGCTCAAGACGTGGTAGAAATTACTTTTGACGAGGATACCTTTACCATTATTGAATATGTTCCTTTGGGATTGAATGACAAAACCAGTTATTATCCTTTGGAAAAACAAACCTTGCGTTTTCACGATAATGGCTATTACAAAATCGACAGGGATTTTCTGTTTGAACCCCCCGAATTCAATACCAAAATGTTATACCACATTTATAATGCAAATAGTGCTTTATTGAACAAACTTCAAAAAGGACAATTGCTAAACGATAGAGAGTTAAAAGACCTAGAAAATCTACCTTCTACTTTGATGATTTGCTACCTCAACGGATTTGAGGATGCCAAACAAAAATTAATTGATGCCAAAGCGGTTCTTAAACCTTTTCCACAAGTGTATTTGTCTTTCAAAGAAGCGCTAAGAATTTTGAGAAAAATGAAGTATGATGGGCAGTCGGCAGCTAATTAAAGCTATCGCGTCACTTCTTCAATCAAATAAAAAATAGAAGTAAACGATATTCCACTGGCTTTTTCTAAACCAATTTCACACGTCCTACTGGTTGAATATCCACTAGTACAATTACTCGGTATTTGATTTTTAATATCTCTTAATCCGTGTTCGTTTAACTCAGGAATCAAGAAACCACGGTCACCTGCAAAGCCACAACAGTTACTGTCAATCATCGTCACTTGCTCTGCACAATAGTGCGCCAAAGCCAATAATTGGTCCATTTTGCCAATTTTTTTAACCGAACAAACGGGAAAAATAGCCACGGCTTCCTTTTTCTTTTTTACGGTTAATTTGGGTAGGACAAAGTCCAACATAAAGGCAATTGGGTCAACAATTTTCAAATTGCTGGTGAATTCTTCTTTGGAATGGTAAAAACAAGGACTCATATCATACAAAATAGGATACTTGCCATTATCTGAAACACGAAGCAAATCAGCTTCTAAAAGCTGAGATTGCTTATGATTCACCTCGGTAAAACCTTTGCTCGAAAAAGGCATTCCACAACAATGCGCATCCAATTCTTTTGGATAAATAATGGTGTAGCCCGCCCGCACTAACAACTGATGCGTCAGTGCTGTGAGTTGAAGGTCTTCTTCTTTTTGAAATTCGTTTTTTCCCATCGCACGATTGATGCAGGAAGGGAAATACACTACTTTTAAATCAGCCATATTTATTTATTTTTGCCACGAATGCACTAAATCTTAAAATTATTTCACCGCAAATTCGCAAATTAAATTTTACAACTACTTAAATTAAAATTTGCGAATTTGCGGTTATTTCCTTTATGCTATTCCAATTAAAATCTGCAAATTAGTGACTCTTTTTTTAAAACCAATTCGTGAATCAGTGGCCAATCTTTCGTTTACTTAATTTTATCCGCTCCTTTCGGAATTTGAGGAATCCATTTTGGGATAGTACCTCTTGAAATCCAATGCATTCCACTAGAAATCGAAGACATAATTCTGGTCCCAAAAACTGAGTGAAAAAACGACACTACTTTTAATCCCATTCGCATCATAGCGGTGGTACTTTCCATATTTGAACCTATGTAGTTCGCTACTTTCTTTTGTGTATCCGTAATCGCATCGGCTCGCCAATGTTTGACAAACTTACCCGTATCAATGTGAACAGGACAAGCCAAAGCACACAAACCATCGGTAGCACAAGTTTCATCCAATTGATAAGTAACATCTTTCCGAATGTCTGCCAATCGTTGCGAGTCTTCATTCGTTGCTTCTAATCGGCTGATTTCTCTGGCAATAACAATGCGTTGTCTGGGTGAAAGCGTCAATCCTTCGGAGACACAATGCGGTTCACAGAATCCACATTCCATACATTTATCAATAATAGCGTGAGATTCTGGTAAAGGTTTTAAGTGTTTCAAATGCGCTTTTGGATCGGGATTAATCAAAACATCGGGATTGATTTGATTCTTAGGATCGAAGATCTTCTTAATCCGCTTCATAATATCATAAGCCGCCGCTCCCCATTCTTTTTCCACAAAAGGTGCCATATTACGTCCCGTTCCGTGTTCCGCCTTCAGAGAGCCTCCAAATTGATCCACGACAATTATCGCCAATTCGGCCATTAAATCTTCGTAGCGTTGTACTTCCTTAGGACTCGAGAAATCTTGCGAAAACACAAAATGCAAATTCCCTTCTAGCGCATGTCCAAACAAAACCGCGTCATCGTATTCGTATTTTTTAAATAATCCTTTCAAAGCCACACAAGCTTCGGCCAATTGTGGTAACGGAAAAGCCACGTCTTCAATAATCACTGTCGTTCCTGTTTTTCGCAAACCGCCTACCGTGGGCAACAAACCTTTTCTGGCCTTCCAATTAAAATAATATTGTTTGGGATCTGATGTGAATTCATAATCCGTGTAAGTTGGAATCGAACTAATTTGCTCACGAACCTGTTGTTGCTTGATTTTCAATACATCAAGATTATTATCTCTACATTCTACCAATAAGGCGCAAGCATCTTCGTGTAACGTTTTAAAATAATCAGGTGCTTCAGGGTCATTTTCTACCGAGCGAATGGAATCTCTGTCTAGCAATTCTACTGCGGCAACGGGGCTTGATTTCAACAAAATCGTCGCGTTACATGCGTCCTGAATCGAATTGAAAATCAACAACGAGCAAGATTTATGCTTTTCGTCTACAACCGTCTTGAAAGTCACATTCGAAATAAATGCCAAAGTCCCCTCAGAACCCACCATCAAATGCTTGATAATCTCAATAGGGTCTTCATAATCCACCAAAGCATTGATGCTATAGCCCGTAGTATTTTTAATTTTAAATTTCTGACGAATGCGCTCCTCCAAAGCTGGATTCGCAATAATAGTATGTCGCAAGTCCTTAATTTCCTCAATTAAATGCGCCTGCGTTTCATAAAACGAAGCCACACTTTCCGCATCGGCTGTGTCTAGAACTGTCCCGTCGTGCAAAATCATTCGAATATCTGCAATGGTTTTATAGGAATTCTGAGCCGTTCCGCAGCACATTCCGCTGGCGTTGTTGGCTACAATTCCGCCAATCATCGCCGCACCAATAGAAGCCGGGTCGGGACCAATCTTTAATCCGTGTGGCGCCAAAAAAGTATTCGCTCTAGCGCCTACAATTCCGGGTTCTAGTTTTATCTTTTGCTTGTCATCTAGTAATTCGTAATGCTTCCAGCCGTGCGTCGCAACGACCAAAACCGAGTCCGTTATCGCTTGTCCCGACAAACTCGTTCCCGCCGCTCGAAACGTCAAAGCAATATTCAAGGCATTTGCCGCTTTGATAATCGCCACCACTTCGGCTTCAGAATGTACCAAAAGCACCATCTTCGGAATCAACCGATAAAAACTTGCATCCGTTCCATACGCCAAGGTTTGCAAAGGATTTGTTATTATGCGCCCCGAGTCGAGCACAGCGGCAATTTGGTCTTTAAACTTTTGATAAGAAGGAGATAATGACATCGTTTTGTGTAATAAAATGTAAATTTAAGCATTAGCGACCATTAATTTCACCCCAAGCCGCACCATTGTTTTTAGGAGCAGCAAAAAATGGGTACATCAGTAAGCAAAGTCCCGCTGTCCTTCCAATCTTTTTATCCCGAAAAAGGGATAAAAAGGATTTTCCCTCCCATCGGGGCTAAGAGTAAGCATCGTCTTTTTTTGTAAACATTTCTTTGACTTTCTTGCACAAAAAAAAACGAAGCACTAGGCCTCGTTTTCATATTATTTTGGAATGTATTCCTAATTTTTCAAATCTTTGATTACTTTAAAGGCTACATCTACTTCATTCTCATTCACCAAGATAGTAAACTCATTCGAAGTCGAAATCACCTCATTGATAATGATTCCTTCCCAAGCCAAACGCTGAAAAATGAAGTAGTAAATACCCGGAACCACTATGTTTTCTTTTGGCAACTTAACCGTAATCGAGGCCAAATTTTCTAATTTCTGAATTAATTTCTCACTAGAAAAATGTTTTTCAACCAAGTGATTCACGCTGTTACTCACTACAATATTAATCTCATTAACCCCACGTGAGGAAGTATAGAAAATATCCGAAAACGTATTAATGTCGGTAATCAAATCAGCTTGCTTGTTCAAAACAATGTCAGAAACCGCAAAAGTGTAATCCGTCAACTCCGAGCGAACCGTAATCTCACCAATGTTTTTGATTACTTTATTTATTTTATGATTCAATTTGAAATCCAATTCTTCTGTTAATCGTTTCAAAGCCATCACCACAGCGCCTTGTTTTACCTCTTTACCAAATTCACTTTCTAATTCGGTCATAATATTCCGAGATAATGAAGTCAAATTGATAATACCCAAAGAAAGAGCGTTCAATAAAAAAGGTTTGGTTTTGATGTAATTTTCAACAATTGAAGAAACAGTTTTCATAACAAATACATTTTTAATTTTTTTAGAGAAAGATTAGATTTAACTGACAAAATGTGTTAAATCTCTTTGCAAATATAAATAAAAAACAATTTGTTACAAATATAACATCGGATTTTTTTCGATTAAAAATGAAAAAAAGCGTCGGTAAGGTGTTCAATAGCAAAGGATTCCTTCTCTTTATGAATCGCAATAATGTCAAATCGTACATTTACATCGATTTCGTTGAGGGTCACATAAGCGTCTACAGCTTTTACCAATAATTGGATTTTTTTTGGTTTTACGAAGTCTTGTGGCAATCCAAACTCGATAGAAGAGCGTGTTTTGACCTCAACAACGGCCAAAATATCTTCTTTTTGAGCCAAAATATCAATCTCCGCCTTCTGAAAAATCCAATTCGTAGCTAAAATCGTGTAACCTTCTTTTTTCAGAAAATCAACCGCTAGCTCCTCACCTAGTTTTCCTAATTCGTTATGTGCTGCCATATTTTAAATCAAAATCCATTTGAAATTTTAAACATATAAGTCATATTCGTTTTTTTTAAATTAACCATATAAGGCATATAAGATCATTTAAGTACAATGATTGTTCTGAGTTAATCGAATAAAAGAAAACCTTTCTCTGTGAACCTTGTGCAAGCCTTTGTGTCCCTCGTGGTTAAAACCTAATGTATTATTTTAAAGCAACTTATATGCCCTTCAATGACTTATATGGTTCAACCAAAAATTATTTTCAAACTCAACTTAAA
>JAGOFG010000029.1:0-8806 GCA_017997335.1 Flavobacterium sp. | reverse complement strand
CTGTGAACCTTGTGCAAGCCTTTGTGTCCCTCGTGGTTAAAACCTAATGTATTATTTTAAAGCAACTTATATGCCCTTCAATGACTTATATGGTTCAACCAAAAATTATTTTCAAACTCAACTTAAATTCCCTTCAATGCCTTATATGGTTCAATAAAAAATTATAAACCTATATGTTTCAACCCAAAAACTATTCAAAAACCACAGTAGTCCCTGTAGCCGTGACTTCAAGTGTAATGGTGTTTCCCAAAATCAAAGCGCGATTGTCCTTAATATGCCCCGCTGGGAAATTATACACCACTGGAATGTTATAGGATTTGGTTACATCTTCAATAATTTCAAGCGCATTTTTGCCCCAAGGAATATCATTATCTTTCATTTTGGTCATACCGCCTACGATAATTCCTTTGATGCTTTCCAAACAACCGTTGCGTTTCAGGTTCATCATCATACGGTCGATGTGGTACAAATACTCATCTAAATCTTCGATAAAAAGAATTTTATCCGAACAATCAATAGCAGAAGGCGAACCAAACAAACTATACAAAATCGATAAATTCCCACCTACCAATTCTCCTTTGGCTTTGCCGAAACGATTCATTGCAGTAGGTTCAATAGTGTAGACTAATGGTTGTCCAAACAAGGCTTTGTACAAAGTAGCAATCGATTCTGGAGCGGTTCTAGGAATACTCACAGGCATCGTTCCGTGTATGGTTTTGTAACCCAACGTATTCAAATGATTGTGCAAAACGGTAACATCGCTAAAGCCTACAATCCATTTAGGGTGCTTTTTGAAAGTAGAAAAATCCAATAAATCTATCATTCTTACCGTTCCGTAGCCACCACGAGCGCACCAAATGGCTTTAATATTTGGGTTGTCCATTTGCTTTTGAAAATCGGCAGCACGTTGCGCATCGGTTCCCGCCAATTGATTTTGGTCTAAACCAATGGTGCTTCCAATCACCACTTCTAGCCCCCAGCTATGCAATAAGTCGATAGTAGGTTGTAAATTATCTTCGATATTTTTTCGAGCGGTAGCCACAATGGCAACGGTATCTCCTTTTTGAAGTACGGGTGGTGTAATCATCATTTTTTGAGCTTGACTGTTAGTAATCGAGCATACAAAAACAAAAAACAAAGCTTGCCATAAAAAATGACCTTTGTTGCTATTGGCTTTTGCTTGTCGATTGGTAATAATGTTTAAGTTGGATTTCAATAGTTTCAAAACTGAGTTAAAAAACAAATATAGGCAAATCCTAAAATATGCAGCGGTTTCTAATGGAAATCCCTTAACTTTACTTGTAGCGATTTTAGTATAATATATATGAAGTATAACTGGTTGATTTTTGGACTCTTGCTTGTTTTGGGGACATCTCCTCTATTTCCCCAAAACAAAAAATTCAAAATACATACGGTTGCGTTTTACAATTTTGAAAACCTTTTTGACACCATCAACGACCCCGATACTTTTGACGAAGAATGGACGCCCGATGGTTTGCAACGATGGACGAAAGCAAAATACCAAACCAAGCTCCATCATTTGGCACAAGTCCTTTCGGAAATTGGTACGCCCGAAAACAAAGAATTGCCGACTTTTATCGGCGGATGCGAAATCGAAAACCGAGCCGTACTCGAAGATTTGATTCAACAATCTCAACTACAAGAGGCCGAATATGGTATCATTCACTTTGATTCGCCCGACAAGCGTGGCATTGATGTGGCTTTGTTATACCGAAAAAAATGGTTTCGACCAACAAACTTCAGTTCGATTCCCTTGTATTTGAATGCTACTCCTGAGTCTGAAAAAACCAATACTGCTGCATCATTGGCTGAAAAAACAGAAGATGATGTTCCTATTTTAGCACCAACCAAAAGGATTTACACTCGAGACCAATTACTCGTTAGTGGCTATTTGGAAGGAGAAGAAATCCATCTCCTTATCAATCACTGGCCTTCTCGTTCGGGTGGCGAGCAAAAAACAAGTGCGTACCGAGAGGCCGCAGGAAAACTGAACAAAAAAATTATCGACTCGTTGCAACAACTCAGTGTCAATGCAAAAATCATTACGATGGGTGACCTCAATGATGGACCTCATAACAAGAGCATAAAAGTGGCTTTGGGTGCCAAAGGAAAAAAAACAGCGGTAGCTCCACACGAAATCTTCAATCCTTTTGAAGCTTTGTTGAGCAAGGGATTGGGAACCATCGCACACCAAGATGCTTGGGATGTTTTTGACCAAATTATGCTTACAGGCACTTGGCTCAGTTCGGATTATTCGACTTGGCAGTATTGGAAAGCAGGTATTTTTCAACGGAATTACCTCATTCAAACGCAAGGAAAATACAAAGGCTATCCACTCAGGCATTCCCTAACCGAAGTTGGGTACAGTGACCATTTCCCTGTGTATGTTTATTTGATTAGAGAAGGGAAATAGGCACTCGATAATTTCCGCCACGAATTCACTAATAATAACGAATAACAATGTGTTTTAATGGCACAAATTATTAAGATTGATGAAATTCGAGACATTCGGTTTCAATTTCGATGTGCATTTGTGACAATTGGTGCAATTGGTGGCTAACTTTTTTATAAGCGCATTCCGTTAAGTAGGGGAAGAATCGGTTTTTGATAGTATCATTTGATAGTATCATTTTCCTTATCTTAGCCTTTCCAATTTTAGCACAAAAACAATGGCCATAGCAAAACCCTTCAACCTCAACCAATGGATTCAAGATAACCGTGAGTTACTAAAACCACCCGTTGGCAACAAGAATCTTTATGTTGATTCTGGTGACTATATCGTGATGATTGTTGCGGGTCCGAATGCCCGAAAAGATTACCACTACAACGAAACGGAAGAGCTGTTTTACCAACTCGAAGGCAGTATAAAAGTCATCATCCAAGAAGAAGGGCAGCGCAAAGAAATGGAACTGCACGCAGGAGATATGTATTTGCATCCCGCTAAAATTCCGCACTCGCCTGTACGTTCCGAAGGTTCTATTGGACTAGTGATTGAACGCAAAAGAGCAGGATTGGGTTTTACCGATGGTTTGCTTTGGCATTGTGAGTCTTGTAATCATAAACTGCACGAAGTCTATTTTGAACTCCACAACATTGAAAAAGATTTTCTGCCTCATTTTCAACATTTCTATAGTTCTGAAGCGTTGCGTACTTGCCAAAATTGTGGCACCGTGATGGATACCGACCAAAGATTTATTGGGAAGAAATAAACGTTTGCACTAAACTTTCAAAACATATAAGGCAATTAAGTTTTTAATCCTTTGAGTAAATGCTTGTGAATTATCTTATTGTTTATTGAACCATATAAGACATTTAAGGTCATTGAAGAGTTTACTTAGTGAACATTGCGTTTTTTTACCACTAAGCAACACAAAGAAGTCACGAAGAAGCACAAAATTATATAGCATTCCTTTGTGAACTTAGTGCAAAACCTTGTGTCCTTTGTGGTTAAATTTTTTACCACAGTACGGTTTTAAACAAAACTTAAATGACCTTAAATGCCTTATATGGTTGAAAAAAATAGAAACTTAAATGTCTTATATGTTTCATTTTTTTTTTCAATAGTAAACTACAACTCCATACGCACCCCTTGTTCAGGAAAAACGAAAGTCAATCCCAAATCGTTTGGAGCCGCTAATTGTTGCTTTATTTTTTGGATGGAAGCAGCAGGAGGTTTCAAATGGGTAATGATGATTTTGCACTTTTGCAAGGCTTCTTTGCCAGTGAGTGCTGCTAAAACCTGCATTTCTTTCATCAAATGTTTCGGTGTTAAGTGTCCGAATAGGAACGCATCGGGTTGTTCGTTAGGAAACGAAACTTCTATCAAAATACCTTTCAACTCTTGCTTTTGAATCAATGGCGCGATGGCTTTCCAAAGGTCGGCAAGGTTTGTGGTTTTTTCTACGGAGTCAGGTCCTGTATCGCCTAAATACAAGATTGCATTGTTGTCTTTTTTGATTAAAAATGCTGTGCTTTCGTAAGGATTTACATGACTCAACGGAAACGCTTGCACCGTCATCGAAGTATTCGAAATAGGTATCGTTTTCGCAAAAGAAAGGGTTTCGAAATGGTATTTTTTTAAGGGTTTCCCCAAACCTTCATCGCCAAAATTCGCCCAAGTCTGGTCGTTAAAATAATGGTTTTGCATCATTTTCATAGCAGGAGCTATGGCATAAACGGTTTTGGTCGAGTCGGCAGGCGAATTGATTATCAAACCCGACACGTGGTCCAAATGCGCGTGTGAAATACAATAGCCTTTGATGTATTGGCGTAAAACGGTACTCGAAGGAACGGAGAAAGTGCCTTTTTCGATTGCTTTTTCAATGCCCGAATGAACGGTTCCAGCATCTAAACAAACGTATTCCTTTGTTCCGATAGGAGCCACTAAATAGGCTGATAAATTACGCTCATCGATTCCGCCATACACTCCCAAAGGGACGACTTCAAAAACGGGTTTTGCTTTTTGTCCAAAAGAAACTATCGTGGACATTAAAAACAACAGCACCCATCCAAAAACTTTTCTCATCTTTTCTGCATTGAAAATTAAAGGTTAAAAGTACGGCTTCTGCTGAAAATGGCTGTTTTTTTTAGATGAAATCCATCTTAATTTTGCGATTTAGGTTACTTTTACGGCTTCTCAAAAGGACTTCAATCAACAGAAAGTCTTGATTTTTTGGTGTTTACTAATTTTAACTAGGAACACTTCTTTGAAATTTGCATCTAAACACTATCTTTACGAAAAAATATAACAATTTTAACTAAAAAAGTTACAATGACAACAATAGCAACTCAATTCGGAATGAACGAAGCCCTAGCGCAACTAGGAATTAAAGCGGTAAATGAAGGAACTTCTACTGGAACGCAACACTTTGCGAGCGGTTCATTATTAGAAAGTTATTCTCCTGTAGACGGACAATTAATTGCCTCAGTAACGACAAGTTCAGCTGCGGATTATGAAAAAGTGATGCAAACTGCGACAGCTGCTTTCAAAACATTTCGATTGATGCCAGCCCCACAACGTGGTGAAATTGTGCGTCAGTTTGGAGAAAAATTACGCAAAAACAAAGAAGCTTTAGGAAAATTGGTTTCTTATGAAATGGGGAAATCGTTGCAAGAAGGCTACGGCGAAGTTCAGGAAATGATTGACATTTGTGACTTTGCAGTAGGATTGTCCCGTCAGTTACACGGATTGACGATGCATTCTGAGCGTCCAGGACACAGAATGTATGAGCAATACCATTCACTTGGGGTAGTGGGTATCATTTCTGCCTTCAACTTTCCGGTAGCGGTTTGGGCTTGGAATACAGCTTTGGCTTGGATTTGTGGCGATGTTTGTGTTTGGAAACCTTCTGAAAAAACGCCTCTTTGCGGAGTAGCTTGTCAAAATATTATTGCGGAAGTGTTAAAAGAAAACAACCTTCCTGAAGGAATTTCTTGTTTGATTAACGGCGATTACACTATTGGTGAATTGTTAACCAAAGACACTCGTGTTCCCTTAATTTCAGCTACGGGTTCTACTAGAATGGGGAAAATTGTAGCACAAACGGTTGCTGGTCGTTTAGGAAAATCACTTTTAGAATTGGGCGGAAACAATGCGATAATTGTGACTCCTGATGCAGATATCAAAATGACCGTGATTGGAGCTGTTTTTGGCGCTGTTGGAACCGCAGGACAACGTTGTACCTCAACCCGAAGACTAATTATCCACGAAAGTATCTATGACAAAGTAAAAGACGCTATTGTGGCTGCTTACGGGCAATTGAGAATTGGAAATCCATTGGATGAAAAAAACCACGTGGGACCACTTATTGATACACAAGCCGTTGAAATGTATAATCAAGCGTTGACCAAAGTAGTAGCCGAAGGCGGTAAAATCTTAGTAGAAGGTGGCGTCCTCACGGGTGAAGGCTATGAGAGCGGTTGTTATGTAAAACCAGCTATTGC
This sequence comes from Flavobacterium sp., assembly GCA_017997335.1. Taxonomy (GTDB): domain Bacteria; phylum Bacteroidota; class Bacteroidia; order Flavobacteriales; family Flavobacteriaceae; genus Flavobacterium. The sequence goes on along the minus strand of JAGOFG010000029.1, from coordinate 2,842 downwards.
TGAAGCTCAAAACAATTTCGAAATTGTACAACACGAAACGTTTGCTCCTGTATTGTATTTGATGAAATACAGTGGCGATGTTGAAAATGCGATCGAGTTACAAAATGGTGTGGCTCAAGGTTTGTCTTCTGCTATTATGACCAATAATTTGCGTGAAGCAGAACGTTTCTTGTCAGTAGCAGGGTCAGATTGTGGCATTGCCAATGTGAATATTGGAACTTCGGGAGCCGAAATTGGAGGTGCTTTTGGTGGAGAAAAAGAAACTGGTGGCGGAAGAGAATCAGGTTCTGACGCTTGGAAAGTGTATATGCGTCGTCAAACAAATACGATTAATTATACAACCAATTTACCTTTGGCACAAGGGATTAAATTTGATTTGTAATAATTTTAAATTAGAACACAGATAACAGGGATTGAATGGATTAACACGTATAAAAAAGTTTAAGATCTAACTTTATAATTAAGAAATCTGTCACTATCCATTCAATCTGTGTAATCTGCGTTCCATTCACATCGAAATTAATAACCACAAAAAAAGCGGCTTGATGTTCATCTTGCCGCATTTTATTATTTTGAAACTAACTATTACAAGTTAAAAGAAGCTCCGATGCTAAAAGAGCTACTGTTGTTGTATTTTGAAGCAGCATCCTTATCATATTTTGCAAATGGAGCAGAAAATTCAGTGAAAACACCAAATCCTTCCGAGAAGAAATAACGAGCTCCAAGATGACCGCCAAAGTTTTTCAAACCTAAATTCAAACCTGGATACAAATCAAATTTTGGAGAAATATTTAACACATTTCCTAGATTGGCATTGAATCTTGCTTTTGCATCAAAACGATATTCAAAAGATACATCTTCAATATGACTTCCGCCAAGTAAATAAGAACCAAGGATACCAATAGAGAAATTTTCTCCTAAACCAAAATCAGTAGAAGCTTGGATACCACTTCCGCCGTTTTGAGCAGTTAAACCAATGTTTAATTTAGCATCACCTTTTCCGCTGAACGCTTGTGCATTTACCATAGAAAATGCTCCTAGTAATACAATTGTAAAAATTTTTTTCATAGTTATTTAGTTTATTTTTTTTGCAAATATAGGTTTTTTAATTTCTTCCTTTTTCGGTTGGGTATAAATTAGGAAGTGGTTCACTTTGCCAAAATTGTTTGGAATCGACATCCATAATGGTTAATGAGCCTTTGAAGGCGGCACCGGTGTCTACATTCCAAACATTCGCCATTTGAACGGGTATGGTTTGCTCTAATCGCGTGACTGGGGTATGACCGATATAAATTTCGTTATAAAGCGTTAGGCGTTTGGGATAAGATAAATGGTCTTTGGGCAAGGATTTATCTAAGGCAACAGCTGTTTCCCAGAGGGTTCTGTCCCAATAAAATAAGCGAGGAAAGTATTCATAATGGATTCCATTAAGATTGGTAAAACCCGCGTGAATAAACAATCGATTGTGCTCGTCTAGGTAATAATTGTCTAAAGAGTGTAAGAATTCGATATGCTGCTGAATGGTAGCTTTGTCCACTTTTTCATAAGCCAATACGGTTGCTTCTCCACCGTGTTTGTACCACAGGGGGTTGTCTTTGCCGCTATCTAGGTAGTCTAAAAAAAGTTCATCGTGATTTCCTTTAATACAGATTATGTTATGTGTTTTTTTCATTTGGATGAGTAAATCGATAACTTGTGGAGACTGGCTCCAGCCGTCGACATAATCGCCCAAAAAAATCAATTGATCGGATGGGGTTACTTTGGCTCGCTCCAACACTTGATGCAAGGCACGCAAACCGCCGTGTATATCTCCAATAACTAATGTTCTCATATAGTGTGGTATTCTAAAATAAAAATGCAAAAATAGGGGAAAAATACACTTGATTTATTTTAAATTATATGACTATCCGTGAATTGTACCATTCTAAAGAAGTCTTGTATTGCTGAAATTATTTAGGTTCTTGGTAGTTTATGTTCTTTGCGCCTCTGCGCCTTTGCGTGAGTTTTAGCTCGCTAAGCCGCAGAGACGCCAAGTAAATTTTCAAAGTTTAATATCTTGGCAGGAGGTACGGAGAAACTAAATAAATTATTTGCTTGCGAAACTATTTACTTCTATCCAATACCCATCTGGGTCCTGAAAATAAACTTGCTGAATACCATCAGCACGAGTGGTGATTTTGTTGGGTTCTCCTGGCCAATCGGAAAATGGAATGTGTTCTTTTTGCAATTGCTTTATCAAGGCATCAAAATGTGACGTTGTTAAAGCCAAATGCACGGCTTTATTGATTGTCACTGGCGAAGTAATCGTAGAAATCAAATGCAACTCTTTCCCATCTCCTAAAGAAAACCAACGAATGCCTTCTTTTTGAGTGCGATTGGTAATCTCGGTCAAGTACAAGATTTTGGAATAAAAATTCGCTGCTATATTGACATCTCTTACCGAAATAGCCAGATGATTCAAGGTTAATCCCAAGGTTGTTTTTTCTTGAGAGTACAAGCAAATTACCCAAAGAAATAAACTATATGTAAATGCTTTTTTCATGATTTTCAGGGTTTTGAATATGAATTAAAGATAGCTTATTTTTAAACTTTTCGTTATCTATAGCAAAATTTTTCAACTCGTTAATAAATACAAACCAAAGAATGTTCTTATTTTAAGATGATGAAGACGAATGATTACTTCATAACGAGCATGAGGAATACCTTATTTTTGAATAAAACCAATAAACTTTCACAACAAAAAAAGGAATAACAAATAAGTTTTTCATTTATAAGGGATTACTTGAAAAAATAAATTACTTTTGTGAAAAAGCTTACAAAAATGACAAAAAACTACCTGCTG
>JAGOFG010000130.1 GCA_017997335.1 Flavobacterium sp. | reverse complement strand
ACTCAAAAATAGAAGGTTCAGGTCAGCCTTTAGTTATTATGCACGGCTTTCTTGGAATGTCAGACAATTGGAAAACATTAGGAACTCAGTTTGTAGAGCAAGGGTATCAAGTACATCTTTTGGATTTGCGAAATCACGGACGCAGTTTTCACTCGGATGATTTTAGTTATGAGTTGATGGTGCAAGATGTGTACGACTATTGTAAAGCGAATAGTTTAACAAATATCGATATCATTGGACATTCTATGGGGGGTAAAGTGGCAATGCTTTTGGCGGCTACTTATCCAGAATTGATTCGTAAGCTAGTCGTTGCCGATATTGGCCCTAAGTATTATGCGCCCCATCATCAAGATATTCTTAGTGGTTTGAATTCAGTTGATTTTTCAACAAAGCCAAGTCGAAATGAAGTAGATGCCTTGCTTGCAATTGCTATTCCCGACTTTGGTACTCGTCAGTTTTTATTGAAAAGTTTGTATTGGAAGGAACCCGGTCAATTGGCTTTTCGATTCAATTTAAATGTCTTTAATCAAAAAATTGAGCAAATTGGTAAGCCGCTTCCAGAAGAAAGTCATATTGATTTGCCAACACTTTTTATTCGAGGAGGCAATTCAAAGTATATCGTAGATAATGATATTCCAGAAATAAAACGTCAATTTCCTAATTCGGAGATAAAAACTATTTTAGGTGCAGGACATTGGCTTCATGCAGAGAATCCAGTTTTGTTTTTTGAGTACTGTATGGATTTTTTCAAAAAGTAAGCACAACATCATTTCTTTTTAATATTTTTATTCAAAATCAAATAATTAGGAAATCGCCATTAAACAGATTTGTTGCAAACAAACATCGATACAGAAAGGCGATACCATATATAATCACTAACAAATAACTTTTACATATATGAAAATAATACTCCGTCTTGTAATCACTGCTGTATTGGTTTTACTCATCGCCAACTTTATGTCTGGAGTTCATGTGGCTAGTTTTGTCACCTCTCTTATTGTCGCTTTCGTTTTGGGAATCATTAATATTTTTATCAAACCCATAATGATTTTATTCACTTTGCCATTTACCATTTTTACTTTAGGATTGTTTCTACTCGTAATCAATGCAATTGTAATTATTATGTGTACCAAAATTGTGGGAGGATTTACAGTGGATTCTTTTTGGACAGCTTTAGTTTTTAGTGTCGTACTTTCAATACTACAATCGATATCTTATAAGATTTTTATAAAAGAGTAAGTAGTTTTTTTGGAGCACCACGACTGTTTTTCATAAGAACGATTGGTCCCGTCATCCGCTATATCTTTGTCTTTTTGAAAAAAAAAAGACAAAGGATGCCGCTCCTACCGGGGCTAGTCAACAAAATTCTTTTTTAACAACAAAAAGATTTGAATTCTTAAAAGGCTAATTGGTAGCGATTCCTAATCCAAAGGAAAAGCACAAAAAAGGAGAACGCATAAATTGTAGACAATAAATAGAAGTATGTTGCTATTATCAGAAATTTGGATTTATCCAGTGAAATCTCTTGGTGGGATTTCTTTGTCGCAAGCACAGCTTACAGATCGTGGTTTGGAGCACGACAGGCGCTGGTTGTTAGTAGACGAAAACGGAACGTTTTTATCTCAGCGAGAGCACGCAGTTTTGGCACTTTTTCAGCCTGAAATGCGTACAAGCGGAATGGTTATAACCTATCGGAAAACGGGTTCTTTTATCGAAGTACCTCTTCATTATACTATAGACCAATCTTTGTTTACAGTAACTGTTTGGGAGGATTTCATACAAGCTTTCGAAGTTGATGAAGCAATTTCTGCATGGTTTTCTGCAATTTTGGGATTTTCTGCTCGATTGGTGTACATGCCAGATGAAAGTCACAGAAAAGTAGATACCGACTATTCAATTTCGTCCTCGGATGTTACTTCTTTTTCCGATGCTTATCCTTTTTTAATAATCGGTCAGTCCTCATTAGACGATTTGAATAATCGATTAAAAAGTCCAATCAATATGAGTCGTTTTCGACCCAATTTTGTGTTTACAGGAGGGGAGCCCTACGAAGAAGACACTTGGAGAGAATTCAACATTGGCACCTTGCTTTTTTATGGAGTCAAACCTTGTGGGCGTTGCGTAATGACGACAATTGACCAAGAAAGAGGCGTTATTTCTGGCAAAGAGCCACTTAAAACTTTGGCGAAATATCGCATGAAAGGGAATAATGTGCTTTTTGGTCAAAACTTGATTGGGCCCACTGCAGGTCTGGTGACTGTGGGTGATATTTTGACTTTGAAAAAATGGATTTAAAACTGTTGCTGAAATTTTTAACATTCCAAAATCAAAACTGTTTTTTGTTTTCAATTTTAACTTTCGTTCAACTGGCTTAAAGTCAGCTTGGTAGTTGTTTGTTTTTGGCGAATGCTTTATCTTCAATTAGAATAGAAATGAAGAGAGTATAAATACAAAAAAAAACAACAAGATGTTACTAGATAAGACAAACGTGCAGGAGAAGTTGCTACAAGACCGTCAAAAAGTAATCGATGTCGACACTTTATTACATCAAGTGGAGCAAATTTTATCTCAGAATACACACGAAAGACATAAGATAGCGTTCGCTATTCGAGAGAAAAGTTCAACAAACCAAAATGAATTTGTAATCGATTTACTCGAAACGGATAAGATTTTTCATATTGACCAAATCAAAGCAATTTGCATAGCGTATCGTTTACGTTTTTTAGACAGTCATTATTTTAAGGATGATCTTCCTGCCGAAGCTATTTCTGAGATTCGAAGACTCGAAAATTTGCATCAAACCACATTACAAGGATTTAAAATTATGGCTACTTCCAAAACCTTTCAATTGCTTAGCTATGATGATCCACTTTTGTTTGCTCCTTTGGGAAATGGGTATTACTATTTAATTCATAAATGGGGCGAGGATTTGCATCCTGCCCGAAAGTTGTTGGTGACCCCTTTTAAAAACATCCTAAATTTTGTGATTTTCACAGCCTTACTTAGTTTGCTTTTTAGCGCTTTTGTCCCAGAAAGCAATTTGAGTAAAACAGTTGCAATGGCGCCAATCATTATCTATTTATTTATGTTTAAATCCGTTTTTGCGGTTGGTATGTATGCGTTTTTTATGAAAGGGAAAAATTTTAATGAAGCCATTTGGAATCGGGTGTACTTCAATAATTAAACTGGCAGAGTTTTTAGTATTGATTTGATATTCTTTTTGAAAAGCCAACTTTAGTGGAGGTCAGTTAAGCTTTATAATTGCATCTCAAAATGGGTCAATTATCAATTAAATAATTACTTGTTTTTCAATTCAAAAGGTTGGAAATAAAAAGCTTGTTTGCCAGTTGAAAATTTTATAATTTTGCCACCCAATTTTATAATGTAAATAAAAGAAGAAGATGGATATTAAAAGAGTAGCTATAGATGCTGTGACTGAAACGATTGTGATGACTGTGGTACACATGGATTACAAAGGTCAAGTAGCCAAAAGAATCAATGAAAAAATGCCATTGGCGCAAGTTAAAGGTTTTAGAAAAGGTGCTGTGCCAAAAGATTTGGTTGAAAAACAATACGGAAAAGCAATCAAAATAGAAGAAGTTAAAAAAGTAATTGATTTGGCTTTGGAGCGTTACATTCAGTCTGAAAGATTGAATCTTTTAGGTACTCCTCTTGCAAAAGAAGAAGAAAATAGAGATTGGTCAGCGGAAGAATTGACTTTTGAGTTCGAAATTGGTTTAGTACCTAATTTCGAATTGGATTTGGAAGCTAAAAACGACATCGTAAAATACATTGTTACTGCTGATGATAAATTAATTGATGGGCAAGTAGCACGTATTCAAAAACAATTCGGAAAAGCAATTCCTCAAGAAGTGGTTGCTGAAGGATGTGATTTAACTGGAATTTTCTCTAGCGAAGCAAATGGGATCAACAATCCAACAACAATTGCATTAGATACTTTCAAAGACAAAGCGACTCAAGATTTATTTATTGGTAAAAAAGTAGGTGATGTTGTAACCGTAAACACTAAAGGTTTATTTGAAGACGATCACCAATTGATGGACTACTTAAAAGTAGGACACGATAATGTACACGACTTAGCAGTTGATGTTGATTTTACTATTGAAGCAATCAATGCTTCTGAGCCTGCAGAATTGAACCAAGAATTGTTCGATAAATTATTTGGTGAAGGAAATGTTGCTACATTAGAAGAATTGAAAGCAAAAATCAAAGAAGATGCTGAGGCGCAATTCGCTCAACAAGCAGATCAAAAATTATTGGCTGATGTTCAAAACTTTTTGATTGACAACACTAAATTTGATTTGCCAGCTGAATTCTTAAAAAAATGGTTACAAACTGTTGGTGAGAAAAAATTATCTCCTGCTGAAGCAGAAGTTGAATATGCACGTTCAGAAAAAGGATTGCGTTTTCAATTGATTGAAGGAAAAGCGATGGCACAAAGTAACATTCAAATTACTTTTGAGGATTTGAAAACCTTTACTACCAATGCAATTAAACAACAAATGGCACAATTCGGACAAACGAATCCATCGGATGAGGAAGTACAAGGAATTGTAGCTAGAGTATTGTCTAATCAAGAAGAAGTAAGAAGACTTTCTGATCAAGTTGTAGCGGCTAAATTATTGGAATTGTTCAAAGAAAAAGCCAATCCAACAACTAAAGAAGTTACTTACGAAGAATTTATTGCCGCTTCTTACGGAGAATAAATTAAAGTTTGAGGTTTGAAAGTAGAAATTAGAAGATTTATTTCTGAAAAGAAAATAAGAACTTTATGATTTCATTAGAAAACTGAAACCGTAAAAAATAGTTATATTTGAGCGTCAAAAGATTTTTTTTGACGCTCTTTTGTTTAAATAGTAAGGATTTATAGATTACACCTTAAACTTTTAAACGTTGAACTTTTAAACTTTAAAAAAAATGAACTACGGTAAAGAATTTAAAAAATTTGCTACAAAGCACCAAGGAGTTAATGCCATGTATTACGATAAAATCGTAGCGGCAATGAATCCAACGAATATGACTCCATACATTATTGAAGAACGTCAATTGAATGTATCTCAATTGGATGTTTTTTCGAGATTAATGATGGATAGAATCATTTTCTTAGGAACAGGTATCGATGATCAAATTGCGAATATTGTTCAAGCACAGTTGTTATTCTTAGAAAGTGCCGATGCATCAAAAGATATTCAAATTTACTTGAATTCACCAGGCGGAAGCGTATATGCAGGATTAGGAATTTATGATACGATGCAATACATCAAACCAGATGTAGCAACTATTTGTACAGGTATGGCCGCTTCTATGGGAGCTGTTTTATTATGCGCTGGTGCTGCCGGAAAACGTTCGGCTTTACCGCATTCACGAGTAATGATTCATCAACCATCAGGAGGAGCACAAGGTGTAGCTTCAGATATGGAAATCAACTTACGCGAGATGTTGAAATTGAAAGATGAATTGTATAAAATCATTTCTCATCATTCCGGTCAACCTTTTGATAAAGTATATGCGGATAGCGAGCGCGATTATTGGATGATTTCTGATGAAGCCAAAGAATACGGAATGATAGATGAAGTTTTAAGAAGATAAAATAAAGTTAGAAATTAGAAATTAGAAGTTAGAGGTGGAATACCCAACAACTTCTAACTTCTAACCTCTGACTTCTAAGCTCAAAAGATGGCAAAACAACAGTTACAATGTTCTTTCTGTGGAAGGAAAAAAACAGAGACCAATTTATTGATTGCGGGTATAGATGCACATATTTGTGACAAATGTATCGAGCAAGCGCACGGAATTGTTCTCGAAGAATTAAAATCAAACGGTAACTCTAAGTTAGTGGGTGATTTGATTTTGAAAAAACCAAAAGAAATTAGAGCATTTTTGGACCAATACGTTATTGGTCAAGAGCAAACCAAAAAAGTGATGTCTGTAGCGGTGTACAACCACTATAAGCGTTTGATGCAACAACAATTAGACGACGATGTAGAAATCGAAAAGAGTAACATCATTATGGTGGGGCAAACAGGTACCGGAAAAACATTGGTTGCCAAAAGTATTGCTAAAATGCTAGATGTTCCCTTGGCGATTGTCGATGCTACGGTTTTGACAGAAGCTGGTTATGTTGGAGAAGATGTGGAGAGTATCTTGACTCGTTTGTTGCAAGCGGCAGATTATGATGTAGCCAAAGCAGAGCGAGGAATTGTATTTATAGATGAGATTGATAAAATTGCTCGTAAAAGCGATAATCCTTCTATTACTCGTGACGTTTCTGGAGAAGGAGTGCAACAAGCTTTATTGAAATTGTTAGAAGGAACCGTGGTAAATGTGCCACCAAAAGGAGGCCGTAAGCATCCTGACCAAAAATTTGTTGAAGTAAATACTCAAAATATTTTGTTTATTGCAGGTGGTGCCTTTGACGGTGTTGAACGTATTATTTCTAAACGTTTGAATCGTCAAGCGGTTGGATATTCTACTTCAAAAAATGAGGATAACATCGACAAAGACAATTTATTGCAGTACATTATTCCAAAAGACATTAAGGATTTTGGTCTAATTCCTGAAATCATTGGTCGTTTGCCAGTTTTAACGCATATGGACCCTCTAGATAGAGCTACTTTGAGAGCGATTTTGACACAGCCTAAGAATGCTTTAATCAAACAATATGAAAAGTTATTCTTGATGGATGACGTAGTGTTTAGTATTACAGATGAAGCATTAGATTTTATTGTGGATAAAGCTTTAGAATACAAATTAGGAGCACGTGGTTTGCGTTCTTTATGCGAAGCCGTCTTGACCGATGCTATGTATGAATTACCAAGTTCAGACGATAAAGTATTAGCAATCGATAAAGACTACGCTCAAGAAACCTTAAATAAAAACTTATTGAAACGTTTGGAGATTGCTTCTTAAGTAATTTCAAGCGCAATGAGAAGCAATAGAAAGCTCAAAAACATTCGTTTTTGAGCTTT
>JAGOFG010000129.1 GCA_017997335.1 Flavobacterium sp. | reverse complement strand
GTCAGCATGGTGTTGAAATTGGTGAAGTAGCCGCTCAATTATTAATTGATCGTCTAGAATCTAAAGAAGAGCATTTGCCATATCAAACCAAAGTAATTAAAACTAAGTTGAAAGAAAGAGAATCTACGAAATAATAATATAAAAGCCATTCAAATCAACTGATTGGCTTTTTTTATATCAAAGAATAAAGAAAATCTCTCCCTTATTTTTTTATAAACGATTGCAAGAAATTAATTGTTGATGTACTGTAAAGTCGTCCAATGGGTAAAACTTTATTTTTAATAGTCACTGAACGGCTGTTGAATTGAGTGACTTTTTTCAAGGGAATCAAAAAGGAGCGGTGGATTCTGTAAAATAATCCTTCGGGTAATTTCTCGATCATTTCCGTAATGGATTGATGCGTTTTAAAACAATCGCTTTCGGTATGGATGAGCAGATAATTGCCTTGCGATTCAAAATAATCTATTTCATCCAGATACAATTTAAGTGTTTTCCTTTCGCACTTGACAAAAATAAAAGGAAGCTCCGTTTCTGCTTGCGCCAATTGTTCAAATTCCTGATTTGTTTTCTGAATTTTGCAGTATTTCTGAATTGCTTTTGAAAACCGTTCGAATGAAATCGGTTTTAACAAATAATCAATTGCTTCCAATTCGAATCCCTCTACTGCATGTTGCGGATTGGCAGTCGTAAAAATGATTCCGATATCCTTTGGCAACGATTTTGCAAATTCAATTCCTGACTTTCCGGGTAAATTAATATCCAAAAAGAGCAAATCGATTTTTTGTGTTTTCAAAAGGTTTAAAGCATTGCTTGTACTCATGAATTTTCCTTTCAATTCCAAGAAATCAAATTTAGCAATATGCATTTCAAGTAATATTGACGCTGGAAGTTCGTCTTCTATAATGATACAATTGATTCTAGTGGGTGTCATTTATTTTTATTTTTAAAGAAACAAAAAAGGAATCTACTTCATTTTTGATAGTCAAAATATGCTGATTTGGATAGAGCAATTCTAATCGCCGTTTAACATTAGCGATACCAATTCCGCTGTACTGGTTTTCTGCATCTTTATTTTTCGCAAAGACTGGCGGTAAACTATTCTCAATTTTAATCACTAGCCATTCTTCTGAAGCTGTAATGGAAATGGTGATCCATGCTTGAGAATTTACGTCATCTAAACTGTATTTGAAACTGTTTTCTATAAAAGGAAGGATTAAAAAAGGCTCGATAAATTGATTTTCCATTATTCCACTAGTACTGAAACTAAGTTCGAGTCGGTTGTCAAATCGCAATTGTTGTAACGAGATGTAGTTTTTTAGGTATTCTATTTCTTTTGTTAAGGAAATATTTTTGGTGTTCACATCATAAACAGAATACCGAAGAAAATCCGAAATCTTAAGAACAATGTCTGCAGAATCATCTGACTTACTCAGAATTTTAGAGTACAAACTATTGAGTACGTTAAATAAGAAATGAGGATGAAACTGATTTCGTAATGAGAATAATTCGGTTTGTAACTTCTCGGACAGAATCGATTGCACCCTGTTTTTTTCTTCTGCAAGGTAATATACAAGCTTTATTGCCAGAGGGATTGTGACAATAAATTGTAATTTAATCACATTATATAAGTAAACGGGAGCCGATAAAAGTGGTTCGGATTTCCATTCGGTTAAATTATATGCAATAACAATGTAGTTGTCAATTAACCGCTGGATGAAAGCAAAGAAAAGGATTGAAAACAGATACGTAAAAATGAAGAGCGCTTTTCTTTTCTTGAAGAATAAAAGAGGCATAGCTACTTCGACAATCAGTAAAACAAACAATATTTTAGGGAGTACACTATAACATTCATTGGATAATGCTCTCCAAAAATCGGCTGTTGGTAGCCCTTGAATCAAACTGAACAACAAGATATATCCCAACCAATAGATTGTATACATTTTTATTTTTTGGGATGTGCTTCCTGAATATATAGTTAGATCATTCATTGCCTAATTTATTTCTGAAATGTAAAGCTAAGGGTTTTGCTTTAGAATCAAAATTGATCTGTTGCAGAAAACATTATTCTGATTTAAACGACACAAATGATTTTAAATGGTCGTTTGCAATACAAATCATGTTGTTTAAATAAGTGGCTTTTTGATAATCGAAAAGAGAAATATCTTTCGCTCACTATTAAAACCCATAAACAACTATCATGAAGAAAGCAGCTTTAATTTTAATGCTAATATTTGGTTTTTCTTTGGTGACAAATGCCAAAAATACCGAAGTCTATCCTACAAATTGGTGGGTAGGAATGAAGACTAATTCAATACAATTACTTATTCGAAGTACTGGCGATTCTTTTACTACGGATAAAGTTGGAATTAATTACCCAGGAATAACCATTTTAAAGACTTATTCTTTTCCAAACCAAAAATATATTGCTATAGATATTGTCATTGCACCAGAAGCAGTCGCCGGAGATGTAATTATCGAATTGAATCAAAAAGGTGGGAAGCAAAAGATAAAATGGCCACTTTATAATCGCAGATTAGGTAACGGAACCCAATATGCCCAAGGAGTGACTTCGAGTGATTTTATTGATTTGATTATGGTGGATCGCTTCAGTAACGGTGATGTGACGAATGATCAGGTAAAAGGAATGAGAGATCAATCCCTTAACCGAAAAGAAATGTACGATCGTCATGGGGGTGATTTGCAAGGTGTAATTAATAATTTGGACTATATAGAGGGACTTGGAGTTACGGCATTATGGTTTACTCCAGTAATGGAAAATGATATGGCCAAAAGAACAGAACACGGATATGCCATTACGAACCATTATAAAATTGATAAGAGATATGGGGGCGATGCTTTGTATGAAAAGTTGAGCGATCAATTACATAAAAGAGGGATGAAGCTTATTTTTGATGCAGTTTACAATCATATTGGTTCTTTTCATTTTTTGGAACTGGATCCTCCAGCCAATGATTGGGTACATCGTTGGCCAACCTATACTCAAACCAATTACAGAGAGATTCCTTTGTTTGACCCGTATGGTACAAAATCAGATAAAAAAAGAATGAGTGATGGTTGGTTTGATAAGATAATGCCAGACATCAACCAAGACAATCCATTTATGGCCAATTTCATTATTCAAAATTGTATTTGGCATATTGAAAAATTCGGTATTGACGGAGTTCGTCTCGATACCTATACTTATAATGATTTGGATTTTGCGAATCGCTGCAATAAAGCGATTATGGATGAGTTCCCGAAAATAACCATTTTCGGAGAAATCATGGTTCATGGAGTGGCTAATCAAGCATATTTTGAGCAAAATAATATGGATGTCAGTTTCAAAAGCAACTTGCCATCCGTTGTTGATTTTCAAGCTTTGTATTATGGAATTATCCCTGCTTTGACTGAGCCTTTTGGGTGGAAAGAAGGGGTGAATAGATTGTACTATACCTTGAGCAGTGATTATCTGAGTAAGAACCCGATGCAAAAAGTATTGTTGTTAGATAACCATGATGAACCCCGTTTTTTCTCATTAGTTGGTGAGAATGTCGAAAAGCAAAAAATAGGATTTCAATGGTTACTGACCTGCAGAGGAATTCCGCAACTTTATTATGGTTCTGAAGTGCTGATGAAAGGATTTAAAGCTCCCGATGGTCTGGTACGTGCTGATTTTCCTGGTGGATGGAAAGAAGATACCAAAAATGCATTTACCGGAAAAGGAATGACAGACGATGAAAAATCAACTCAGGATTTAGTTCGTAAACTGGCCAATTTCAGAAAAAATGCTTCGGCACTTAAAACAGGAAAAATGATGCACTATGTCCCTGTTGACGGATTGTATGTTTATTTCAGATATGATGAAAATCAAACGATAATGTGCGTGATGAATACGAGTGATACCGAAAAAGAAATTGACTTTCAAAAGTATGATGAAAGAACTGCCGGTTTCACATCTGCAAAGAATGTTATTACTGAGGAAGGATTGAATACTTCGAATAAAACTTCTATTCCGGCTATGAAAATGTGGGTGTTGGAGTTGAAAAAATAATGTGTTTAATTTTTAAGACTTTAGTGGCTATTAATAATTTCGAAATGATAATGAATAAAAAACGGTATGCTTTTCTTTTGCTTCTGCTGATTCAATTCGGTTTTGGGCAGAATTCCAAAGGAATCGAGAAGAGAATTTATACCACTAAATCATTAGAAAATCTAGAAGCACCCATAATTGACGGCATTTTGGCAGATGCCAGTTGGGACATTGTGGATTGGCAAACGGATTTTATAGAAAACCTTCCCGATGAAAATACACCTCCAACAGAGCAAACCAAGTTTAAAATACTTTATGATTCGAAGTTTTTATATGTAGCTTTCAAATGTTATGACAAAGAACCAGATAAAATTGTAAAGCGATTATCAAGGCGTGATGGTTTTGATGGCGATTTTGTAGAGGTTAATATTGATAGTTATCATGATAAACGTACTGGTTTTTCATTTACAATATCAGCATCGGGAGTGAAAAGTGATGAATTTATTGCCGACAACGGGAATAATTGGGACGCGAGCTGGAACCCGATTTGGTATGTGAAAACCAATGTGGATGCGGAAGGCTGGACGGCAGAAATGAAAATACCACTGAGTCAATTAAAATTCAGTGCCAGCGACAATCAGGTTTGGGGTTTTCAGGCAACTCGCCGATATTTTAGAAAACAGGAACGTTCCGTTTGGCAACGCATTCCGACTGATGCGCCCGGCTGGGTAAGCGAGTTCGGAGAATTACGGGGTTTAATTAATTTGAAGCCACAAAAACAGCTTGAAATTCAGCCCTATCTCTTGACGCAGCTTGATACGTACGAACAAGAAGTTGGAAACCCGTTTCGAGAAGGGCAAGACCTCAGTTTGAAAGCTGGGCTTGACGCCAAAATTGGAATTACAAATGATTTAACTCTGGACGTAACCATCAATCCGGATTTTGGTCAGGTGGAAGCCGATCCGGCAGTAATTGCTTTGGATGGGTTTCAGGTATTTCTTCAGGAAAAACGGCCGTTTTTTATTGAGAATAAAAATATTTTCGATTATAATTTTGGTAACAACGAAGACAATCTTTTTTATTCCAGACGAATCGGCAGAAGCCCGCAGGGAACTATTTCAATACAAGAAGACGAATATCTCAAACAGCCTCTAAACTCCACTATTTTGGGGGCTGCAAAATTCAGCGGAAAAACAAAAAATGGATGGTCTTTAGGGTTATTGGAAAGTGTGACGGCAAATGAATTTGTTGAAATCGATAATGGCTCAGAACGCAGAAAAGTCTTGGTAGAACCACTAACTAATTATTTAGTGGGTCGCGCCCAAAAAGATTTTAATAACAGAAACAGTTTTATCGGGGCGATTGTAACTGCAACCAATAGAAATACAGAGGAACCGCAATTTACTTTTTTGAGAGAATCAGCCTATTCCGGTGGATTGGATTTCAAACACAATTGGAAAGACAGAAAATATTTTGTCACCGGAAATATTGTGGCTAGTCATGTCTTGGGTTCTAAAGAATCCATTACCAATACTCAAAAAGAGTTAACTCATTTGTTTCAACGGGTCGATGCTGATTATGTTTCGGTTGACGATACCCGAACCTCATTAACAGGGACAGGCGGAAAGTTAGAAGCAGGTAAAGTGTCTGATGGGCATTGGCGATACAAGGCGAGTGTTACTTGGCGTTCGCCGGAATTAGAACTCAACGATATTGGTTTCCTCCGTCAGGCCGATGAAATAAAGCAAACTTTATATGTAAGCTATCAATCCTTAAAACCGTTTGGTATTTTTAGAAGCGGAATGGTTCGTTTTGAGCCATTTACTACTTATGATTTTGGAGGTTTTCACAATAGAACGTATTATGATCTTTTAGGGAGAGCCGAATTTAAAAACTACTGGTGGGCTAATATAGGATTTTCATACAAACCCCGAATTTATAACAATGCCTATTTACAAGGCGGGCCAAAATTCAGATTCTCAGACGAATTTGTAAGTTATAATGTTTTTGGTACTGACACTCGAAAAAAACTTCGTTTTGAGGCTGGAGTGTTTTTTGCACGAGGGAAAGACAATTCATTTTCATATACGGAGTTTAATCCGAGTTTTACCTATCAGCCTACAAATGCATTGTCAATAGCTATAAATCCGAATTACAACAGCAATAAAAGCAAAACACAATACGTAACCCAATCTGCTTATGAAGGGGGGACACGTTATATTACATCTAATTTAGATCAGCAAACAGTTAGCGCTTCCTTACGATTGAATTATAATATAAACCCGAATTTCACCATTCAGTATTATGGACAACCATTTGCTTCAACAGGGAAATATTCGGCATTTAATTATGTTACAAATCCTCGTGCATCCTACTTTGGTGACCGAATAGCTTTATACACTAACAATCAGATTTCTTACGATAGTAACACCAATGTTTATAAGGTAGACGAGAACGAAAATGGCACAGTCGATTACGTTTTTTCTAATCCAGATTTTTCATATGTCCAATTTCGTTCCAATTTGGTTTTGCGTTGGGAATATATTCCGGGTTCCGAAATCTATTTGGTCTGGTCACAAGGGACTAATGGTTCAGGGAATTCAAAAGAGGACCTGTTCGTTAATTTAGACGCGCAGATTTTGGGGAAACAGCCCGAAAATACTTTTATACTAAAGGTAACGTATCGCTTTTTGTTATGATTGAAAACTTTCGACTATTTATAAAGTTTTGGGTATGCTGATGTTCCAAAAAAAATATGCCGGAGTAGATGAAAATTAGATTTACCGTTGGCTTAAATTGAAAAATCCGCCAAAAGCATTTGCTTTTTGGCGGATTTTGTATGATAGCGAATTGTTAATGCGCTTCCAGCCAATTTTTTCCCAATCCAATTTCAACATCCAATGGAACTGCCATTTTGAAGGCATTCTCCATTTCGTGTTTGATTATGGGTTGTATTTTTTCGAGTTCAGAATGGTGAACAT
>JAGOFG010000128.1 GCA_017997335.1 Flavobacterium sp. | reverse complement strand
GAAAGAAGAAAAAATTTGCCCTACAATCAAGAACAACGTACTTGGCAGGAAATTCGTCGAGGCCGTTATGTCGAATTCAATTTGGTACACGACAAAGGCACTTTGTTTGGTTTAAAAACCAACGGAAGAATTGAGAGTATTTTGATGTCTTTGCCACCGCACGTGCAATGGGTGTACGACCATCATCCAGTCTCGGGTAGCGAAGAAGAAAAATTAATTACTACTTTAATGCAGCCAAAAGAATGGGTTTAAAATTTGGAAGAGTAAACGTTATTAAACCCTTAATTTAGTAACGTTTTTTTTCAAAAAATCATAGCGACACTATCCAAACAAGCTATTTTAGCTTGTTTCTTTTTTTATATACTAATGTGTTTAAAAAAAAAGGTGATAGTTGCTTGTTTTGTAACTGATTTTTCGCAGGTTTTTATATATGTTTTGATGCTTTCCTTTTTTTGACTTTATAATTTTGTTAAAAATAAACCTGTTAAATGCGGTAATAAAAAAATAACTATCCGATTATTGTTTTTATAACAAAAATGTAATACTCCCCAAAAGACAACAAAAAATCTACATATTAGTACTTATATTTATGATGAATTAATCAAAAAAAATAAGTATTATGAAAAAATTATTACTTCAAATCGCATTGCTATTTACTGTTAGTGTAAGTTTAGCAAGTTTTAAAAAGATAGACAAACCAATTGTTGATTAAAGGACTAAGATTAAAAGCAATAAAATTTCAGGTTTGGTTTTGGAGAAAATAGTACTTATATTTACGATGAATTAATCAAAAAAAATAAGTATTATGAAAAAATTATTACTTCAAATCGCATTGCTATTTACTGTTAGTGTAAGTTTAGCAAGTTTTAAAAAGATAGACAAACCAATTGTTGATAAAAGGACTAAGATTAAAAGCAATAAAATTTCAGGTTTGGTTTTGGAGAAAACTACTGTAAAACTTGGTTTTATAAAACTTACAGATATGGCTCCTTTAGCCATTGCAAAACACAAAGGTTTTTTTGAAGCAGAAGGGTTGAATGTTACGCTAGAAGCACAAGCCAATTGGAGAGACATCTTAGATAAAGTAGCAGATGGTCAACTTGATGGCGCGCATATGTTGGCTGGACAATTTATTGCAGCAAATTCGGGTATAGGTAGACAAGTAGCATTAGTGACACCATTTTCTATGGATTTAAATGGTAATGCCATCACTGTTTCTAATGATGTATGGTGGAAAATTGCGGATTATCTCCCAAAAGAATATGGAAGACCCATTCACCCTATAAAGGCTAGTGACCTAATCCCTGCAATAACTTTGTATAAAGAATTAAAAAAACCATTTGTAATGGGCGTTGTTTCCCAAGTCTCTAATCATAATTATTTATTAAGATATTGGTTAGCCGCAGGGGGTATTGTTCCTGGATTTTACAACCAAGAAAATCAATTGGGTAACCTAGATGGGCAAATCAGAATTGATGTAGTAGCTCCACCACAAATGCCCACAGTATTGGA
The DNA here is from genome assembly GCA_017997335.1 of Flavobacterium sp. Classification (GTDB taxonomy): domain Bacteria; phylum Bacteroidota; class Bacteroidia; order Flavobacteriales; family Flavobacteriaceae; genus Flavobacterium. Next base: position 5,522 of record JAGOFG010000128.1, on the reverse strand, counting down.
GCAAGGAAAAATAAATGCCTATTGCGCGGGAGAACCTTGGAACCAACAAGCGGTTGATGTAGGAGTTGGAGTTCCATTAATAACGAGCAAAGACATTTGGAAAAATCATCCAGAAAAAGTATTTGCAACTACCAAAGAATTTGCCGAAAACAATCCTAATACCATTATAGCGATTACAAAAGCACTAATAAGAGCTGGGAAATGGTTGGATAATCCTGAAAACAGAAAAGAAGCTTCACGAATTTTGGCTAAAGAAGCCTACGTGGATGGAGAGAAAAGAGTAATTGACAATTCAATGCTAGGAAGTTATGAATATGAAAAAGGAGATATCAGAGTTGAAGGGGATTTTAATGTTTTTTTTAAATATAATGCCACATATCCATACTATTCTGATGGAATTTGGTTTCTAACACAAATGAAACGCTGGGGGCAAATTACGGGTGATATGCCAAATGAATGGTATCATTCTAAAATCAAAGAAATCTATAAACCCGAAATTTGGTTGAAAGCAGCGAATCTTTTACTAGAACAAGGTGTTTTGCAAAAAAACGAGATTCCACAAACGGATGGTTATAAACCTGCTACGGCGCAATTTATTGACCATATGGTTTATGATGGTAAAAAACCAAATGAGTATATTAACTCCTTTAAAATTGGATTAAAAAGTAATATCTAGTTTCCCAAAAATTAAAAATAATACAATTAACCAATCCATTTCTGTAACTTTGGCGCCTTCTTATTACTACAATTGGGTTATTAGCAATCATGTATTAGTCTCATCTGGAATTGCAGTGGGAGCTGGTTTCAATGATGTTGATGGCGATTTTTCTGGTGTTATTGAGTCTACTATTAACCTAAAATTAGGCTATAACTCAGATTCCTTTTTTACTTTTGTAAACTTAAATTATTTAAATTTTGTTCAGGATAACAACAATCCTGTTCGATTTAATGAAAACATTGCCACTTTTAGAGTGACCGCTGGCTATCGATTTGACCCACCAAAAAAGGTTAAAGAACTATATGACCAAGGTACTAAGGCTATTGGTTTATAAAAAAGAAGGCGATTTCAAATGTAGAAATCGCCTTCTTTTTTTGTTATTTCTGACTAATTTCATCAATCAAGTCTAGCGTTTGGAGCATGATGTTTTTATCTCCTTTTACTGTATTCAATCGAAGGTCAACTTTTAATTTATTATCCGTTATTTTTTTAGGAGATTCCATGCTAATGGTTTTGAATTTTGAAGCAAAAGCGTTCAAGTACTTTTTATCTTTTGTGTTATTTTTTTCGGTCTTCAAATAAGTGTCTGCCATTTTCTGAATATCAAATGCAGCCGAAATGGTGTTTTGCTTTAGACTTTTTTGAATGCCATTTTTAAAATTCCCCTCGTTGGTTTGGGTTTGTTCCAAAAGGTTGGTTACCACAAGCACATCTTGATTTTTTACGATATAAACGGCACCAAATTCGCTTGTGCCAACTATTTCATAAAAACCGTTTTTAGATAACAACATTTTTTTGCGAACTCCCAAATCAATCAATTTATCATAAAATGTGGCATGGGTAGCGGTAAAAATCATTGTAAACTCAGGAATCGTTTTGGTTACTATTTTTTCAACTTCAACGGATTCGTAGTTTTCGTCGTATTCAAACGTTTTGGTTTTTACTTCCTTCGATTTCACATCGTGAAGAAACAAACTAATATCACCATCAAATAAGGTGGCGGTTGCTTTTTCATCGACTAAGGTGGTAATTAAATCGGTTACAAAACTAAAATCTTCGTTCATAAAGACAGTGTTCGAAAAAATTTCACCAATCATATGGGGCATATTTTCTAGTAAAGCTCTTGAATTAAAATGATACGAAAAATAGCCTAGAGGTTCTTGTTCTGGGAAATAAGCAAAGATTTTTTTATTTATTTTTCGGTCGTTTATTTTTCCCATCATATCCGCAATTGGTTTTGAGTATTCGATGGTTTCTTCTATACGAGCGTTGTCATTATCAAAATAAAAATCAAGATTCATCCCTTTGATAAACGTGTCAATTCCTTTTTGCAAAGGCAAATATTTACCGTAGGCACCTAACTGAGTTAAAGTAGAAAAGGAAGAACTCAAATTGGTTAGGAATCCGCCATAATTTACCCACGACGAAATATCGGCGGTTGGGTTTATTTTGGATGAAGTTGGGGCAACAAAACCTTTCTCGAAAAGTGATTTTGTAAAATTGATTTGTTTTATTTTTTGAATGCTATCAAAAGCAATTCTTTGGGTTTTGTAGGCTGCATAATAACTATCGTCGGTATAGGTGTCTTCTGTTGTAGCATCGTTCGTTTCGTAAACAACTGGAGCATCAGCAGGAGGCGCAACATCAACCACAACTTCTTCTTGGACTTCTTCCACAGGAGAGGTTTCGGTTGGGTCGCCATAGGTTTCACCTGTTACTGTTGGCGCAGCAACCGAATCTACAACTACGTCTCGTTTTGGAGCAATATCACTATATTTTTTGGTCAATTCAAAAAAAACCAAGTAGGAATCATTCCAAGCTAAGGTAAACTTTTGGTCAGTCGAATTTAGCATCGCATAGGTGCCAAAGTCTTGAATTTCGAATTTGGTTATCGAATCAGAAAGTGCTTTTTTTTCATTTCTTTTGGTCAAAAAAGCTTTTAATTTTTCTTTGTTTCTAATCGGAATTGTGGCTTGATAGTAGGCGATACTGTCGGTAAAATTACCCACAATACTTGCGTTTTTTTCTAAATCAAAAAGAGCGGTAAACTCATTCGTATCAAAGTCAGCATTTTCTTTTTGCAACTTATTCAATAGTGGATGATTGGTTAGTTGCTCTATTTTGACTTTTTTGGTGAATTGTGCACCGTTGTATTGTACAAAATAGTCATAATTTTTGGAGGGTTGTTGACAAAGGCCAATGTAGCTTATCAATAAAAAGAGATAGGTCAATAACGATTTCATGGGTGAATTTTAGATTTAGGGATTGAGTTGAATAGTATTGTTCATTAATGAAGATTTCTTGAGTACGTTGTACATGCTTTGTTTCAAGAAAATGGTTTTTTTGTTTTTGGCAATTTTACTATTACCGTTTGTTGCGCCTGCTATGTTTTTGTCAAAAGTGTAAACGGCGATAATATTGGCTTGTTCTAAGTCGGTCTTCTTTTTGGGGTCTTTTACCAGTTTTTCAGGAACAGGATAAGAAGCTATTCGCTCGAAGGTTTTGCCATTGCTGTTGAAATGTACTTGGTTTTTTTGTTTATTAATCACATTCACCACTGCATTCAAGGCTTTGAGATTTTGGTAAGTGAATTGAATGGTAAAAATGTAGTGGTCAAAATCAGTTTTCGTGCTTAGGTTAGCAATGCCTTCAATTTTTGAAGCGGTTCGTTTAAAGTCGAGTAATTTTTGAGTAATCTCTTCTTCATTTGGAATTTTGACGCCATCGACTTCTTCTAACCACATAGCCGATTTGGTTTTGAACCAAGATTTAGAAAAATCTACAATAAGCGTATAGTCACCACTTTGATTGTCGTGGTGTTTTATTTTTTCTGTAATTTCAAAACAACTAGTTAAGAGCCAACAGCAACATAAAACAAGAATTTTCTTCATTTCGCAAATTTAGACGAAATAAATAGAGCTATGGTGTGTTTTATTAAAATAAATTGGATAAATTCACGCCCTGAAAGGTAAAAAAAGCGCTATTTATAGTGTCTTAGGATTCTTTCTTTTCGCCTATTTTCCTTATTTTTACGGTTCCGATTCATAAGGTTGAATTGGTATCAAATATAAAATACACCTACATGTTTCCACTACACAGAAACCGTCGCTTAAGAGTGAACGAATCCATCCGAAGCTTAGTTAGAGAAACCACTTTAAGTCCTACCGATTTTATGTTTCCTATGTTTATAGCAGAGGGCGAAAATGTAAAAGTCGAAATTCCTTCTATGCCAGGAATTTACCGCCGTTCCATTGATTTAACAGTTGCTGAGGTCAAAGAAATTTATGCATTAGGCATTCGTGCGGTCAATATTTATGTAAAAGTTAGCGAATCGCTAAAAGACAATACAGGTAAAGAAGCTTGGAATCCCAATGGATTAATGCAACAAGCCATTCGTGCCATCAAAGCGGCTTGTCCAGAAATGATAGTGATGCCCGATGTGGCTTTAGACCCTTATTCTATTTATGGTCACGACGGAATCATTGCCAATGGCGATGTAGAAAATGACTCGACCAACGACGCTTTGGTAAAAATGGCCGTTTCACACGCGGAGGCAGGAGCCGATTTTGTAGCACCAAGCGATATGATGGACGGACGCGTATTGCGTTTGCGTCAAGGATTGGACGCGGCAGGCTATCATCACGTGGGGATTATGAGTTATTCGGCCAAGTATGCTTCTGCATTTTATGGTCCGTTTCGCGATGCGCTAGACAGTGCTCCAAGAGAAGCCGAAATTGAAGTACCCAAAGACAAAAAGACTTACCAAATGGATTATGCCAATCGCATCGAAGCCATCAAAGAAGCTTTGTCTGATGTGGAAGAAGGTGCTGATATGGTAATGGTAAAACCAGGAATCGCCTATTTGGATATCGTGCGTGAAGTAAAAAATGCCGTGAATGTGCCCGTAACGGTTTTCCATGTTTCGGGCGAATATGCTATGATTAAAGCCGCAGCAGAGAGAGGTTGGCTAGATCATGACAAAATTATGATGGAACAATTAATGTGTATCAAGCGAGCTGGAGCTAGTTTAATCTCGACGTATTTTGCTAAAGAAGCTGCGATACTTTTAAATCAATAAAACATGAAAAAATTAGTAATCATTGCAATAGCTTTAGCCCTAAGTTCTTGCAAAAAAGAAAGCGCCGAGCCCTTTGGCACTCCAACAACAACTGATGCAGCTACCGAAGCAAAAACCGAAACAGCTACAACGCCCGAGGCATTAGGCAAAGAACTTTTTGAAGGGAAAGGAGCTTGTATTGCCTGTCATAAAGTAGACACCAAACTTATTGGTCCAAGCTTGCAAGACATTGCCAAAACGTACAAAGAGAAGAACGGAGACCTAGTTGCCTTCCTCAAAGAAGAAGCAAAACCCATCATGGACCCAAGTCAATACGACATTATGAAGGCCAATTTTGCCATCACAAAAGCAATGTCCGACGAAGAATTAAAAGGATTAGAAGCCTACATCTATTCCAATTTGAAATAAGAACAATCCAAAGCTAAGTCGAAGGATTAGGAGCTACTTCCTGCTCTACACTATATCTTTCCCGCCGAACCCCGGCGGCAAAGGATGCCGTTACGATCAGGGCTACACCACACAAGAACCATTTGTACAAACGAATGGTTCTTTTTTTTGAACGCAGTTTAGTACTATGAATTTTAAAACCATTTAAGACATATAAGGTCATTTAAGTTTTTTTAAATCCGTTCCATCCGTTTTATCCGTGGTTCAATCATAGCAATTTTGACCAAAACAATTTGCGAAAATTTGTGAAATTTGCGGTTACCTTTTTTTAAAACCATA
>JAGOFG010000028.1:20104-21958 GCA_017997335.1 Flavobacterium sp. | reverse complement strand
GCTAACCACCATAATTTTAAAAGGAAAACTACCAACGACAGCAAATGAAACCAACCAGATTGCAACGCATCCAAGATTTGAATTCCAATAGCTGGCTCAAAATGATAGCCTTGTTTTTCATTGGCTACCAATTCTTGTTTGACCACTTCTCTTTGGTATAACTGAAGGGTGATGGTGCTGTAATTGATTTGGTCTTGAAGAGATAAATTTTCAATAGCACTGCTATCGCTTTGCGCTTTTTTGTTTTCAAGTTGCGTTTCGGCATTCATAATGTCATTGATTTTTTTGCCTTTTGTATCAATAGCATTGGCCATTCTTTTTTCATTGGTAGCGCTTCTCTTTTGTAACAACTCATTCGATAATAATCGAAGCGCAACATCATCAGCTTTGATTAATCGGTAGTCTAAATAATCAATTTCTTTGGCAATTTCTTTTACCACGGTATCCATATTTTGTTGAGGTACACGAAGGGTGATGGTGTTTTCAACTTTGTATTTAGTGGTTTCTAGCGTACTATCCTGACTAACTTTAGTACTTATTTGGTCATTTATGGTACTTTGAAGGTTGGAGTACGTAACCAAACCTCCCCATTTTCTGGTGGTATTCTCGATTAAGTTGGTCGATTGTACAACGCTTTTTACTTTGAATTTGATATCTGCTGTTCGAATAAGCTTCCTTTTTTCTACAGTTTTTGGAGTTTCGGCGGTTTTTTCTTGGGTGTTGCTAACGGTGGCACTATCGGCCACAGCTGCGGCATAATCTGCGGTTTCTTCTGCCGGAACCTCGGCTTTTTTGCACGAAAATAATACTACAGCGATGATTACAGCTAGGGTACTTGCTTTTGCAATTGTTTTCATAAATAAAATAGTTTAATAGATTAAAAAGGGTTAAAATTCAAATAAGTGTTTCAAAATGGAGTAAGTGTAATTTTTTAATCAATACTTAATTTTATTTAGTGAAGTAGTACTTTTTTTACCTATTAAAAAGTGTGCCATTTTTTTTGAGGAAGCAGGCAGAAGGGAATTTTTTGTCGTAATTTTGGAGCTTAAAATAATTATTATTGAGAGTCTCTGAATTTTATACGATAGACAATCCTTCACTTTTTAAGGAACAACTTTTGTACTGGGCACAGCAGTTTCGTGAAGTAGCTTTTTTGGATAGCAATAGTTATCCACAAGCGTATTCTAGTTATGATTGTTTGTTGGCAGTAGACGCTTTCACGCTACTACAAACTGATTATGATAATGCTTTTGAGGATTTAAAACAGTACCAACAAACGACCAAGGACTGGCTGTTTGGTTATTTGTCTTATGATTTAAAAAACGATAGCGAGCGCTTGCAATCCAACAATTTTGACGGATTGGATTTTCCAGATTTGTTCTTTTTTCAGCCCAAAAAGATTTTTTTGCTAAAAGGGAATCAACTTGAAACAAGGTATTTGCATTTATGTGATGATGAGTTGCAAGAAGATTATCAAGATATCACGACTATTGTTCCTCAACAAAGTACCGCCTCGGAATCTGTTGTGGTACAAGCTAGAATAGACCAAAAAAAATACCTCGAACAAGTACAAAAAATGCAGGAATACATTCATAAAGGGGATATTTATGAAGCCAATTTTTGTATGGAATTTTATGCAGAAAACGCAACCATTCAACCGCTCGAAAAGTTTCAAAAGTTAAACGCTATTTCGCAACCACCTTTTGCAGTTTTCCTAAAAAATAACCAACAGTATTTGTTGTCTGCCACGCCAGAACGCTATTTGAGAAAAGAAGGAGAAGATTTGATTTCGCAACCCATAAAAGGAACAGCAAAACGCTATGAAGACCCTGTGGCCGACGAAAAAGCAAAAGA
>JAGOFG010000028.1:0-20004 GCA_017997335.1 Flavobacterium sp. | reverse complement strand
AACAGTATTTGTTGTCTGCCACGCCAGAACGCTATTTGAGAAAAGAAGGAGAAGATTTGATTTCGCAACCCATAAAAGGAACAGCAAAACGCTATGAAGACCCTGTGGCCGACGAAAAAGCAAAAGATGATTTGGCTTCAAATCCAAAAGAACGCGCTGAAAATATTATGATTACCGATTTGGTTCGCAATGATTTATCGCGAACCGCCCAAAAAGGTTCGGTGCAAGTAGAAGAACTTTGCGGCATTTATTCTTTTATGCAAGTCCATCAAATGATTTCAACCATCACTTCAAAAATGGACGAAAAATATGCTGTGATTGATGTATTGCGCCTTACTTTTCCAATGGGAAGTATGACGGGGGCTCCCAAAATTTCGGCTATGAAAATCATCGAAGAATTAGAAGCAACCAAAAGAGGCTTGTATAGCGGGGCAGTAGGTTATTTCACACCCGAAGGCGATTTCGATTTCAATGTCGTAATTCGCAGTATTTTGTACAACCAAAAGAAGCAATATCTTTCTTTTTCGGTCGGAAGTGCCATCACGGCCTTATCGGTGCCTGAGCAAGAATACGAAGAATGTTTGCTCAAAGCCAAAGCAATGAAGAGCGTATTAGCATAAAATTTGTTCTGAACTTTTTTTAGGAGCGCTAACAATAGGATTTTTTGCCAAGAGGGTTTCCAGCTATCCGCTATATCTCTTGTATTGGCTTCCGCCATACAAGAGGATGCCGCTACTATCTGGGCTAATGAGCAACAATTGTCTATTTTTGGATACAAAAAAAGCGAAATTACTCAGCTTTTTTTGACATTAATTGCCTCTAACTTTAGTTGGAGGGGAGGGGTGTAATTAGAATTTTTAAAGGCTTTAGCCAAAATTAGCTGCTTTTTTGGGCTAAAGCCAATACACAATCAATCCCTATAACTCCAGCTAAAGCTGGAGCCAATTGAAAGCAAGACAAGTTGAGTAGTTAAAAAAGGAATTTAATTAAAAAAAAGTAAATTTGAGTATGCAAAACCTCTTTTACCAACATCTACAAACGCAATTTCCGTTTCTCGAAAACAAAAAATTATTGTTGGCCGTAAGCGGTGGTTTAGACAGTATGGTACTTTTGCATTTGTTGCAACAATTGCCTTACACCATTGCCATTGCTCATTGTAATTTTCAACTCCGTGGCATTGAAAGTTTTGAAGACCAAAGTTTTGTGCAAAATTATGCGCTTCAACATCAAATTCCCTTTTATTACACCCAATTCGATACTCAGGCATTTGCCAATGATTATAAACTTTCGACACAAGTTGCTGCAAGAGAACTGCGATACGATTGGTTCTACGAACAACTAGAGCTCCATCAATTCGACTTTGTTTTAACAGCCCATCACGCCGATGATAATCTGGAAACTTTTTTGATTAACCTCTCAAGAGGCACAGGTTTAGATGGTTTATCGGGTATACCTGCTCAAAATGATGCGGTACTTCGGCCATTGTTGCCTTTTTCTAGAGCAGCTATTGAGGAATATGCCAAAGCTAACAACTTACAGTGGCGAGAAGACAGCAGTAATGCCTCAGATAAATATTTGCGCAACCAAATTCGTCATCATTTGGTGCCCATACTCAAAGAACTAAATCCTGATTTTTTAAAAGCTTTTGGAATGACGCAAGAGTATTTGCAACAAGCACAAGAATTGGTTGCAGATGCGGCTAGTATGGTGTATCAGCAAGTAGCAAGAGAAGAAGGGAATACCGTTTATTTTGATTTAAAGCAATTAATGCACTTGCCTAATTATGCCTCTTATTTGTACCAATGGCTTAAAGAATATGGCTTTTCGGCTTGGGATGATATTTACAATTTGGTCGATAGCCAATCAGGAAAACAAGTTTTTTCATCAGAATACCGATTGCTAAAAGACCGCGATTTTTTTATTTTGAGTCCAATACAAGAGCCTGAAAAGGAGCTGTATTTCATCGAGAAAAATCAAGATAAAGTTAAGATTCCCTTAAAACTCCAGTTTTGTAAAGTAGCAGACATTAACAAAGCAGATTCAAGTGCTATCTTTGTCGATGAATCAAAGTTATCTTATCCTTTGGTGCTCAGAAAATGGCAAGAAGGCGACTTCTTTTATCCTTTGGGAATGAAAGGCAAAAGCAAGAAAGTAAGTAAGTTTTTTAAAGATGAAAAAATCGCACTTTTAGACAAAGAAAATACTTGGCTTTTGTGTTCCAATGATGCCATTGTTTGGGTAATAGGAATGCGAGCTGACGAACGATTCAAAGTAGAGAACATCACCAACACAATTTTAAAAATAGAATTAATATAAGTTATAGTAATGAAAAAACACCTTCTTTTAGGACTTTTAGTTTTCTTTTGTAGTTTGGGTAACGCCCAAATTTTGGACCCAGTAAAATGGACCACCAAAATCGAACAAAAATCGGCAACCAATTTTATAATAACATTCAATGCGACCATCGAAAACGAGTGGCACGTATATTCACAGTTTACTCCAGATGGTGGTCCACTGCCTTTAGAAGTTAATTTCAAAAATCAAAAAGGGAATTACACCTTAGTAGGCAAAGCCAAAGAAAGTAAAACAAGAACTGCTTACAATGATATTTTTGAAGTAAATGAAACTTTTTTTGAGAAAAAAGCACAAATTACGCAAGAGATAAGTCTCGTAAATAAAGGCGTTAAGACCATAGAAGTAGAGCTGAATTTTCAAGCTTGCAAAGAAGTTTGTATCAATCTCGAAAAGAAATTTAGCATTGCAATTCCTGAGTTGAAAAACACTGCTACAACAGCATCTCCAACTACTCCGATTAATGATTTAGTAAAAGATACGACTGCGCAGACAATAGATTCTGCAACAACAGTTGCCGCTGATACTGTAAAAGATTCAGTTACTACAGAGACTTCTCAAATAGCTCCTGCAAAAAGCGCAACAACAGAACACGGGTTGTGGGCAATTTTCTTTATTGCTTTTTTATCTGGTTTTGCAGCATTGTTAACGCCTTGTGTTTTCCCAATGATTCCAATGACGGTAAGTTTCTTTACCAAGCAAAGTAAAAATAAAGCAGCAGGAATCAGAAATGCCATTATCTACGGAATTTCAATTATCGTTATTTATGTAGGTTTGGGCTTATTGGTTACTTGGATTTTCGGTGCCGATGCGTTGAATGCCTTGTCTACCAATGTTTGGTTTAACCTTATTTTCTTCGTTTTATTAATTGTTTTCGCCACATCTTTTTTAGGCGCATTCGAAATTATGTTGCCGAATTCTTGGGCAAACAAAGTAGACAGCCAAGCCGACCGCGGTGGAATCATAGGTATTTTGTTTATGGCGTTGGCATTAGCCATTGTGTCTTTTTCTTGTACGGGTCCTATTGTTGGAACTTTATTAGTAGAAGCTGCTTCTAAAGGCGGAATCGCACCAGTAGTTGGAATGTTAGGTTTCTCTCTAGCTTTAGCCTTGCCTTTTATGTTGTTCGCAATGTTCCCAGGCTGGTTGAATTCTTTACCTAAATCTGGAGGTTGGTTGAATACAGTAAAAGTAGTTCTTGGATTTTTAGAATTGGCTTTGGCTTTCAAATTTTTATCCAATGCAGATTTGGTATTGCAATTGCATTTGCTAGAACGCGAAGTTTTTATCGCCATTTGGATTGCTATTTTTGGAGCATTATCGTTGTATCTTTTTGGGAAAATTACGCTGCCACACGATAGTCCCGTAGGGCATATTTCTGTAGGTAGATTGTATATGGGATTACTTTCTTTGATATTTACCTTTTATTTAATTCCAGGATTATGGGGTGCGCCTTTGAAATTTATCAATGCTTTTCCTCCGCCAATGGAATATAGCGAAAGCCCAATGGGATTTGGTGGTTCTTCAAAATCTGTAGCTACAGCGATGCTTCCAGAGGGAGCTAAAAGCGGTCCTCACGGGATTGTTGTTTTTGATGATTATGAAGAAGGTTTGGCTTATGCCAAAAAAGTAAACAAACCCATTATGCTCGATTTTACAGGTTTCGCTTGTGTAAATTGTCGTAAAATGGAAAACAATGTTTGGTCGAATCCTAACGTCTTGTCTATTTTAAAAGAGAAAGTGGTTGTGATTTCATTGTATGTAGACGATAAAAGAGAATTACCGAAAAATGAGCAGTTTTTTTCAAAAGCTACCGAATCAGAGATAGAAACAATTGGGGATAAGTGGACGGATTTTATGATTACAAGATACAAAACCAATACGCAGCCTTTGTATGTCTTGACAGATTTGGAAGGAAAAAGTCTGAATGCAGCACAGCCTACCATAAGTTATGTTGGTGTAGAAGAGTACGAAGCTTGGTTAAAGTCTGGTATAGCAAAGTTTTAAACAAAACTAGTTTTTTTGTAATCCCATCTGTGAAAACGGATGGGATTTCTTATTTTTACGAATTATCAATAAACCAACCCATATGAAAAAATTACTAATGCTTCCTTTTTTGTTTTTGTGTCTTTCGGCATTAGGACAAGAAAAGAAACCCAACTATGTAGCTGAAAATTATACCAAGCAGGAAGTGCGAATCAAAATGCGTGATGGCTTAGAATTATTTACAGCTATTTATTCCCCAAAAGATACTTCTAAAAAGTATCCTATTGTAATGCAGCGTACTCCATACAATTGCGCGCCTTACGGACCAGACCAATTTAAAAGAAGCATTGCCCCCAACGAAACGATGATGAAAGAAGGATACATTGTAGTGTATCAAGATGTGAGAGGGCGCTATATGAGTGATGGGTTATATGACAATATGAGAGGCTATATTCCAAATAAAAAAGTAAAAACGGAGGTTGACGAGGCTTCAGATACCTACGATACTATCGATTGGTTAGTTAAGAATGTAGCCAATAACAACGGAAATGTTGGAACTTGGGGAATTTCATATCCAGGTTATTATGCTTCTTATTCTTTGTTGAGCGGGCATCCTGCCTTAAAAGCAGTTTCTCCTCAGGCTTGTATTAGTGACTTCTTCTTTGATGACTTTCATCATAATGGGGCTTATTTGTTGAGTTATTGGAAGGTGACGCCACTTTTTGGTCCTCAAAAAACAAAGCCAACTACAGAAGCTTGGTTTAAGTTCCCAAATGTTGGTACCAATGACGACTATCAATTCTTTTTGAATGCAGGGCCTTTAGTGAATTTGGACAAATATTACGATTCTTCCAATGAATTTTGGCAACAACTTAAGGAACATTCAAGCTATGATGAATTCTGGCAAAAAAGAGGTTTGTTGCAGCATTTAAAAAATATCAAGCCGGCTGTAATGATTGTTGGAGGTTGGTTCGATGCTGAAGATTTGTATGGTCCATTGAATACGTATTCAACCATAGAAAAAAGTAGTAAGAATTATAATACTATTGTTATGGGGCCTTGGAGCCACGGCGATTGGGCTAGAAATTCAGAAAAGCAAATCATAGGCAATATTAATTTTGGTGACAGTATTTCTGGTTTTTATCAAAAGAATATTGAGGCTAATTTTTTCCGTCATTTCTTGAAAAATAATGGGAAAGGGGAGAACAAATTACCCGAAGCTTATGTTTTTGATACAGGAAGAAAAGAATGGAAAACCTATGATGCTTGGCCTCCAAAAAATACAGAAAAACAACAGTTTTATTTGCAACCGCAACAGAAGTTAACTAAAAATGCTGGAGCAGTTTCTTTTGAGGAATTTATCAGCGACCCAAAGAAGCCGGTACCACATTCTGAAGATATCAAACAGCAAGGTTTGACGCCAAGAAAATATATGACCGATGACCAACGATTTGCGGCTAGAAGACCTGATGTTTTGGTTTTTGAAACCGATGTTTTAGCGGAAGATGTTACCATGGCTGGAGATATTTTAGCCAAATTGCAAGTTGCTACCACAGGAACCGATGCGGATTGGATAGTTAAAGTAGTCGATGTTTTCCCGAATGACGAACCTGAAACAAAAGAAGTGCAGCCGTATTTAAAAATGAGCAATTATCATATGATGGTGCGCAGTGAGGTGATGAGAGGTCGTTTTCGCAATAGTTTTGTAAATCCAGAACCTTTTGTTGCCAACGAGAAAACTCCGGTTAATGTTAAATTGCAAGATGTTTTTCACACCTTCAAAAAAGGGCATAAAATTCAAATTCAAGTGCAAAGTACTTGGTTCCCTTTGATTGATTTGAATCCACAAACTTTTGTGCCGAACATATTTTATGCTAAGCCAGAGGATTTCAAAAAACAAACCCATCGTGTGTATTCTGACTCTGCTATTGAATTTACCGTTTTAAAATAAAGAATGAATTCTTTCAATTGTAATTACCTCCAAACTAGTTTTGGAGGTTTTTTTATGGCAAAAACGAACGGTTACTTATTGTTTTTTATGAAGTGGTTAAATTGGCTTTTTTCAGTGGATAGAACTCTTGTGAATGTTTATTCTAGTTTATTTCAATCTTGTTAGCTTAAAAAGGGATTCTTTAATTATAATAGATTTACAATTTCACAGAAGAATAAAAAAAAATGGCTGTCTCAAAAGAAACAGCCATTTTTTAATTTGGAACGGGTATTTTTTATAGGTATTCTCCGTGTTGAGTAATATCTAATCCTAATTCTTCTTTATCTTCACTTACACGCAAAGGAGTGATTTTGTTTACAATAAAGAATAAAGCATAAGAAGCAGCAAAAGCAAAGATAGAAGCCAATACTAAAGCTTTCAATTGGATTAAGAATAGGGTGGCGTCACCGTAGATTAAACCTTGGTTGTCACCAACAATTGAGTTAACAGATTTAGAGGCAAAAACACCTGTTAAAAGCATACCTACCATACCACCTACACCGTGACAAGCGAATACATCTAAGGCATCATCAATTTTTCCTTTAGGGAATTTGCTGCAAACGAAATTACTAACAATACTTGCAATAATACCGATAGCAATAGCACTAGGAATAGTTACGAATCCAGCAGCTGGTGTGATAGCAACTAATCCTACAACTGCACCAATACAAGCACCCATTGCTGATAATTTGTGTCCTAATATTTTGTCTAAGAAAACCCAAGCCATTGCAGCAGCAGCAGCAGCTACAGTTGTTGTTCCTAAAGCTTGAGCAGCTAAACCGTTAGCTCCAACAGCAGAACCTGCATTGAATCCGAACCATCCGAACCATAATAAACCAGTTCCTAATAATACATAAGTAATACGAGCTGGGTTAACTTTTTGTACTTTTCTTTTTCCTAAGAACATTGCTCCAGCCAAAGCAGCCCAACCTGCACTCATATGTACTACAGTTCCTCCAGCAAAGTCTAATACTCCCCATCCGAAGAATAATCCATCAGGATGCCAAGTCATGTGACATAATGGTGCGTAGATAACTAATATGAATAAAACCATGAATAATAAGTAAGCCCAGAAACGAACGCGTTCTGCAAATGCACCTGTGATTAAAGCGGGTGTGATAATTGCAAATTTAGCTTGAAAGAAAGCAAATAATATAAAAGGAATTGTTGGGGCAAGTTCCCATGCAGTGGTTGAATTTACTCCGTTAAACATAAAGTTGCTTGATGGGTCACCAATTATACCGCCTACAGAAGGTCCAAAGCATAATCCGAAACCAACCAATACCCATAAAACAGTGACAATCACCATTGCCATAAAACTTTGTAGCATTGTACTAATTACATTCTTTTTTCCAACCATACCTCCATAGAAGAAACCTAGTCCTGGTGTCATGATTAATACTAAGGCTGATGCAACAATCATCCAAGCTGTATCGCCTGTGTCTAATTTTAAGGCTACAACATGTGCTCCTAATGCAGTTGCTTCACTTTGAAAATAAATTGAAAAAACGGATAATACCAAAATTGTGATCAGTATCACACTCAAAATAATCTTTCGCATAGTTTATAGTTTTTTTGTTAATTATGGGTTAAAAATATAAAATCATTTGGAACCCCTATAAAAAATCATAAATAAAAATTAATTTTTACTAAATTGATATTTTACCCCCTTTAATTTTGAGGGTAGTATCGATTTTTTATTGATTATTTTACATTTTGTTAATCGGTATTTTCTTGAATGATTATAAGATTCATGAACTTAGTCAGTTTGTAATTTAATTTGAGCTTGATTTACTTCCATAAAAAAAGGAGGAATCTAAATAGAAACCTCCCTTGCTTAATTTTGTTTTTTACAGTATATTATAGCGTATGTTTACTCAAAATGCGATATACTTCATTGATGTTATTACCACCTTTTCCAAAT
Organism: Flavobacterium sp.; assembly: GCA_017997335.1. Lineage (GTDB taxonomy): Bacteria > Bacteroidota > Bacteroidia > Flavobacteriales > Flavobacteriaceae > Flavobacterium. Next base: position 11,752 of record JAGOFG010000028.1, on the reverse strand, counting down.
TGTTTTGAAATGGGTTCATTGTCATTATTTAGCCAAATTTTTAAATCGGCATCCAAATCAAGTATTCCCGCACTTTCTTTTGAGAATTTTTTAATGTTTTTGTAGGGAATGGATAGGTAATCCACTTTTGAGCCTACTAATTGTTTTTCGACTAAGATTAGTCTTTTGTTTGTAAATACAAACATATCCTTTATTAATCGAAAGGCTTTTTCGATTTCTTCGCCTTCAATTAGTATTGGTTCAAATTCTTTAGAAGCACTTTCTATAGTTACTTCAGAGGCGTTTCCTAAAATGGCATTGAATAGTCCCATAGTGTTTATTTTTGATTGTATTTTGCTTTGTATTTATCGCTAAGTTTTGTTTGATGCGTTGCCAAACTAATCATTCTCCCTTGAATAAAGGCATGGGTTAATTTGTTAGTTCTCATGTCTAAAGCATCGCCTTCTGAGATGAAAAGTGTAGCGTCCTTTCCTTCTTCTAATGAACCACATTGTTGGTCAATTCCTAATAACTTCGCCGTATTCAAGGTGATTAGTTGTAACGCTTTTTCTTTATCTAAGCCATAAGCAACACAAGTTCCTGCTAAAAAGGGAAGGTTTCTTGAACTCATTCTTTCTTTACTTCCGCTATTTTCTAGACCAACCAGAATTCCTTTATCAGTTAATATTTTGGCCATTTTATAGGGTAAATCAATATCTTGGTCTTCATTGGTTGGAAGGTCGTGAATTCTTCTTAAAAGTACACCAATATTGTTTTTAAGCAAAAGTGGAGCTGCTTTATAGGCTTCGAAACCTCCAACGATGACTATTTTTTTGATGCCGTTTTCTAAGGCCAATTGAATACCATCGACAATTTGTTTTTCTTCATCCGCGTGAATGAACAAGGTTTGAGTTCCGTCGAATAAGCCTTTGGTAGCTTCAGTAACTAAATTTCTGCTGTCTGAGGTACCGCCTAAATAAGCTTTCGAACTTTTGAAAAAAGCATTTATCTCTTGAAGTTGTTTGTTGTACTCTTTGTTGGGTTCGATTGAACCAGGTTCTGCCCACCAGCCACCTCTTCTAAAAGTAGCAGGAAGATTGATATGGATACCATCATTCTCTTTGATCAAAGCTTCTTTCCAATGCCAAGCATCTAATTGAACAATAGAAGAACTACCAGAAACTCTTCCTCCTCTTGGCGTGATTTGAGCCATTAAAATTCCGTTAGGACGAACGGTTTCAATTACTTTTGAATCGGCAGTATAAGCCACAATACTTCTTACGTTGGGGTTAAAAGTTCCAATTTCTTCCTCATCATCCGAAGATTTTACCGCGTCAATTTCTACCAATCCCAAAGTAGAATTGGGTACAATAAATCCTGGATATACGTGTTTTCCGGTGGCATCTATTGTTGTATTGTAAGCATCTTTGGCTAATTTTATTTGTTGTGCATTGGCTACCAAAGTAATTTTTCCATCTTTAAAACCAATGGCTGCGTTTTCTATTACTTCACCTGTTCCTAAATGTGCTGTGGCATTAAGGATAAGTATCGATTGAGATTGTGGTGGCGCAGGTATTTGTTGGGCTTGACTAAGTGTTGAAAAACCTAGAGTGGCCAATAAAAGTGCTATTTTTATGTTCATCTTCTTTAAAATTTGGTGTTTGTAGTGCATACTAAATTGGATTACAATTCTTCCATAGTATCGCATTCATACTCAGGTTTGATTGATTTTTTAGGAGCTTGTGTGGCCATTCCTTTGTTTTTTTCTAACAATAACTGACCAATTAATTCGGCTCTTTCTTTAGCATTTGCAGCTCTTTTAACTTCGTCAACTTGGCTATCAAAATAAACAACACCTTCGATTAACGTTTTTTCTGCTTTGGCATAAATAGACAAAGGATTGTTGTTCCAAAGTACTACATCGGCATCTTTTCCTACTTTAATACTTCCTACTTTGTCGTCTATGTGTAATAATTTTGCAGGATTTAAAGTCACAAATTTCCAAGCTTCTTCCTCCGAAATGTTACCATATTTAACTGCTTTTGCAGCTTCTTGATTCAATCTTCTTGACATTTCGGCATCATCTGAATTGTAGGCTACTACTAATCCGTGGTTATGCATAATCGGACCGTTTTGTGGAATAGCATCGTTTACTTCGAATTTATAAGCCCACCAGTCAGAGAAAGTTGAGGCTCCAACACCGTGTTCTTTCATTTTGTCAGCCACTTTGTATCCTTCAAGAATGTGGGTATAGGTGTTAACTTTGAAGCCCATTTTGTCTGCTACATTCATCAACATCAAGATTTCTGATTGTACATAAGAATGACAAGTTATGAATCGTTTGTTGTTCAGAATTTCGGCTAAAGTCTGTAATTCCAAATCGGTTCTTGGTGCTTTTGCTTTGTCTTTTTTTCCGCTTGCATTGAATTTTTTCCAAGCTAAGTCATATTCTTTAGCTCTTTGAAAGTAATCTGTAAATACTTGTTCTACTCCCATACGAGTTTGAGGAAAACGAGTTGGATTTACATTGCCCCAATTAGATTGTTTTACGTTTTCACCCAAGGCAAATTTGATGAATTTTGGTTGGTTTTTGTATAACAATTCTTCTGGTTCCATTCCCCATTTCCATTTTACGATAGCCGAGCGACCACCAATAGGGTTAGCAGAACCGTGAAGTAATTGTGATGTAGTAACACCACCTGCTAAATCTCTGTAAATATTAATGTCTTCGGAGTTGACTACGTCTTCGATAGTTACCTCGGCACTTGAGTTGTGTCCGCCCTCGTTTACACCATTCGAAATAGCAATGTGAGAGTGTTCGTCAATGATACCGCTGGTTAAGTGTTTTCCTTTGGCATCAATGATAGTAGCTCCACCATCTGAAAGATTTTTTCCGATAGCAGCAATTTTTCCGTTTTTAATTAAGACATCGGTTTGTTCTAAAATTCCTTCTTTTTCGTTGGTCCAAACCGTTGCATTTTTGAATAATAAGGTTTGAGCTTTTGGTAATTCAGTATTTCCGTATGCAATGTTTGGATAAGTAACAGGCTGAACCGCGAATGGTTTTTCAACGGCGCTTGAGTCTTTTACAATCTTAAATGGCGCAGTTTTTTTGGCATACCAAGTCACTTCTGAACCATTGTTTAAAATGGCTTTTCCAGATAAGTTTTCGGTATTGTCTACCAAGCCATTCAGTCTTAAAAAATTAGTTTTTACATCGTCATTAGATTTGATTAATAGCGTAAACCATTGATTCGCAAAAGTCAAATTCGATTTTACTTTCTTTTTATCTGCGGTTGTAATATCCGATTTTGGTTTAGCAACTTCTCCTTCAATTTTTAACTTATAGGTTTCATTACTTACGGTCAAATCGTACTCTCCACGAATATCTTTTACAGTCCAATCGTTAATTACATACTTATTGCCTTGTACCCAGTTTTCGAAAACGATGGTTTTTTCGTCAAAAATAGCACCTGAGGTAATGATAAAGTTGGCATAACTTCCTGTTTTTAAACTTCCAATTTCATTGCTTTTTCCAAGTAATGCAGCTGGAGTAGTAGTCAAAGCTTCTAACGCTTTTGTCGGGTCAAAACCAAATTGAATGGCTTTTAATAAATTCCCTCTAAAGTCCTCTATCTTTTTTAATTTATCTGTAGTTAATGCGAAAGTAATTCCGTTTTCAGATAGTACTTTTAAGTTGCTAGGTGCTTGATTCCAAAAACGTAAGTCAGCCAACTCCATTTGGTTCGCATTGAACGGATTTGAAACATCGTAAGCTTCTGGGAAGTTAATCGGAATGATAAAACTAGCATTCGTTTTTTTGATTTCTTGAATGCGTTCAAATTCATTTCCAGCTCCTTTAAGGATATAATTCAATCCAAATTCTTTTGCAATTTTGGAGGCTCTTAAACTATTCAATTTGTCTTCTGCTGTAAAAATTTGAACTAATTTTTCGTTAGCAATCAATGCTTCTAAGGATAAATCTTTGTTTGTTGCATTTCCATTTTTGTACCATTCTTTGTCGTGATACATTTGGCGAAGTAACGCCATCATTCCCATTAAAGAAGAAGGGTAGGACTGATTGGTAGTTACACTACGAGTAAAACCAAAGTGCTGGCTGGCTTTGTTGCTCAAAATTCGATTGGTTTTATCGCTGTTATTCAAAGCAACTATGGCTCCAGTTCCTCTGGCAATACCATCTTGAATATGAGTACCTACTACACCAAATCCGGCTTTTAATAATTCTTCAGCTTTGGTTTCGTCGTAAGCAAAAGTTTCGTAAGCATTGATTTCTGAGCGAATGTTTTCGTTCCAATAATAGCCTGCGCGTTTGGTATCATAAGAAGAACCTCTTTCGCTAGATGCCGCTCTTTTTGGTTTATCAGCACCAAAACTAGTATACATATCGATGAAGGAAGGGTAAATTGATTTTCCTTCGGCATCAATTATCATCGCGTTTTTGGGGATAGCAACTGAGTTTCCTGATGCTACTACTTTACCATTTTGAATGAGTAAAGTTCCTTTTTCAATGATTTGAGTAGGGGTAACATAGATTTTTGCGTTGGTAAAAGCAGTGTAATAATTGTTTTTGTTTGGAATACTTTCGTTATTCGGAAAGTACTCTTGTGCTTGTGTTTTCGCTATAAAAACACCAAAAAAGAGTAGGATTATAAGTTTTTTCATAATGGGTTAGTTAATTTTTTTAAAATTACTAAAATTAATAACACTTGGAAGGGCTATTTAAATTTTAACGTCTGTTTTATAGCTGAATACTGTTTTTTGCTAAAATTTTATTTTTTTTGTGACTTATTTTTTTAAGTTTTTGAGAATAATTTTTAAATTTAACAAGTTGATTACTGTTATAGTGTCGGATTTTATTTTACTTTTATTTAAAAGATTATTTATATGCTTGTTAAAGTTTTTGGAAGTGCCGTTTTTGGGGTGGAAGCCACCACTATTACGGTAGAAGTTAATATTGATAATGGGGTAGGGTATCATTTGGTGGGATTGCCCGATAATGCTATCAAAGAAAGTAGTTATCGCATTGCCGCGGCCCTCAAAAATAATGGGTATGCTTTGCCCGGAAAAAAGATTACGATTAATATGGCTCCGGCCGATTTACGAAAAGAAGGTTCTGCTTACGATTTGACCTTGGCGGTGGGCATTTTAGTGGCTTCCTCACAGATTTCTACTGCTGTTTTGGATGAATATGTCATTATGGGTGAATTGTCTTTGGATGGAAGTTTGCAACCCATAAAAGGTGCCTTACCAATTGCTATAAAAGCCAAAGAAGAAGGTTTTAAAGGTTTTTTTCTGCCAAAGCAAAATGTAAAAGAAGCCGCTATAGTTGCTGGATTGGATGTTTATGGCGTAGAAAATGTACAAGAAGTTATTGATTTTTTGGAAGGAAAAGGAACGCTTGAACCCACTAGAATTGATACAAGGGCAGAATTTTATAAAACCTTAGATTTTCCTGAATTTGATTTTTCGGATGTGAAGGGGCAAGAAAGTATTAAGCGTTGTATGGAAATTGCTGCTGCTGGTGGACATAATATTATTTTGATTGGACCTCCAGGCGCGGGAAAAACGATGTTGGCGAAACGCTTGCCCAGTATTTTGCCTCCAATGACCTTACGCGAAGCACTTGAAACTACCAAAATTCATAGTGTTGCAGGTAAATTGAAAGAAGTAGGACTAATGAATCAAAGGCCTTTTAGGAGTCCGCATCATACTATTTCGAATGTGGCTTTGGTAGGCGGTGGGAGTTATCCTCAGCCGGGTGAAATTTCGATGGCGCATAATGGGGTATTGTTTTTGGATGAATTGCCCGAGTTTAAAAGGGATGTTTTGGAAGTGATGCGTCAGCCGTTGGAGGATAGGGAAGTAACGATTTCTAGAGCAAAGTTTACGGTGACTTATCCTTCCTCGTTTATGTTGGTAGCGAGTATGAATCCGAGTCCGAGTGGATTTTTTAATGACCCGAGTGCTCCTCAAACGTCTTCACCACACGAAATGCAACGCTATTTAAGTAAAATTTCGGGGCCGCTTTTGGATAGAATTGATATTCATATTGAAGTAACTCCAGTGCCTTTTGAGAAATTGTCGGATGATAGAAAAGCTGAGAGTAGTGTGGATATAAGACAACGAGTTACGGCTGCAAGAGAATTGCAAAGTCAACGTTTTGCATTTTTAGAAAATATTCATTACAATGCTCAAATGAACACGAAACATATTCGGGAGTTTTGTGCTTTGGATGATGCTTCAAAAGAGTTGTTGAAAACGGCTATGGAGCGCTTAAATCTCTCGGCTAGAGCTTATGATAGAATTTTGAAAGTTTCTAGAACTATTGCTGACCTTGAAGCGTCTCCCAACGTAATGGCCTCACACATAGCCGAAGCGATACAATACCGTAGTTTGGATAGAGAAGGTTGGTTGGGGTAATTTTTTGGATGATTACTGATAAGCTAAATTGTTTCCTTTTAGCCCCGATCGTAGAGGAAATCCTTTGTTGCCGGTGTTCGGCAGCAAAGATTGCAGCGGAGAGCGGGTACCCTCTTTACAAGAATGACTATTGGTACCGCTTCAAAAAAAAAGAGCTACTTATTGAGGATAAATAGCTCTTTTCGTTTTTTAAGAGTTACTGAATGTAATTGAAGGTATTGCCTTGTTTGATATCGCCGGATTGCAATCCTTTTTTAAACCAATACATTCGCTGCTCCGAGGTACCGTGAGTAAAGGAATCTGGTACAACTTGTCCTTGCATTTTCTTTTGAATGGCGTCGTCACCTACGGCTTGTGCGGCGCTTAAGGCTTCCTCTATATCACCAGGTTCTAACATAGTGTTTGTTTTTTCGTTGTAATTTGTCCAAAGACCCGCATAGAAATCGGCTTGGAGTTCTAAGGCTACAGATAGTTTGTTGGCTTCGGCTTCACTTTTTCCTTGTTGGAGTTGCCGCATTTTGGTTGAAGTGCCTAATAGATTCTGAATGTGGTGTCCGTATTCATGACCAATTACGTAAGCCACAGCAAAGTCACCACCTTTAGCACCAAATTTGGTTCTCAATTCCTCGAAAAATGACATGTCCATATAGATTTTTTGATCTCCGGGACAATAAAAAGGTCCTGAGGCTGAGCTGGCTCCACCACAAGCGGTTTCAACTTGTCCACTAAAAAGAACAATTTTTGCAGCTTCAAATTGAAGATTATTTTCTTGAAAAATTTTATTCCAAACATCTTCATTATCAGCTAGGATAGTTTTTACAAATTTTCCTTCTTCTATTTCGCTTGGCGTTAAATCTCTTTGTTCTGTCGGGGCACTTTGTGATTGGTTATTGAATTGTTCTAAAACAGGCGTTATCATTTGTGCGTTTTCGCCACCAAAAATATTGACTAGTAAAATGATAATTCCGATGATGCCTCCGCCTACGAGTGATTTTCCTCCGTTAGACATCCCTCGGCGGTCTTCCATATTATCGCTTTGTCTTCTTCCTTGCCATTTCATAGTGTATTGATTTTTATATTGTTAAAAATAAAGTTAGTTAATTTTTAGCAATCCATTTTAAAATTACTTCTTCAATAACTCCTTTTATGATAGGTTTTGGGATGTAGTCATTCATTCCCATTTTTAAACATTTTTTACGTTCTTCTTTCTCTGTTCCAGCGGTTATTGCAATTATTGGTATGTTTTTACCGTTAGAGAGATTTCTTATTGCTTTGCTTGTTTCGTATCCATTCATTATCGGCATTTGTATATCCATGAATACAAGAGTTGGTTTTAGGAATTCAAATTGTTCGATGGCTTCTTTTCCATTCAAGAATTCAAAGATTTCTACATCATAAAATAGGTTTTTGATGATTGTTTTGAGCAAGAGCATGTTGATTTTGTTGTCTTCTACAATCATTATTTTGAGATTAGGAAACTCGTGTTTGACTTTGTTTGAAGCAACTGTATTGAGTTGCATCGTCTTGGTATTGGACTCAATTTCTGCTGCCGTAGTTTCGTTTGAGGTTTCTAAATCTATGTCGAAGTAAAACGTACTTCCTTTGTTGATTTGGCTTTCAAGTCGGAGTTTGCTATTCATTAAACTCAATAATTGATTGGAGATGGTGAGCCCAAGGCCTGTTCCTCCGAATTTTTTGGAAGTAGAACTGTCCTCTTGGGAGAAGGCATAGAATATTTTTTCCTTGTTTTTTTCTAGGATTCCAATTCCAGTATCGATAATTGCAAAACGAAGGGTTTGTTGTGAGTCACTATCTTTAGCGATTACGTCTACCTCAAGTGTGATACTTCCTTTTTCGGTAAATTTTACGGCATTGGCTAAAAGATTAATTAGAATTTGTTTTAATCTAACGGCATCAACCCAAACGAATTTTGGTACTTCTGGAGCAATTTTCAAAAATAAATCTAATTTTTTTTGACTCGATTCGTAGAAAATGAGGTCTATAGTTTGATTTAGAATTTCTATTAATTCTTGTTTTTCAATAAAAAGGTCAAGTTTACCTGCTTCTATTTTTGAAAAATCTAATATGTCGTTGATGATGTCTAATAATGACAGTGCCGATTGATTAATCGTCGTCATGTATTTTTCTTGTGTGCGATTAAGATGGGTTTTCATTAGTAAATCGGTGAACCCTATTATTCCATTTAAAGGAGTTCTAATCTCGTGACTCATATTGGCCAAGAAATCCGATTTGGCTTTGTTTGCGGCTTCGGCCAATTCCTTTTCTTTGAGTATGGCTTCGGTTTCAATTTGATTGGTAATATCAAATAAAATTCCACCAATGTATTCTATGGCGTTTTCTTTTCTAATGGCGTCACTAAACTCTTCTATCCAAATATAGTCATTTGATTTTTTCTTGATGCGATAGCGGTCATGATAGGGTTTACCTTCATTGAAATTTCTGTTTTGATGCTCAATTACAAGTTCTTTGTCTTCTGGATGAAGTAAATCCATTAAAGAGATTTTTTGTTCTAAAAAATCTAGTTTTGAATAGCCAGTCAAGGTTTCTATGGAGTCATTGAGGTAAACTCTGGTTGCAAATTCATCAAATTTAGAGAGATATACAGTTCCAGGAATGTTGTTAGCGATAAGTTTGAATTTTTCTTCGCTTTTGTATATTAGTTTTTCGTTTTTATCGCGTTCTAAGGCATATGAAATATTACTAGCCAAAGTCTTTAGAATAAAACTTTCTTCTTTGGACCAGTTTCTTTCATAAGTACAATCGTCCATTCCTATGAATCCGCTAAATTCATCATTGTAATAAATAGGAACAATTAAAATAGATTTAATTTCATTTGCTACTAGTAGTCTTTTGAAAAAAGTGTTTTTGAGTTTGCTGGTTTTTGTTTTAAGTAATTTTTTCTTTTTGGCTTTTATAATTATTTCACTTAAATGTTCTTCATTAAAATCTTGCAATTTGGTTATTTGTAATGGGATTCCTTTTTTTGACCATTTGTATTTTTGTCTGATTAGTTTAGTGTTTTGTTCTTTTTCATAATAGAATAAATGGTCAACTTGTGTGGCATTACCCATAATTTCAAAAGTATCCGTGAACATTTCGTTGAGACTTTTGCTTAATAAGAACTTCTCAGTGCATAGGGCCATTTCTGCCAGTAAATCACTTTTCTTTTGTAATTTTTTTTCGTCTTCAAATTGTTTTTGCGTTGCTATGGCAAGAGAGAGAATATCTGCAATGGTTCTGGCAAATGTCAAATCCTCTTGGTCCCAATTTCGTTGTTCGTGTGTGGTTTCAAACGAAAGGACACCAAGTAATTCTCCATTGAGTAAAATTGGAGTGTCAATTGATGATTTTATATCATATATGCTGTAATAGGATTCGTAGAATTCATTTGATTGCACATCTTCATTGACATTGTTTTTGTACAATTGAATTCCTTGTTTAATTTTTTTGGGATGTATGGGGTAATCGTCTTTTTTTAGAATAATTTTTTTTTCAAAGGAGTTGGAATCTAGATAGTAAATGCATTCGCAAATAATTGTTTTTTCTCTATACTTCCAATAACTAACTCGGTTACAATTTGATACTGTTGCTGCGTTTTCGATAATTAGGTTTATTATAGAATTGATGTGCTCAAAATCCCTAAAATTGACTGTGAATAAGTTTTTGATGGTTGTATTATATAATTCTATCTTTTCTTGTCTCTTGAAGTTTATCTGTTCACTTAGTTTGTTTTTTGTAATATCACGACCAATTCCGGAATACCCAATAATTTTTCCGTTTTCGTCTTTTCTAACAATTACTTTAAATGAAATCCAAATACTCTCATCAAACTTTGTGTTGATTGGGAATTCTACTAGCGGTAATTCTGTGTTTCTAATGAATAATGTTTTGATTTCTTCATAATAATCATCTCTAATAATGGAGATGAAATTTTTGCCTAAAAGTTCATTTTCTTTGTATTGAAGTGTTTTTACAGAAAAGTCATTGATGAAAGTAAAATTTCCTCTTGCATTGGTTTCGAATATAAGATCATTTGCATTTTGAATAATATCTTTGTATTTGTTGTTTAGGCTTCTTTGCTCGGTTACATCTTGTCCTATACCAACAATAACATTGTCTTCAAATTTTTTATCTGTCCATTGAATGAACTTATAGGAACCATCTTTACATTTCAATTTTCTTGTGTATACTTGTCCGTCAATGAATACATCGTGATAAGGGAGTCCAATAAAATCAGGGTCTTCTGTTAATTTCCAAAATTCGTATCCCATTACTTCTTCATGGGTATAGCCTAGAATAGAAACAATTGTTTCACTACAATAGATGACCTCACCATCATGATTACAAGCAATAGTGAGTGAGTTTCCTTTATTGATAATTTCTTTGATGAAATTACTTTCTTTGGATTGCGCATTATCTATTTTTTTTCTGATGAAGTTTACCGTTAATACGATTAAAGAATTACTCAATAAATTTATTCCAACCATTTTTGGGATTATCTCTGAAACAGTATTTACAGTTAGTGAAACTATTGTTAGAGCAATAAAATAGGTATAGAGTTTGGTACTTTTTAAAATATCAAAGGATAAAAAAAGTAGTATAGTGAAGGCGATTTTTGGAATAAAGTCGGTTCTATGTTCAATCACATTGAAGGTAACGTAAATAAAGTATAAGAAGAAAATAGCAATAAAAACTGTTTTACTATTTTTATAGATAAAGGGAACTTTTTTGGAAAAAAAGTAAATAGAAAGTATGATTAATGCTACTGCTGAGTTCTGATACAACAAGCTTTTTGGACGAATTTGGAAATAATCAAAAAATAATTCCAAGGCAAGTACGAAAGTGCCAAAAAGGAGTAGGTATAAATGAAACTCTGATTTTAATACTTCTTTACCTCGTAAATCGCTATTTTTCAACTTTTTATAGGAGAGATAGATGCATAAAAGTAAAACCAATACAAAAATAAATAGAAAAGGTTGTAAATCTTTATTACTAACGTTACCCAATAAAGATTTTAAATCCCTACTCCACAGAACTAAAGACCAACTTTTGAGGGTTAGTTTCTGTATGATAGTATATAAAGTTTTGGTATACAATGCTATCATTCTGGTTTTGGGTTGTGGTACTTTGTTTATGCCTAGAAAAAGGATATTAAAAATAGGATATTATGACATACATATTTACTAAAATAGTTAAAAATGTGTAAAAGAATATATTTTTTTAATACTTATTCTGTTTTTTCTGAGGAAGTTACCTGATTATAGATGGTGTATACTACTGAAATAACGAAAGGATAAGTAAAAAACATTCC
>JAGOFG010000127.1 GCA_017997335.1 Flavobacterium sp. | reverse complement strand
CACTATTTCTCACATAGATGAGCTATGTGAATAGTAAAACGTCTATTTATTTCTCTTAAAAAAACTACAAATTCTATGATTCTATGTGGTAAAAAATAATTTCACCCAACGGGTAGAATATAGAATATAGAAAAACAGATAACGGACAACAGATAACTGAAATAATGAATGCCTATATAGAAATTGCTGGAAGAAAAATTGGACAGGATTATCCACCATTAGTCATTGCCGAAATTGGTATCAATCACGAAGGGTCATTGGAAGTGGCCAAAGCAATGGTGGATGCTGCTCAACGAGCTGGAGTGGAAGTGGTGAAACACCAGACTCATATCGTTGAAGATGAAATGGCAGGAGCTGCCAAGAATGTAATTCCAGGAAATGCCGATGTGTCTATCTACGAAATTATGGAGCGCTGTTCGTTGAATGAGGCAGACGAATTGGAATTGAAAAAGTATGTGGAAAGCAAAGGGATGATTTTTATCTCAACCCCTTTCTCTCGTGCCGCTGCCGAACGATTAAAAAAGTTTGATATACCCGCATATAAAATTGGATCTGGGGAGTGCAATAATTATCCGCTTCTAGAGCATATTGCTTCTTTTGGCAAACCAGTTATTTTGAGCACCGGAATGAATACTATTGAAAGTATTCGCAAAGCAGTGGCTATTTTTGACCGTCATCAAGTGCCAGTAGCTTTGTTGCATACCACTAATTTATATCCTACACCTATACATTTGGTTCGATTTGGAGCTATGACACAAATGCATGACACTTTTCCAGATAAAGTATTTGGATTAAGCGATCATACACTGAATAATAATGCCTGTTTGGGAGCAGTCGCCTTGGGTGCTAGTATTTTGGAACGTCATTTTACGGATCACATGCAGCGCACCGGGCCCGATATTGTATGCAGTATGGATGAGTCAACTACCAAAGAACTAATTGTTAGTTCAAATGAAATTTGGCAGATGAGAGGTGGCGTAAAATCACCTGCAGCAGAAGAGCAAGTGACGATTGACTTTGCTTTCGCGACCGTTTGCGCTATTGCAGATATCAAAGAAGGAGAACCATTTACCAGAGACAATATTTGGGTAAAACGTCCCGGGACAGGAAAGATTTTGGCGGAGCATTTTGAATCCCTAATAGGTAAAAAAGCGACTCGAGTTATTGCAAATGATGAACAGTTGAGTTGGGAGGATGTAGGATAAATTTTTAAACCTTTCTTTAACCCTGTCAGAGTTTTGAACTCTGACAGGGTTAAAGAAAAAGCGTTGATTGATTATTATAAAAATGAAAAAAATCGTATTTCTAACCGGTACTCGTGCCGATTTTGGTAAAATAAAATCATTGATTTCAATTTTGGAAGCGCAACCTGAATTTGAAGTTTTTGTTTTTGTGACGGGTATGCATTTGCAGGAGGAATACGGCTATACATTATTAGAAATTGAACGCTGCGGTTTTAAAAATATTCATACTTTTTCTAATCATACCCACGAGACGACTATGGATTTGACTTTGGCAAAAACCATAGAAGGTTTGTCGGTTTATGCAAAAGAAATACAACCTGATTTAATCGTCGTTCATGGGGATCGAGTGGAGACTTTGGCGGGAGCTATTGTGGGTTCTTTGAATAATATTTTGGTAGCACACATAGAAGGCGGAGAAGTGTCGGGCACAGTCGATGAATTGATTCGCCACAGTGTGAGTAAATTGAGCCATATTCATTTTGTTTCCAACACTGAGGCGGCGCAACGATTGCAACAAATGGGTGAAATCAAGGAATCTATTTTTACAATTGGTTCACCGGATATTGATATTATGTTCTCGGAGCAACTTCCGGATCTAGCGGTTGCTAAAAGCTATTATCAATTGGATTTTGAAGCTTATGCTATTGCTATGTTTCATCCTGTAACCACAGAGATTGATCAGATGGAAGTCTACGCCCAAAATTTCGTTGATGCTTTGCTTGCTGATCATCATAATTATTTGGTGGTCTATCCTAATAATGATTTAGGAAGCCGATTGATTTTGAAAGCCTACGAAGCCTTAAATGGCAATCCAAGATTCCGCGTCATACCTTCTTTGCGTTTTGAATATTTCCTGACCTTGCTAAAAAACAGTCAATTTATTATTGGTAACAGCAGTGCTGGGATTCGGGAGGCACCTTATTACGGCATTCCTATTATCAATATAGGGACTCGTCAACAAAATAGAGCGGTTCATGCAGATATCCTTCATGTAGATTATCAAAAAGCAGCTATTGGAGCAGCACTTGATATGATTGATATTCATAAAGTAAATGTCGGGGATTCCGATTTTGGACAAGGAAATAGCGCACAGTTGTTTTTGGATTGTCTTCAGATGACTAATTTTTGGCAAATGAATCAACAAAAGCAGTTTAGGGATCTCTAACTCTGACAGCGTTTTAAACTCTGTCAGAGTTAGAGAGCGTTAATTAGAAAAGCAAGTAAAGAAAGACCAACATAGGAATACCAAAAAATGCACAACGAAAAATATAAAAAAGAGCCGTTAGTCACTGGAAATTATTACCATATATACAATCGTGGAAATAATGGGCAGGATATTTTTTTTGATACCGGTAATTATAATTATTTCTTGAAGTTGTACCAACAATACATTTATCCTATTGCCGAAACCTATGCTTGGTGTTTGATGAAAAACCATTTCCACTTGTTGGTTTACCTAAGGTCAGAAAATGAAATTTTAAAGGATTTTTTGGAATATTCTACTATTGATAGCCCAAAAACTTTAGAGCCATCCAAACAATTTGGTCATTTATTTAATGCCTATACCCAAGCGATTAACAAGCGGTATTCGAGGACAGGCGTTTTGTTTGAGAAACCATTCGAAAGAAAGCGAATTACATCAGAAAAATATTTAAATAACCTCATTTATTATATTCATAACAATCCGGTTCATCATGGTTTTGTAAAAAGAATGGAGGACTATCCTTGGTCATCTTATGGGAGTTTGGTTTCTGATAAACCCACGAAGTTGCAAAGAGAAGAAGTTTTAGAAATTTTTAATGGTCATCAAAATTTTATAGACTACCATGCTAAAGAACAAGTTATCAATGATATTTTGGAATTTTTAATAGAGTAAAAGGGGGATTTTAACCCTGTCAGAGTTCAAAACTCTGACAGGGTTAAACTAAGATTTTTATAAAAAATAACTAATGACAACAAAACCTAAAATAGTAATCTTATTGCCTGATGGTATTGGACTTCGAAACTTTGCCTATTCAGAATTTCATACCATAGGAGAAAAAGAAAATTTCGACCTCGTGTTTTGGAATAACACCCCATTTGATTTAACGACACTTGGTTTTACCGAAATTAAAATCGGAAATTCTAAATCCCATCCACTAACCGAGACGTATAAAAATGCTCGCAAGCAAATAGAGTTAAACCTGAATATTCGAAGGACTAAAGACCGCGTTTATGACACCTATCGTTTCCCTTTTTCGTACACTACTGTAAAAAAGGCGATTAAGAGCAGTGTCACTCAAATAATGACTTTTACGCATTCTTCTCAATATGGATTAACTCGTGTTCGGAAAAAAATCAAACGGAAAGAGCGTAAAACATTGTATTATCATCAGTGTTTGGAAACCTTACAAAAGGAACGGCCAGCCTTTGTGTTTTGCACCAATCAGCGTCCTATGACAGCTATTGCTCCTTTGTTGGCGGCACAAGAATTGGGTATTCCAACAGCCACCTTTATTTTCTCTTGGGATAATTTGCCCAAAGCGACAATGGTAGTCGAAACGGATTATTATTTTGTATGGAGTGATTTGATGAAAAAGGAATTACTCTTTTACTATCCATATATAAAAGAAGAACAAGTTTTTGTTACTGGGACTCCACAATTTGAATCTCATTTTGACACGAATAAGTTGCTCTCCAAAGAAGTTTTTTTTGAACAGAACGATTTAGATTTGAATAAAAAATATATTTGTTATTCAGGTGACGATGTAACAACCTGTCCCGATGATCCGAAATATCTCGAAGATGTTGCTAAGGCTATTCGAGAATTAAACAAAAAAGGACATTCATTGGGGATTGTTTTCCGCCGTTGTCCTGCTGATTTTTCGAATCGATATGATAGCGTTCTAGATGAGTATAAAGAGGTAATCACCCCCATTGCTCCACTTTGGAAAAAAATAGGAGATGGTTGGAATACTGTTTTACCTACTAAAGCTGATGTTGATTTACAGATGAATACCATAACCTATACTGAACTGGTTATCAATTTGGGCTCTTCTATGGTTTTTGATTATGTAGCTCACGATAAAGTTTGTGCTTTTATTAATTATGATGTTACACATAAAAAAATATCGGATTGGTCGGTTAAAAAGATATACAATTATGTGCATTTTCGCTCGATGCCTAACCATAAATCTGTTTTATGGATAGACAGTCCACAAGCGATTGATGGAATAATAGAAAACGCAATTGCAACAAATTCTTTAGTGGTAGAAAACGCACGAAAATGGTTCGAAATTATCAATCAACATCCTCCTCAGGAAGCATCAAAACGCATCTGGGAAGCAATAAAACAAATTGTTCGATGAAAGAGTTTTTACGAAAATTTGCATGGAAAATCCTTGGAAACGAATATTTTATTTTTTTGAAAGGGCAAAATAAAAAGTACTTGCATTTAGCAAAAAACGTTTCCATTGGCCATAAAACCTATCATAATGGTGCATTTGTCTGGCAATGGCACGCTAATTCTGAATTGGAAATAGGAAAATATTGTTCCATTGCTAATGATGTGAATTTTATATTGGATTCTGGACATCATCATTTGAGTGCCATTACCACTTTTCCACATTTTAATCATCTTGTTGATAAAGAGTTGTCAATAGCAAATAAATCTCAGTTTGATTTTAAGCAATCAATAGTAACAGAAAAAAGTAAAACTATAGTTGGTAATGATGTGTGGATTGGAATGAATGCCATAATTTTGCCGAATGTAAAAATAGGCAACGGAGTAACAGTTTTGGCGGGATCAGTTGTTTCCAAAGACATTCCAGATTATTCAATTGTTGGGGGAATACCAGCAGGAATAATTAAAATGAAATATGACACTGTTACTATTGATAAATTAAAGCGAATTGCTTGGTGGGATTGGGATGACAGAAAAGTTGAAGAAAACGTAAGCGATTTTTACGAACCAATTCAAAATTTTATAAATAAGTGGCTTTGCTAATTCATTATAAATTCACAAATTGATTGTATTTATATTGCTTAATAATGATTTAATTCTATGTTTTTCAACTCCTTGGCGTTTGCCATTTTTTTACCTGTAGTTTTTTTTCTGTATTGGTTTGTTTTTAATAAAACAAAAAACACACAAAACGCTTTACTGATACTTGCCAGTTATTACTTCTATTCCTGCTGGGATTGGCGTTTTTTATTCTTGTTGGTGTTCTCTACTTTTTTGGATTATTATACAGGTATTCAAATTGAAAAAAGCACCAATGAAAAAGGACGAAAGTTTTGGTTTTGGCTTAGTGTTATTGTCAACTTAGGATTTTTAGGGGTTTTTAAATACTTCAATTTTTTCTCTGCTTCGTTTGCTCAACTACTTACTTCTGTTGGGTTTAAAGCGAGTCCAATACTTCTGGATGTGATTCTTCCAGTTGGAATTTCTTTTTACACCTTTCATGGCTTATCCTACGTCATTGATATTTATTACAAACGCATCAAAGCGGAGTATAACTTTGTCGATTATTCTTTGTTTGTGAGTTATTTTCCTTTGTTGGTGGCTGGACCTATTGAAAGAGCCACCCATTTGTTGCCACAGGTCAAAGTGCAACGTAGCTTCGATTTGGAAAAAGCCAAAGAAGGCTTGGCTCAATTCGTTTGGGGATTGGTCAAAAAAGTAGTCATTGCGGATACCTGCGCTACTTATGCGAATGCCGTTTTTGATAACTATTCCTCAATGAATTCGCTATCCTTGATGCTGGGAGCTATTTATTTTGCGTTTCAAATTTATGGTGATTTTTCAGGCTATTCAGATATGGCTTTAGGGATGTCAAAACTGTTTGGTATTGATTTGTTGAAAAACTTCAATTATCCTTATTTTTCAAGAGATATCGCCGAGTTCTGGAGACGTTGGCACATTTCGTTGTCCTCTTGGTTCAGGGATTATTTATACATACCTCTGGGAGGAAGTCAAGGCGGAATGTGGTTCAAAATTCGCAATACCTTTATTATTTTCTTGGTAAGTGGCTTTTGGCACGGCGCTAATTGGACGTATGTCGTTTGGGGATTACTGAATGCCATTTATTTTCTGCCTTTATTGGTATTGCAAAAAAATAGAAATAACACTGGTCCAGTAGTAGTTAACTTCGATAGGAAGGGATTACAAACTGTAGTAAATATCTTGATTACTTTTCTTTTGAGTACTATTGCTTGGGTCTTTTTTAGAGCGAAATCCATAACCGATGCGGTTTTGTATTTAAAGCAACTGGTTTATAATGGTGATTTTAGTTCGCAATATTTGTCTAACGAACGGTATAACTATGAAATACTTCTTTTAATTGGTGTTTTTGTAGTGGTAGAATGGAACAATAGAAATCGAGTAGAGCCCTTATCAGGACGCTATAGTCTTTTGAAATTTGGTTTAGCGATTGCTGCGATTATGGCTTTAGGTACTTTTTCAGATTATAAGGAGTTTATTTATTTTCAGTTTTAAGGTATAATTTTAACCCTGTCAGAGTTTTAAACTCTGACAGGGTTAAAACTGACAGGGTTGAATGAAAAAAAAAATACAAATGAACAAATTTTTACTATATACACTAAAAATAGGATTACTTACAATACTTATTGCTATAGTATTGGATTTTGGTTATACCAAAGTTTTTTTGCAATCCTCGAATAGAGGAAAAATTGAAAAAGTGTTCAATTCCAAAGGTGAAAAGTACGATGTAGTTATTTTGGGATCCTCAAGAGCGAACAATCATTTTGTAGCGCCAATGTTTGAAGAAAGAGGATTAAAAACCTTTAACTACGGTATGAGTGGCGGCCATTTGTTTGAAGCTTCGTTGTTGTTACAACTAATGATAGAGCGCAATTATCAAATTAAAAATGTCATTTTAGAAGCCGACTTGAATTTGTCGAACGACCATCAAGCCGAAGGGATATCGGCTAAATTCTTGCCGTTTCTTCACGAGTCCGAAAC
>JAGOFG010000126.1 GCA_017997335.1 Flavobacterium sp. | reverse complement strand
ACATCATGAAAAAGGTATTTTTTTTGCTATTCTTTTCGATAGCTATTTACGCACAAAACAAAACTGAATCTTTTGACTCAGAAAAGCTTTCCGAAAAGCGAGAAATTACGATTAGCCTACCTCCATCATACGAAAAAAACACTTCTAAAAAATATCCAATACTTGTACTTTTAGATGGGGACTTCTTGTTTGACCCCTTCTATGGCGCGATTACTTATGGAAGTTATTGGGATGATTTTCCAGAAACAATAATTATTGGCATTCATCAAAATCATAACGATGAGCGGGTTGACGATACAGAATATGATGATGCCCAAGGGCTTCCTGCCGAAAAAGGAGCAGCTTTTTATGAGTTTATAGGTCAAGAATTACTACCCTATATTGAAAAAAAATACCGCGTAGCTCCGTTCCGAATGATAGCTGGACTTGATACTACGGCTGGTTATTTGAACTTCTTCCTTTACAAAGAAAATCCAATTTTTAACGCTTACATCTCGTTAAATCCTGATTTGGCGCCACTTATGGAAAAAAGAGTAGCCGAGCAATTAAGTGCAGCAAAAAGCCCTGTCTTCTACTATTTATCTACAAGTGAAGACGAAATCAAACAAATAGCAGAGCCTATTAAAATGTTGAATGACAACATCAAAAAAGACAATAATCCATTAGTCAATTACAAATTTGAGTCCTTCAAAGGAGCGGGTCATTATTCTCAGACCTTATATGCTATCCCGAGTGCATTACATCAAATTTTTGAAAGTTACAAACCCATTAGTTCATCTGAATTTAGTAACAAAATCGCCTTATTACCTTCAGGTTACGTAGATTATTTAGAAAAAAAATACAGCGTTTTAAACGAAGCTTTACATCTTGACGTTCCGATTAGAATTAATGATTTCAAAGCTATTGAGGCTGCTATTCTAAAAAATAATGCTTTTAGTGAATTGGACCAATTGGCTATTTTGGCCGATAAGTATTATCCAAAATCAATGCTTGCAGAATATGAATTAGGCTTAATGTATGAAAAACAAGAGGACTACAAAAAAGCTATGAAACGCTACCAAAATGCCTCACAAATGCAAGAAATAGGAGCATTAACCAAGACTATGATGCTAGAGAAATACGACTTAATGCTAAGCAAAAATGCACCTAAAAAATAATGGCTAAAGTAAAAACTACCTTTTTTTGTCAAAATTGTGGCGCTCAATATGCCAAATGGCAAGGACAATGCAATTCCTGCAAAGAATGGAACACCATTGCAGAAGAAATTATACAAAAACAAGAAAAAGTAGCTTGGAAAAGCGAACCTGTTTCTTTGAGTAAAGCACCACGCCCGTTGCGCATCAACGAAATTGATTCAACAGCCGAAATTAGATTAGACACCACTGATGCGGAATTGAACCGTGTTTTAGGAGGTGGAATTGTTCCTGGTTCCTTAATTTTACTGGGCGGAGAACCGGGTATTGGAAAAAGCACACTACTACTCCAAATTTCGTTAAAATTGCCTTATAAAACTTTGTATGTTTCTGGCGAAGAAAGTCAAAAGCAAATTAAAATGCGTGCGGAACGCATTACTCCCAATGGAGACAATTGCTATATTTTGACAGAAACCAAAACACAAAACATCTTTAAGCAAATCGAAACGATGCAGCCTGAGATTGTAATCATCGATTCTATTCAAACGCTGCATACGGATTATATTGAATCGACTGCTGGAAGTATTTCTCAAATTAGAGAAACCACTGCAGAGTTGATTAAATTTGCCAAAGAAACTAACGTTCCCGTGATTCTTATTGGCCACATCACCAAAGATGGCACAATTGCAGGCCCAAAGATTCTAGAACATATGGTAGACACCGTTTTGCAATTTGAAGGCGATAGAAACCACGTTTACCGTATCCTTCGCTCACTAAAAAACCGTTTTGGCTCCACTGCTGAAATAGGTATTTATGAAATGCTGGGCAGCGGCTTACGCGAAGTTTCAAACCCCTCTGAAATATTGATTTCGCACAAAGACGAACAACTCTCTGGAACCGCAATTGCTACAACGCTAGAAGGTATGCGTCCTTTAATGATTGAAATACAAGCGCTTGTAAGCACCGCTGTTTACGGAACACCTCAACGAAGCACAACAGGGTACAACGCCAAACGACTAAATATGATTTTGGCTGTTTTAGAAAAAAGAGCTGGTTTCCGATTAGGGGCCAAAGATGTCTTTTTGAACGTAACAGGAGGCCTTTCGGTCGATGACCCAGCGATTGATTTAGCTGTGGTTGCTGCCATCTTATCTTCAAACGAAGACATTCCTATCCATAAAGATTTTTGTTTTGCTGGAGAAGTAGGGCTTTCAGGAGAAATTCGTCCCGTGAATCGAGTTGACCAACGCATACAAGAAGCCGAAAAACTGGGTTTCTCAACTATATTCGTTTCAAAATACAACAAGATTGCGCTTAAAAATACCGGGATTCAAATTCGGTTGGTCACAAAAATAGAAGATGTAGCAGCCGAACTCTTTGGGTAACTCAAACCCCTAGCCCTGATGGAAGCGGCATCCTTTTATACTAGAAACCCTTTCAGTTTTATTTACTGAAAGGGTTTCTAGTATAAAAGATATAGCGTACAGCAGGATAAAGCTCCTAAAAATTAGGCATCTCCATTATGAAAAGCTTTTTTATTGAAAACAATTAAGATTCCTACACCCGTTGAAATGGCCACATCGGCTACGTTGAAAATAGCATTGAAGAACGTAAAAGGTCTCCCTCCAATGAAAGGCACCCATTCTGGCATTGGAAAATCTTTGATGATAGGAAAGTAAAACATATCGACCACTTGGCCGTGAAACCAGGTTCCGTAAGGCTCTTGAGAGAACATAACGGCCAATTGCTGATAACTGTCATTAAAAATAACACCGTAAAAAACAGAATCGATAATATTTCCTAATGCTCCCGCAAAAATCAAGGCAATCGCCACGATAAGATAATTAGAGCTTTTGTGATTACGCACGGAATCCCATAACCAATATCCAATTCCTGCTACTGCAAAAATGCGGAAAACGGTCAAAAACAACTTACCGTATTCGCCAGGAAGTTTAGTTCCCCAAGCCATTCCTTCGTTTTCTATAAAATGAATTTTGAACCAATTGAAAACGGTTACTTCTTCGCCTAAAACAAAATTTGTTTTGACATATATTTTAGAAACTTGGTCAACAAGTAACAGAATAAAAATAAGGAAATAAGCTTTGCGTAATGACATTATAGTATTTTTAGTGGGGCAAAAATAGACAAATTCAAAAAAAGAACTCTAAAATAAAAATTAAATTCCAAAAAAGAAATTCCAAATCCCAACTAAGAAGTTTGGAATTTGGAATTTAAATTTTAGAATTTAGATAGTTATCGTTGCAAATTCTTAGCTTCGATACTCATAGTTGCATGAGGAACGATTTTTAGTCTTTCTTTGCCAATTAATTTTCCTGTTACTCTACAAATACCGTAGGTTTTGTTTTCAACACGGAAAAGAGCATTTTTTAAATCACGCAAGAACTTTTCTTGACGAATGGCCAATTGTGAATTGGCTTCTTTAGACATCGTTTCGCTTCCTTCTTCAAAAGCTTTGAAAGTAGGCGAAGTGTCATCAGTACCATTATTTAAATCATTCATATAGGCACTTTTTATCAAGTCAAGATCCGCTTGTGCTTTTTCTATCTTTTCTTTGATTATCTGTTTGAACTCTGCTAAATCAGCGTCTGAGTATCGTGTCATTTCCTCGATCATAGCCTAAATTAATTTAATGGGTTGCTTAATTCTTTTTGGTTGGGTTATTTTGTTATCGTTAATTTTGTTTTAATGTCATCGAATTCAATTTCTATGCCATTCTCTAAGCTTTCAGCAAATAGCAATTCTTCTGTCAATGTTTCTGACTTAATGTAGCTTTCATTGGCTAGAATTGCTTCTTGTAAAACAGCGTGATTTTGAACGTAAACCTTCACTTTATCAGTAACCTCGAAACCAGAATCTTTACGGATATTCTGAATACGATTTACTAACTCCCTAGCAATTCCCTCTTTTCTTAAATCGTCAGAAATGGTAATGTCTAATGCTACCGTAATTCCGTTAGCATTGGCTACTAACCAGCCTTCGATGTCTTGCGAAGAAATTTCTACATCCTCTAGAGATAAAATTACATCTTTTCCTGAAATTACAATGCTTAAGTTTCCTTCCTTGTCTAATTGGTTAATCTGTTCAGGAGAAAAAGATTGTATCTCTTTGGAAATCAGACTCATATCTTTTCCGAATCGAGGTCCAAGGGCCTTAAAGTTAGGTTTAATTTGTTTTACCAATATGCCTGAAGCATCGTCTAAAAGTTCGATTTCTTTGACGTTTACTTCGGCTTTTATAAGGTCGGCAACCGCTTCGATTTCAGCCTTCTGAACCGCGTCAAGTACTGGAATCATTACCTTTTGGAGAGGTTGGCGCACTTTGATCATTTCCTTTTTACGTAGTGACAACACTAGTGAAGAAATGGTTTGTGCCTTCTGCATTTTACTCTCTAATGATTTATCAACAAACTTTTTAACTGAAACGGGGAATTGAGCCAAGTGTACTGACTCGAAATTCTCTGTTCCTGTTGCTTGTGTCAAGTCTTTATACAACTTATCCATAAAGAAAGGAGCGATTGGTGCACTCAATTTTGCTATGCTCAACAAGCAAGTATAAAGTGTTTGATAAGCAGCAATTTTATCTTGCGCATATTCGCCTTTCCAGAAACGACGTCTACACAAACGCACGTACCAGTTACTCAAGTTTTCTTGAACAAAATCAGAAATAGCACGAGCGGCACGAGTTGGTTCATATTCAGCATAAAACACATCCACTTCTTTGATCAACGTATTCAATTCTGAAATGATCCATTGATCAATCTCTGGGCGTTCTTCTAAAGGCACCTCAGCTTCTGCATAACTAAAGCCATCGATATTCGCATATAAAGCAAAGAAAGAATAGGTATTATACAAAGTACCGAAGAACTTACGACGCACCTCAGCAATTCCTTCAATATCGAACTTCAAGTTGTCCCAAGGGTTGGCATTCGAAATCATGTACCAACGCGTAGCATCAGGACCATATTCTGATAACGTTTCAAATGGATCGACAGCATTTCCTAAACGCTTGGACATTTTTTGTCCATTTTTATCCAAAACCAAACCGTTGGATACCACATTTTTGTATGCTATACGATCGAAAACCAAAGCACCAATGGCGTGTAAAGTATAAAACCATCCGCGAGTTTGATCCACACCTTCTGCAATAAAATCAGCTGGATAATCTGTATTTTGATCTATTTTTTCTTTGTTTTCAAACGGATAATGCCATTGCGCATAAGGCATAGCACCAGAGTCAAACCAAACGTCAATCAAATCGGATTCGCGTTTCATTGGTTTTCCTGAAGCAGAAACTAAGATGATTTGGTCCACTACATTTTTGTGTAAATCAATCAAATCATAATTGGCTTCGGACATATTTCCAATTTCAAAACCAGCAAATGGATTGTTGGTTTGAACACCAGCCGCAATAGCTTTTTCTATTTCGTTGTATAATTCTTCAACAGAACCAATTAAAATTTCTTCTTGTTTGTCTTCTGTTCTCCAAATAGGCAAAGGAATTCCCCAATAACGAGAACGTGATAAGTTCCAGTCATTGGCATTTTTTAACCAATTACCAAAACGTCCTTCACCAGTAGCTTTTGGCTTCCAGTTGATGCTGTCGTTCAGGTCGAACATACGGTCTCTCACCTCGGTGATTTTGATAAACCAAGAGTCTAATGGATAATATAAAATAGGCTTATCAGTTCTCCAACAATGTGGGTAACTGTGCACGTATTTCTCTACTTTGAAGGCTTTGTTTTCTTCTTTTAAACGAATGGCAATTTCTACATCTACAGAACGCTCTGGTGCTTCTCCTTCGTTGTAATATTCGTTTTTAACGTATTTTCCAGAATATTCTCCTAGTCCTTGAATGAATCTTCCTTGCAAATCTACCAAAGGAACTGGCGTACCATTTTCATCTAAAACCAACATTGGTGGCACTTCTGGCGTAGCTTCTTTGGCTACTTTAGCGTCATCTGCACCAAATGTAGGCGCGGTATGTACAATACCCGTACCGTCTTCAGTAGTTACAAAATCACCCGCAATCACTCTAAACGCATTTTCTGCATTTTGATAAGGCAATACAAAAGGCAATAATTGCTCATAACGAATATCCACTAAATCTTGACCTTTACATTCGGCTACGATTTGAAATGGTATTTTTTTATCGCCAGCTTTAAAATTTTCGAAATCAACTACATCTTCAGAAGCAAAGAATCCTTTTGTAAATTGTTTTCCAACTAAGTTTTTGGCCAAAATCACATGAACTGGCTCAAAAGTATATTGATTGAAGGTTTTTACTAAAACATAGTCGATTTTTGGTCCAACCGTCAAAGCCGTGTTGGAAGGCAAAGTCCAAGGTGTTGTCGTCCAAGCCAAAATGTGAATTGGACCAAAACCTTGTAAAAATGAAGGCAATGTTTCTGGTAATGTTTTGAATTGAGCTACAATAGTTGTATCCGTTACATCACGGTAACTTCCAGGCTGATTTACTTCATGAGAAGACAAACCAGTACCCGCTTTTGGTGAATACGGCTGAATGGTGTAACCTTTGTACATCAAATCCTTGTCATAGATTTGCTTTAGCAACCACCAAACGGATTCCATATATTTGGGTTTATAGGTCACATAGGGGTCTTCCATATCTACCCAATACCCCATTTTTTCGGTCAAATCGTTCCATACATCAGTATAACGCATTACGGTTTTTTTACACGCTTCGTTATAATCTTCGATAGAAATTGTTTTTCCGATATCTTCTTTAGTAATACCTAGTTCTTTTTCTGTTCCCAATTCTACTGGCAAACCATGCGTATCCCAACCCGCTTTACGCTTTACTTGGAAACCTTTTTGGGTTTTATATCGGCAAAAAATATCTTTAATCGCACGTGCCATCACGTGGTGAATTCCTGGCAATCCGTTGGCCGAAGGAGGTCCTTCAAAAAACACAAAAGGCGTGTTGCCTTCGCGTGTAGTTACACTCTTTTCAAATATATTTTCGTTCTTCCAAAAATCAAGCACTTCTGATGCCGCTTTTGGCAAGTCAAGTCCTTTGTATTCAGTAAATTTTGTACTCATTGTATACTTTTCTTAATCGAGGTGCGAAAGTA
>JAGOFG010000125.1 GCA_017997335.1 Flavobacterium sp. | reverse complement strand
ACGCCCTTGAAATTCTATATTCCAAGGGCGCTTTTGTATACTTTAATAAAGAATCTTATTTTTTAGCTTTATCGTATAGCTTCTCTAAAGAAGGAAAAATAAAAGCAGATGTTTTTTGAATCGGGTTAAAAAATAGCGATTTATCTAAAGTCTCTTTTTTAGCCAAGAAATTATGGTAATTGATTTTTTCGAAAATTGTCAAAAATACACTGATGATCAATACAAATTTCAACACTCTAAACACTCCGCCGCCAACTTTGTTGATCCAACCCAAATAAGCAAAATCGGCTAGACCCGTAAAGAATTTACTGAGCATATAAATACCAACCACCACCACGATGAAGGTAAGGATAAAAGCCACTATTTGTATTGTATACGGATTCCATTTTACAATACTTGAAATTATGGATGCCATAAGTGCTGAGAATTTTACCGCTACGTAAATTCCAATCAATAAAGAAACTAAAGAAGCCAATTCGGCAAAAAGGCCGTTCTGAATGCCTTTGAACAAAGCATACGCCAATAAACCACCGATTAAAAGATCAAAAAAAGTCATATTTTAAGGGTAAAAAATTAAAACGGCAAATATAAAAGAAATAGGCGATACCGTAACTCAATTTTCAAGTGCTTATCTTTGCCGAAAATAATTAGTATTGAAAGGTAGTGTTGGTTACTCAATCCTAAATTTTTAATCCTAATTCCTAAATTTTAAAACAATGTCTAGAGATATACAATTAAAAGAACGCTGGGAACGCTTGGTTTCCTTATTGTCAGATCGATTTTCGCAAGGTGAAGATTTGGATTTAGACGCTATAATTTACCTTATCGGGGTTCAAGAGTTAGGTCAGGTACACCGCGAGTTTAAGAAAGATGAAAAGGTAAACCTGATGCACATTGCTATTTGTAGATTGCTGGAACCTTATGGGTTTTATGAGTTTGATTTTTTTGATGAGGAAGGTTGGCCACATTATAAAGTGAAGGAGGAATTACCGCCTTTGAAAGCCGGTGAACAAACCGTTTTGATGAAAGAAGCCATTGTAAATTATTTCGTAGAACGCGAGGTGATTGAATAAATGTACCCAAAAAAGCAATTGGCTGCTCTATAGCCCTGATGGAAGCGGTATCCTGTAGCGCTGGGGTTCAGCGCTACAGATATAGCGTACAGCGGGAATTATGCTCACTAAAAAACCCATTGTTTCTGCTCCTAGTTATAGGAATCTCAAAAAAACTTCCTACTTCTAACTTCCTACTTCTAACTTTTGCTTAAATTTGCACCTCAATTATGGAATGAAAATGATAGATAAGATAAAAGAATACATTGCAGAAGCACAAGCATTTTCTACTCAAAATGGTGCTGAATTGGAAGCTTTCAGAATTAAATTTTTAGGCAGTAAAGGACTTTTGAAAGAGTTGTTTGCCGAGTTCAAAAATGTTCCCAATGAGCAGAAAAAAGAATTTGGTCAAGTTATCAATTTATTGAAAACTACTGCTGAAGAAAAAGTAAAGTCGATTCAGGAAGGTTTAGAAAATCAGCAAGAAAGCAAAGGTATTTATGGCGATTTAACCAGAACGGGCGAACCAATCACTATAGGTTCACGTCACCCAATATCCTTAGTGAAAAATCAAATTATTGATATTTTCTCGACCATTGGATTCAATGTTTCTGAAGGACCAGAAATTGAAGACGATTGGCATAATTTTACTGCCTTGAACTTGCCAGAATACCATCCGGCTCGAGATATGCAAGATACTTTTTTCATTCAAACCAATCCTGATGTGTTGTTGCGTACGCATACGTCATCTGTTCAGGTGCGTTATATGGAAAACAACAAACCACCTATTCGTACGATTTCTCCAGGACGTGTATTTCGTAACGAAGCCATTTCGTCTCGTTCGCACTGTATTTTTCATCAGGTAGAAGGGCTGTATATTGACAAGGACGTGTCTTTTGCTGACTTAAAACAAACGCTTTTGTATTTCACGAAGGAAATGTTCGGTAAGTCAAAAATCCGTCTTAGACCGTCTTATTTTCCGTTTACGGAGCCAAGTGCCGAAATAGATATTTATTGGGGTTTAAAAACAGAAACCGATTATCGTATTACCAAAGGTACGGGTTGGTTAGAAATTGGTGGTTGCGGAATGGTAGACCCTAATGTTTTGACCAATTGTGGTATCAATCCAGATGAGTACAACGGTTTTGCTTTCGGAATGGGAGTAGAGCGTATCGCTATGTTGTTGTATCAAATTGGTGATATCCGTATGTTTTATGAAAACGATGTGCGTTTCTTAGAGCAATTTAAATCGATTATTTAGTAACAAGTCAATAGTCCTTAGCAGTTAGTTCTTTTGCAGTCATAGCATCTATTGACTGAGGACTAAGTACTAGGGACTCATTTTTTAAACTATGAAAAAAGACATCATCATACCTGTAGTAGAAAATGTATTTATTGCTGCCGTTCAAGAATGGAGCGACGACTTTATGGAAAAAGTGTGGTACGCCTATTTGGTAAACGATAGTGATTTTAATTTAGAAGGCGTTATGGTCGTTTCTAAAGCTTTTGGAACGATTGATGGCGAAATGAAGAAAACGTCGCTTTTGCGTCACGCTTTTGTTGAAATACCAGCTGTTTCTGTTGTTAAAATAGAAATGATTGAGAAAAGTGTGCTTACACTCAATAACGAGTTTATGGTGACTTATTTTATAGATGGCACCTTGTACGATAAAAAATTCATTTTCAAAGCCAATAGCATCAATGAAACAGAAATGGAAGAAGTGCCTATTCTTTTTGTAGATGGAGTAATTGTAAGGTAGATTAGCTATAATGAACGTTTAAAAAATGCCATTGGAGTTTCCAATGGTATTTTTTTTGTCCAAAATTTGAAATAAAATCCATTATTTGGACAGATTCAAGTTACTTCCTAAAACACAATCCCTTTGAATATAAGAGTTTTTAGTTTGGCACGCCAATTGTTTTTAAGTAAACAGAAAATGATTCTAAAGAAAAGGGTTAAGGTTGTTTTAGTTAATTAGTTAGTTGTGTGTTTTTGTAAAAGGCATCTGTTTATAAAACAGATGCCTTTTTTAGTTTTTCAGAATATGTTTTTGACAACTAATTAATCCAATTCTTCGGTTAGTTTTTTAAAGACGGCTTTGGCTTCTTTTCCTTCATATAAAATTTGATATACAGCATCTATAATTGGTGTTTTGGCACCATAGCCTTGATTGAGTTTGTAAGCACTTTTTACGGCATAATATCCTTCGGCTACCATACTCATTTCCATCATAGCTGATTTTACAGTATAGCCTTTTCCAATCATGTTACCAAACATTCTATTTCTAGAAAAGACCGAGTATCCTGTTACCAATAAATCACCTAAATAAGCAGAATCATTGATGTTACGTTTCATTTTGTGGACTTTTTTGATGAATTTTTTCATCTCACGAATCGCATTACTCATAATTACCGATTGGAAGTTATCTCCATAACCCAAACCGTGAGCAATACCAGCTGCTATTGAGTAAATGTTCTTAAGCATGGCCGCATATTCTGTACCAATAATATCATCTGATATTTTGGCTTTTATATAATTTCCTGATAAATTTTCGGCTACTTTTTTTGCTTTGTCTGGGTCACCACAGGCAATTGTAAGATAAGAAAGTCGTTCTAAAGCTACTTCTTCGGCGTGGCAAGGACCTGTAATTACGCCTATGTTGTAGTAAGGGATGTCGTATTGAATATGAAAATGTTCTCCAACAATCAAGCTGGTTTCTGGAACAATACCTTTGATGGCCGAAAAGATGATTTTGTCTTTTAGCGGAACAGTTATTTTGGTCAATTCTCCCTCCAAAAAAGCCGAAGGAATTGCAAAAATTAAGTAATCAGCATATTCTACTGCTTCATTAATATCCGAAGTTAGGATAAGTTTGTTTGTGTCAAATTCAACTGAACTTAAGTAATTCGGGTTGTGTTTGTAGGTTGTAATGTGATCGATAGCGACTTCGTTGCGCATGTACCAGCAAATTTCTTTTTGGTTCACACATAACATTTTAGCAATAGCAGTTGCCCAGCTTCCTCCACCAATTACTGCAAATTTTAATTTATCGGCCATTTTTTTATTAAATTTCATCAAAAGTACTCAAAATACTAGTAATTACACAAATTAATTTCAATAGCCGAGATAGTAAAACTGACTCAACTATTGATTTTAAAGGTATTTTTAAATTATTAAAAAAAAATATTTTTTACACAATAAATAGGTAAGCTGTACGTTGTAAGTTATTAATAATTAGATTTTTATTGATTTAAAATTATGTTTGGTTTAGTTAGTTTTGTTTTTTAGTAATTGAAAAAGGCGCTCTACCATTGGTAAAACGCCTTTTTTTATTGATGTTTTTTTGAATTAATAACTAGCAGTAACAATTTCTCTAACTTTCTCAGGAGTAATGTTTTGTTTTTCTCCCAAGCCCTTCCAACCTCTTTCTTCAAATCTTTTTGCTATAAAATCGGCTGTTTTTTCGAAATCTTTGGTGTAGTCAGATAATTGGGTTTGCATTCCCATTGTATGAAAGAAGGCAACAGTTTTGTTGATAGCTTCTTTAGCAATTTCGTCTTCGCTTCCAGTTAGATTAAAAATACGTTGACCATATTGGGCTAATTTGGCTTTTTTCGTTTCAAACATTACCTTGTATAAGTTAGGACCAATTATCGCCAATGTTCTGGCGTGATCAATTCCATACAAAGCCGTTAATTCGTGTCCAATCATATGTGTAGCCCAGTCGCTAGGAACTCCTTTTTGGATTAGTCCGTTGAGCGCCATAGTACAACTCCACATAAAGTTTGAGGCCAAAGCATAATCTGTAGGATTCTCTACTACTTTTGGTCCGATTTCGATTAGAGTTTGCAAAATACTTTCGGAAATACGGTCTTGTAAATAACCTTCATGTGGATAGGTCAGGTATTGCTCTAATACGTGAGTGTAGGCATCTACAACGCCGTTTTGTAATTGACGCTTTGGCAATGAAACAATTACAGTTGGGTCACAAATGGAAAATTTTGGAAACAAAGCACTTCCGCCAAAAGCCAATTTTTCTTGTGTAGCTTCAATCGTTACAACAGAGCCTGAATTCATTTCTGATCCAGTTGCAGGAATAGTAAGGACAGTACCAAAAGGAACTACTTTGCTTAGGTCTTTTATGAGTAATCGTTTCTGTAAAATATCTATTGGATTGCCATCGAAATGAACAGCAGCCGATATGAATTTCACGCCATCAATGACGCTACCGCCACCTACTGCCAAAATAAAATCGATATTTTGTTCTTTGATTACCGCTACCGCTTTCATCAATGTTTCGTAATGAGGATTGGGTTCAATACCACCAAATTCAACAATATTACGATCTGGAAGCGCTGCTTTTACTTGATCATAAATACCGTTTTTGAAGATACTGCCTCCTCCGTAAGCAATCAGGATTTTTGCTTCTGCAGGAATCAAGGTCGCTATTTTTTCTATTTGTCCTTTTCCGAAAATTAAATTCGTAGGATTGTATAATTCGAAGTTTAACATGATGTTTTTTTTAAAAGAGTTACTAAGATACTAAGATTCTGAGTTTTTAATGCACATTTAAACCTTAGTAACTTAGCTTCTCAGCGTTTTAGAGACGTTCTCTTATTTTTTTGCATTCAATTGAGCCAATAATTTTTCGGCAACTAATTTTGATGAAGCAGGATTTTGTCCTGTAATCAATAAACCATCTTCTACGGCGTAGGATTGCCAATCGCCAGCTTTACTGTAAGAACCGCCATTTTTTTGTAACATATCTTCCACCAAAAAAGGTACGATATTGGTCAATCCCACAGCTGCTTCTTCGGAGTTCGTAAAACCAGTTACTTTTTTACCTTTAACCAAGAAATCTCCATTTACTTTTACGTTTTTTAAGGCAGCAGGTGCATGACATACAAATGCTACTGGTTTATTTTGTGTGTAAAAAGTAGCAATTAAGTCTGAAGAAGTTGTATCCTCGGCCAAATCCCATAATGGACCGTGTCCTCCAGGATAAAAAACAGCATCGTAATCAGATGGAGAAACTTCTGATAATTTTTTGGTGTTTTTAAGTTTTGCTAACAATGCGGTATCTGCATCAAAACGTTTAGTATCCTCAGTTGCTGATGCTGGATCAGCACTTTTTGGATCGATTGGAGGTTGACCTCCAAGAGGTGATGCAATGTCGATTTGAATTCCCTTGTCGGCCAAAGCATAGTAGGGAGCGGCAAATTCTTCTGTCCAAAATCCTGTTTTTTCTCCTGTGTTACCTAATTGGTCGTGGCTGGTAACTACAAATAATACTTTTTTCATCTTTTTATTTTGTTTTTGTGCAGTTGCAACAAAGCAACTCAAGGTTACTACTAGAATCGTTAATAAGGTGCTTTTTTTCATCGCTTGTTTTAATTTGAAACTGCAAATTTATAGCGAATATGGTATTAGTAAAAATAATTTAAATTATGTTTGTGATAAATATATTTATAACAATGGTAAATTTAGAATGGTATCGCACGTTTAAATCAGTATACAAAAACGGAAATTTTTCGTTAGCCGCTAAGGAGTTGTTCATTAGTCAGCCTGCAGTCAGTCAGCAAATTGCTATGCTTGAAGCCCATGTAGGATATACATTATTCAACCGTAAATCAAAAGGGGTGGTGCCTACGGAATACGCAAAGTTACTCAATAACTTAATCATTGATGCTTTGGATCGCTTAGAAAATGTAGAAAACGGTTTTAGGGCTAAGGCCTTCAATACTAATCGGTTATTGTCTATTGGAATTTCTAAGCATTTGTTGGGCTGTTTTGGTAGTTCATTGGTGTCAAAATTTGATTTTATTGACTTCACTTTTGGGACCAACGAGGAGTTATTTGATTTAGTAAATTCCAAAAAAATAGATTTTGCGATAGTAACCAAACAGTACGATACTTTTGATACACTACAACAGCAATTAGGTGAAATAAAACAAGTCGTTGTGGCTACTCCAGATATTGATCTTCAAATCGTAAAAGAAAATATTACTGCCAATGATTTGGTAGCTATAGAACATTGGATGAACGATCAACGGTGGTACAGTCATGACTCGGGTATACCGCATATTAAGTTATTTTGGTTGCATGTTTTTAATAAAAAAAGGCCAGCGATTATAGCCAATTATATCATTCCATCAGAAAATGAAATGATTGCAATTCTTGCTCAAAACACGGGTAT
>JAGOFG010000124.1 GCA_017997335.1 Flavobacterium sp. | reverse complement strand
CCTTTGCGATAAAATAAAAACAAGAGGTGTATAAAATGAAAAAATTTATCAAAGATACAAAGTTTAAGCTTGGAAGTGCGGTTGTTGCGTTGGGTACATTGTTTATTACTGATCCAGTGTTTGCAGCCACTGATCCACAAGCAAAACTAGTTCAAGCAGGTAACACTATAAAAGGTGTTTTAACATCCTTAATTGTTGTAGTTGGTGGGATTGCTTGTGCAAAAATTGTTATTAAATATTTGCCGTCTATTGATGATCCACAAGAAAAAAATACCATGTATAAAGCATTAGGAACAGCTTTGCTTGTTACAGCATTAGGTGGGGCATTGGTTTGGTTAGTACCTTGGGCATACGGACTACTTGCTTAATAGAGAAGGGAGTTAGTTATGAACAGTGATCAAGTGAAACAAGCCTTACTAGATTTGTTAAATGCAGATACTGAAAAAGGTCGGACTTGGTTTTTCCCTTCCAATGTATCTGATCGGTACACAGTCATTTTAGGGCTAGATTTAAAACAATCAGCAAAAGCGATCGGTACGGCATTAATAAGCGTGCTATTGGCAATTCTTATTTTCCGTAGCACAGCCGTTTTTCCTTTAATTATCTATGTCATTGTTGGTTTGGTGTCATTTGGTGGTGTATGGGCGTTTTATACGATTAAACCAATTACAGACCGACCTAACATTTCTATATCTGATTTTATGAAGCAAAGAAAAGACTTTTCTAAAAGACCAAAAGTCTATTATAAAAAGCCAAAAGAACGAGTTTAAAAGAGAGGTGATTTCATTGTTTGATTTTCTAAAAACAAGTTCCAAAAGTAACGATAATAAAAAAAACGATCCTATAAAAGAAATGATTTATTGGGAAGATAGTTCCCGATTTCAAGGCGTTTTTAAAGACTTTTTTGTCGTTTATCAGCCAGAAAAAAAGCAATTCAGCCTTGTGAGTATGCTAAAAGTTGACGGCTTAAACGTTGATACATTGCCAGTATCAGAGCAAGAAGGTTTAAACGAAGATTTTGGTGTCTTTCTATCTCAAAACGTTCTATATGAACCGCAGATCACTTCTAAGAATGTACCAGTAGAAATTGACGATTTTGTAGAAGCCTGGGGGAATACAGTAGAAAATTATCGCAAAATGCCAGGGCATAACGAAGCTTTATTACAACTAAAGGCTAGTTACTATTATCATTATAGAAATTTAGCAAGTAACATGGAAACTTCAAAGAAACAACATTTTGTAATTAATTCTGAACCAATTTCAAAGGAAACTTACGACAGTTTGGAATTGTCCTATCAAGTGTTACGCGATAAGACAAGAACAATCAGAACAGCTTTAATTGCATTTTTAAGTAAATATGATTGTCAGGTTGAAATGTGTACGATTGGCGAGATGAAAAAGGTTTTGAATAGTTAGGAGCGTTAAAATGGAGAAGATACCAAAAGAGAAAATTATTGTAATACCCGAAGTTGATACGGACGTTGTATCTGATTTAGCACCATTTAATTTTACAATAGAACGTGACAAATTATTAATCGATGATTCATACGCAGTTCCCTATGTCATTACAAAATACAATAATAAACCAAGAGGAAATTGGTTTAATCGTATTCGTAAAATGAGTGGAGATATAACCATATCTCATTACTACACTAAAGCAAACGGTAACTCATTGAATGATTATTACAACAGAACCATTAAGAACAAGCAAGCAGAGATCGATCGTTCGCATGATCCGTTGACGATTATCCGTTTAGAACGTGAAATGAAAATTGCACAAACGCAGTTAGAACAAGCCGTTGACGAAAACACTTCTTATCTTTATTTATATACCTATGTTTTGATCAAAAGTAAGTCCGAAGATAAGCTAAAAAAATTGTGTGAAGATTTTGAAACACGTTGTATCGCAAGTGGAGTAAAAGCGTTAATTCCATATACTATGATTGATAAAGCGTATTGGAGTGCCTTGCCTTTACAATCTAATGAAGTGCCTGAATACACGTACACAATCGCAAACTCAATCAGTGCAAGTAGTATTTTTCCTTTTGATGATAATGAGTTAAGCGTATTTACTAAAAATATGATTATTGAGGGAATTAATAAAGATACTGAAAATATCGTTAGTATTGATTACACCAACAGAAAATTAGTAGTTAATCGTAACAAATTTGTTTTTGGTCTATCAGGTGGGGGAAAAACCACTTACTTAACGTCAGACTATTTAAAAAAATATGCTTTTTCTGATAACTCAACAGAACTAAGGCACAGAATCGTTTTATTTGATCCCGAAGATGAACAAACAGAGCGTGTACGTTCTCTAGGGGGCGAAATAATCAATCTATCGTCTATGTCAGACGTCCGTATCAATCCATTTCAAATCTACTCACGCAATACACCTGATGTCGATTTAAAAGAATCGTTATCCGATTTTGAAGAGGACGAACTTGTAGAAAATCTTGAAATAAAGCACAAAGATTTTGAAATGACTGAAAATGATATTGATAAAGAAATCAGTAAACGAATGAATATTTTAACGCCATATTTCCTAATGGTGGATCACTCTTTGACTGACAGTCAATTATCTATTATTAAGTTAGAAGCTAAAAAATGCTATACGAATTTATACGAAAAGAAAAACTTGTCAAAAATGGAAAACACCGATTTTCCAACATTTTCAGACTTAGAAAGTCGATTGAAAGCATTAGAAGAAACTGATCCCAAACGATACAAGCGAATTGAAGATTTTATTTATTCATTAGAAGATTTTACAATCGGAAGCCGTACGATATTTAACGGTCATACAAATATTGACTTAAACAATCCGTTAATTTGCTTTTCTTTGCGAGATTTACAGACCGAAGAAGGGATCAGAGATTTAGCATACCTCAACAGCTTTAGTTATCTATTTGAAGAAATAACCAACAATCCGCAAATTGTAACGTCTGTTTATGCAGATGAATTTCACTTTTTACTGAAGAATAAAATTAGTGCTGACTTTTTCTTCCAAGCATATAAACGCTTTAGAAAATACAATGCTGATTGTACCGTATCAACCCAACAGATTGATGATGTATTAAAAGCACCTGATAATATCGGTAAAGCAATTATTGGGAATAGCTTTACAAAAGTATTCTTTGGACTTGATGAAACGGAAGCACAAGGTATTTCAAATGAGTTGAAACTTAAACTCACAAAAAAAGAATTATCGTTCATTACCTCAAAACGTCAAGGGGAAGCTTTGCTTTTTCATGGTACAAAGCGAGCAAAGATAAAAGTAGATTTAACACAGGAAGAAATGCGTTTGCTTAACCCAGGCGAATATGAAGATATTTACGGCGTTAGTCCGAAGAAAGAGATCAACTGGTTGTTAAGATCGAAAATTCAATAGAAGGGAGAAAAAAATGAAATACAAAATCTTGAAAAATTTACAATTCTACTATCAAGAGAATGTAATTGTCGTTCAAATAAACGAAAAATATTTGACGAATCGAGAACATATTTTTGATGTAGAAGAAAGTGAACAATATTTTGTTGATGTCGAGGAGATTTTGACCAAAGACGGAAAGCTAGAAATTGTTTATCACCGTCCTAATGGCTATACACCACTACTTGAATTGAAAGAATATGCTGATTTTTATAAATTGGATATAGTGAATCGATTACTTGAAATGAATGTACTAGAAAAAACAAACACCTATCTAGCAATGCAAAATATCCTACTCAAAGATACACGTGACTTGCTTTTTATTTATAAAGCAGATCACTTTGATAATTTGCCTTACTCAACTAAAGAAGAATTAGAGCAGTGGAAAAATTTTATTTGTAGTTTTTTTGGTAAATTCACACTTGAGAAGTATGAGAAGAATCGTATTGAGGTTCTAACAAAAGAAAAAAATTCATTTTTAAATGATGTAGAAGCAGTTGAAAGTTTGGAATCATTAAGAGATTTAATAAAAAATCGACTAACCGAAGAACAAAAGAATTTCTTTTCTGCTGAATTACAGGACAAGAAAGCAGACGTCCGAAAAATTCGCAGAAATAAAAGCTTAAAAATTGCGTTAGTTTTAGGTGTTATTGCGTTATATGGCGGTACGGTTTTTCTTATGAAAGTAAATGAGAAGAAACAAGTTACGGCTACACAGCAAAGCGCAGAAACAGAGATCACTATTTTAAATAAGATTATTGATAATGATAGTGAGAATATCGAAGAAGATATGCAAAAACTCAACTATCCTAAGAAAAAACAAGTTGATATTTACGTGAAACTTGGTGATTATACCAAGGCTTATGAACTTGATAAAAAGTCAGATAAAAAAATTATTCAAAGTCTGTACAAACAAGGAGAAACCGAAAAAATAGAAGCCCTTGATTTACCAGGAAGCGACTATTTAGCAGACTTCAAAAAGATTTTAGCGTATGACAATTCAACAGATATTGAGTATCTGGTTCAAACTAGTACCGATACAACAATTGTTGAAGCTTTAATCGATAAATCAGTAAAAGAAAAAGACATTCCAACAGTGAAAAATATTCGTCAAGTATCAATTACACAAAAGAAATTAGCAATCGATCCTAAACGTCAAATCAGCATGATTGACTTATTGATTGAAAATAACAGTGAAGAATTAGAAAATATGTATAAGGATAATTCTTTAAATGACGACTTGAAGAAAAAACAAACCAATGACTTATTAGAAGAAAACAACACATTGCTTAGTGAAAAGATTGAATTAACAAACGCTGAAAAAGATTAGGAAGGTTGGTGATTTCATATCATGGGAGCAACAGCTGCTAAACTGCTTATTCGTTATCGAAAACCGATAGCGAAAGCAATTTTAGGCTTTTTCGTCTTTATCATTGTAATCTTCCTTCTTATTTTTAATAACGATCAAACAGCCCCTAGTGGCGGACTAGCAACAGAAAACCAAAATTTAAGTGAATCTGTTTTGAGGTACAAAAGTACCGTTGAAAAGTACGCTAGACAATATGACGGTATGGAATATGTGCCTTATATCTTAGCCCTTATGCAAATTGAATCAGGCGGTAATGGTGGCGACCCTATGCAATCAAGCGAAAGTTTAGGACTGCCCCCGAACACTATTCAAGACCCCGAACGAAGCATACAACGAGGAGTAGAGTTTTTTGTAGAAAATATGAAAAGCGCTATAAACCGAGGATCAGATATAAAAACAGCCCTTCAAGCGTATAATTATGGCGGTGGTTTTGTTGATTTTGTAGTGAAGAATGGCGGAACGTATTCTTTTGAGTTGGCTAAACAATTTTCTATTAATATGTCAGGTGGCGAAAAGGTACCTTATGTAAATGCTTTATCTACTACAATGGGCTACAATTACCGCTATAACTACGGAAATATGTTCTATGTGCCAAAATTACTTGAATACGTTAACGAAAGCCAGGCAAGCGCAGAGGGCGTTCAAAACAATTCTAATAATACTGGCGCTGTTCAAGTTGATGTACCTAGTGAGTACAAAAATAAATTACGTTATCCAAGATATGATGGACACAACTATAATACTAGTGGCAGTTATCCTTTTGGGCAATGTACTTGGTACGCTTTTAATCGTATGGCTCAAATAGGAAAACCAGTTGATGATTTTATGGGCAATGGTGGCGAATGGGGCTATAAAGGGAAAGCTTTAGGCTATAAAGTAACAAATAAGCCCAAAGTAGGTACGGCAATTTCTTTCCCTCCAGGTTCTTTCGGTTCTGATCCAGTTTACGGACACGTTGCCTTTGTAGAAGTCGTAAATGCAGACGGTACGCTTCTTGTATCAGAGTGTAATGTAGTAAACCCAGGAAGTGGAACAATCAGTTATCGAGTAGTGCCAGCTTCTATTGCAAATATTGCAAGTTATGTTGAATAAGGAGAGGAAGAAATGGAGTTTGACAAAATAAAAGTTAGTTTGTTTATCTCAACGCTTGTTTTACTTGTGGTTACCATAGGTATGGTTGTTTTTGGGATTAAACAAGGCGAGCAGATCCGCCAGTTAAAGAGCGAATTAAAAAGCGTACAAACGGAATTAGCAAACAAACAATCGGAACAAGACACTAACCAAAGCGAATCGGAAAAAATTATCAAAGAATTTTACAAGACAGTTTATAACTACGAAAAAAGCCAAAAAGAAATATCTATGACAACGGTTAAAGAATTAGCGACAGACAACGTTTATCAAGAATTACAAAACGAGATCAACGTAAACAATTCATATAGCCCACAGCAAAACACGATTCAAAAGTCTTCAGTAAACGAAAATGAAATAAAAATTCTGGCTTATGAAAGTAAGGATAATTCACAGCAATATCTAGTAACAGCACCGATTCACCAGGTTTTTAACGGTACAAAAAATGATTTTGAAATAAACCAAATTATCCAAATTAAAAACCAACAAATTACCCAAAGAACGACCATTCAATTAGGAGAGGAGTAGAAGCATGGCGAAGAAGAAGCAAGAGCAAGTGAAACTGATTATCCTAGTTATACTCTATCTACTATTATTACCAGTAACATTGATTGTGTTTAAATTATTACCTTTTATCATTGCGAATGATACAAATATTGAATTGAGTACCTTTGTTACAACTATTTTAAAGCACCCAATCAATACTTTCTTAGAGATCATTCAATCTACTTACATGATCCCGTTCTTCATTGTACAAATTATTGTTTTAATCGTTTTATTTGTCTTTCTACACCCTACCAAACGCCAACCGTTTGAGGTTGTCGGAAAAACAAATCCTGTTCATGGCTCGGCTTATTGGGGGGAGGAATCAGAAATAAATGCACCGAAAAACGTTCATTTGATCCCTGAAAAATCAATGAAAAGCATATTAGAAAAATCAATGAGGAGGGGGAAAAATGACTAGTTTATTAGCAGAATCAGACGGTTTAATATTGGGGAAATTTCCAAGTGGAAAAGTTGTGATCCAACCCGAAGATAGCAAAATAAGCAATCGAAATATTTTTGTAGTAGGCGGCCCAGGTTCATTTAAAACACAAAGTTATGTTTTACCTAACGTTGTAAACAATCGCAATACGTCAATTGTTGTAACTGATCCAAAAGGGGAAATCTATGAATTAACCAATGAGATAAAAAAAGCCCAGGGCTTCAAAACAGTTGTGATAAATTTTAAAGATTTTTTACTAAGTTCTAGGTACAATCCATTACTCTATATTCGCAAATCAAATGATACAAACAAGATTGCAAACGTCATAGTATCAGCAAAGAATGA
>JAGOFG010000027.1:18135-22568 GCA_017997335.1 Flavobacterium sp. | reverse complement strand
GCTCCTAAAAAAACTGAAAAGGGGTTTCTGTAAATTGCTTTCTTTTTTGTATTTTTGCCGTCCAAAATATAAGGACAAGAATATGTTAGATAGACTTCAATATGTAAAACAGCGTTTCGACGAGATTTCGGATTTGATTATTCAGCCGGATGTTATCGCGGATCAAAAACGATATGTGCAACTCAACCAAGAATATAAAAGCATCAAAGCCTTGGTTGAAAAAAGAGAAGAATACATTATTGTCTTAGCCAATATTGATGAGGCTAACGAAATCATTGCTGACGGTAGTGATGCCGAAATGGTGGAAATGGCCAAAATGCAGTTGGAAGAAGCCAAAGAGCGTTTGCCACAACTTGAAGATGAAATCAAATTTATGTTGATTCCAAAAGACCCAGAAGACGCGAAAAACGTGATGGTGGAGATTCGTGCCGGTACGGGTGGTGATGAAGCGAGTATTTTTGCTGGAGATTTGTTCCGTATGTACACTAAATATTGTGAAAGTCAAGGTTGGAGAACATCGGTTGTGGATATGAACGAAGGAACTTCGGGTGGTTTCAAAGAGGTGATTTTTGAGGTTACCGGAGAGGATGTTTACGGTACTTTGAAATTTGAAGCGGGTGTTCACCGTGTGCAACGTGTGCCACAAACAGAAACACAAGGACGTGTGCATACTTCGGCAGCCACAGTTATGGTGCTTCCAGAAGCAGAGGAATTTGATGTACAAATAGATATGAACGATGTTCGTGTGGACTTTTTCTGTTCGTCAGGACCTGGTGGACAATCGGTAAATACAACGAAATCTGCTGTTCGTTTGACGCACATTCCAACTGGTTTGGTGGCGCAATGTCAGGATCAAAAATCACAACATAAGAATAAAGACAAAGCGTTGAACGTATTGCGTTCTCGTTTGTACGAAATGGAATTGGCCAAAAAACAAGCGGAAGATGCTTCAAAACGTACATCGCAAGTGAGTTCAGGTGACCGTTCTGCTAAAATTCGTACTTATAATTACGCTCAAGGTCGTGTAACGGATCACCGAATTGGTTTGACATTATATGATTTGGGTAACATTATGAACGGTGATATTCAGAAAATTGTAGCCGAATTACAATTGGTGAACAATATGGAAAAATTGAAAGAAGCTAGCGAGGTTTTTTAATTAAGCAATAATGAACAACTAAAAAGGCATTTACTTACAATTGATAAGTAAATGTTTTTTTTGTGCCTTTAGCACTAAAAAAAATTAAAATTCTAATTAAGTTTACATAAAAAAATAATTTAAATCTTAATAACTATTTAACCATTTTATTTCAATGAAAAAAACTATACTATTTTTCATGTTCATGATAGTTGCAATGTCTGCGAATGCTCAGTCTTATGTGGGCTATACTTCAGATAACTATGCAGGAATTCAAGGGGTACTTTACAATCCAGCCTCTATTGTTGACTCTCGTTTTAAAACAGATATTAATTTGTTTTCTATCAGTGCTACGGTTGCTAATGATTTATATGGTGTAAAGTTTATTGACATTTTTAAAAAAGACTACGATTTTGACCTTCAATCAAAATTTACTCCTACATCAAATAACAATGCAGTTGTAAATGTTGATTTTTTAGGTCCATCGTTTATGTTTAATATTGCTCCAAAGCATTCTATAGCAATATTTACAAGAGCAAGAACCATAACCAATGTGGTTAATGCAAATGGTAATTTAATTGACGAAGTGAAGGACGGACTTGACTCTTCGAATGATTTTGCTTATTCTGTTGGGAATTTAAATACCCTTTCAAATTCTTGGGGTGAAGTTGGGATATCTTATGCCGCAGTTATTTTAAATAAAAATCAAAACTTTCTAAAAGGTGGTTTTACGATAAAATATTTGCAAGGTGGTGTAAACGGTTATGCTAATACTAAAGATTTATCAGCAGCATTTATTAAAAATAATGCGAATCCTAATTTGAGTCTTTTGACTTCAAAAGGTCTCGTAACGATAGGAGGAAGTCAAGATTTTGAAAATAATTCAGATATTGAATTTGATGCCAATTCTAGTGGATTAGGTTTTGATTTAGGCTTTCAATATGAATGGAGACCTGATCATGAAGAATATGACTTGAATAACGCAAAGCCTGTAGATAATAACTTTAAGAATTTGAACAAGTATAAGTTGCGTTTTGGAGTATCTGTA
The DNA here is from genome assembly GCA_017997335.1 of Flavobacterium sp. Taxonomy (GTDB): domain Bacteria; phylum Bacteroidota; class Bacteroidia; order Flavobacteriales; family Flavobacteriaceae; genus Flavobacterium. The sequence continues at coordinate 20,382 of JAGOFG010000027.1, read as the reverse complement.
ACAGATATTGGATCAATTAATTATTCAAATGCCAAGCAAGATACTTATGATGTAACAGGCGTAGTGACACAAGAAACAGTGGATAATATCGGCGATGTATATGAGTTTTTTAACGATAATTATACCAAAGTTGCTACAAAAAGAGGGATTAAAACAAGTTTGCCAACAGCTTTGCATGCTAATGTGGACTGGAACATACACCATAAGTTTTATTTGAACTTAAACAGTGATTTTAGTTTAGTAAATAAAAATGCCGTTAATAAAAATAGTATTGCCAATGCCGTAACGCTAACGCCACGTTTTGAAACAAGATGGTTTACTTATGCAATTCCTGTTAGCTATATGGAATATACAGGGACTCAAGTAGGATCTTCTTTGAGATTTGGACCTCTTTTTATCGGATCGAGTTCTGTATTAACAAATTTAGTGTCTAGTAATTCAAAAGGCGCTGATATTTATGTAGGTGTTAAATATCCAGTTTACCAAAAGAAGTTTAAAGACACTGATGAAGATGGAGTTTTGGATAAATTTGATGCTTGTCCTAAGGTTGCTGGTCCTGTCGAAAATAATGGTTGTCCATGGCCTGATACAGATGGCGATTCAGTGGTAGATAAAGATGATAAATGCGTTACTGTAGCGGGGCCGACAGAAAACAATGGTTGTCCTTGGGGCGATGCCGATAAAGATACTCTTTTGGATAATGTTGATGGGTGTCCTACGGTTGCTGGTCCTGTTGAAAACAAAGGTTGTCCTTGGCCAGATACAGATGGGGATAGTGTTCTTGATAAAGATGATACATGTCCAAACGAAAAAGGATTGGTTGACAATGGAGGTTGCCCACTATATGATGCTGATAAAGATGGAATTGTAGATAAAGAAGATGCCTGTCCAACGATTTCTGGTCCAGCAAGTAATAAAGGCTGTCCAGAAGTTACCAAAGAAGTATTGAAAGAATTAAAAGTTCAAGCTAGTGCTGTATTTTTTGTTACAGGAAAGGCAATCTTACAAACTAGTGATAATGGAGAAACCGACGGGAGATTGGATGCTATTAAGGAAATAATCAAAAATTATCCTAATGCGAAATTCTCAATTGAAGGTCATACCGATAGTGTAGGAAATCCAATTGCAAATCAAAAACTCTCAGAAGCAAGAGCTAAAGTGGTGATGGATGCTTTGGTTGCTAAAGGAATAAATCCAGATAATTTAACATTTAAAGGATTTGGTGATACTAAACCAGTAGCTAGTAATAAAACGGCTAAAGGGAGAGCTCAAAATAGAAGAACTGAAGTGATACATGTAGGAACTATCAATGAAGGTAAATTATAATTTTTTTTAATTCTGAAGAAAGCCATTCTTAATTGAATGGCTTTTTTTATTTTTGCACACCATTTAAACAAATACACTTCTTAGAAAAGAGGATAAATTAGCAATAGAAATGACAACACAACAACTACTAGAACAAATCCAATTGAAAAAGTCTTTTCTATGCGTAGGCTTAGATGTTGACTTGAATAAAATACCATCTCATTTATTAGCAACGGAAGATCCAATCTTCGAATTCAATAAAGCCATTATCGATGCGACGCACGATTTATGTGTGGCCTACAAACCCAATACGGCTTTTTTTGAAGCGTATGGCATAAAAGGTTGGCAGTCGTTGCAAAGAACCATAGAATACATCAATGCCAATTATCCTGAACTCTTTACGATTGCGGATGCAAAACGTGGCGATATTGGGAATACGTCTTCGATGTATGCCAAGGCCTTTTTTGAGGATTTGAACTTTGATAGTGTAACGGTAGCGCCTTATATGGGGAAAGATTCTGTAGAGCCATTTTTGGCTTTTGAGAATAAACACACCATAATGTTGGCCTTGACGTCTAACGAAGGCGCTTTTGATTTTCAAACCTTATCGGTAAATGGTACAGAATTGTACAAACAGGTTTTGGAAACCTCAAAATCGTGGAAAAACAGTCATAACTTGATGTATGTGGTTGGCGCCACAAAAGCCGAATACTTTACTGAAATTCGTAAAATTGTTCCTGATAGTTTCTTGTTGGTTCCTGGTGTTGGCGCACAAGGCGGTAGTCTGTCTGAGGTTTGCAAATACGGATTGAATAGTCAAGTTGGTTTGTTGATTAACTCGTCTCGCGCTATTATTTACGCTTCGAATAAAGAAGATTTTGCCGAAGTTGCTAGAAACGAAGCTTTGAAAATGCAACAGGAAATGGAGGAGATTCTTAGGTT
>JAGOFG010000027.1:0-18035 GCA_017997335.1 Flavobacterium sp. | reverse complement strand
GGTTAAATTTTTTGCGGTTAAATCCAAACAATATGAAACAACTAACAGATCAAATCGGTACTTCTCATTTTTTTGAATCGACACCGCGTAGAATTGTTTCGTTGGTTCCTTCACAAACTGAGTTGTTGTTTGATTTAGGATTAGAAGACCAAATCGTTGGAATTACCAAGTTTTGCGTGCATCCAAAACATTTTCTTAAAACCAAGAAAATAGTTGGCGGTACTAAACAAGTTCATTTTGATAAAATCAAAGCCTTACAACCTGATATCATTATCTGCAACAAAGAAGAAAACACGCTGGAAATGGTGCAAGAACTTTCTGCAATTGCGCCAGTTTGGGTGACGAATGTAGTTACCATTGCGGATAATTTTCAAATGATTACCGATTTTGGGTTGCTTTTCGATACAACTGCTGAAGCCCAAGCCTTGAATCAAAGTATAGACTTGGCGTTGGCTGATTTTACGACTTTTATTGCAACCATTCCTACTCAAAAAGCTGCCTATTTTATTTGGAAAAAGCCATATATGGTAGCAGGATCAGGTACTTTTATCAACGAGTTGTTGCAATTGAATCAATTCGATAACTTTTTTGGCACGCAATCCCGTTATCCCGAAATAGCTGTTGATGCGGCAACTCGATATGATGCTGTTGATTTGGTATTGCTTTCTTCGGAACCTTATCCTTTTAAGAATGACGATTTATCCGAATTCACTTCCTTTTTTCCAAATGCCAAAATACGTTTGGTCGATGGCGAGTATTTTTCTTGGCACGGCAGTCGATTGTTGAAGGCAATTCCTTATTTCCAAAAATGGCATCAAGAGTTGTTTTTGGATGTTTAAGTTGTTGTTAGTTAGTGATTTGTATTTGAGTTGCTAATTTCAATACATTGAATTGGCTTTTAAAATTATTATTCTATTTTTACAAAAAAAAACTAACGAATGCTTAATTACACTATCTACAAGAATGAAACAAGTACGCAATGGGTGACTTTTGTCCACGGTGCAGGAGGAAGCTCGTCGATATGGTTTAAGCAAATTCGAGATTTTCAGAAGCAATACAATGTTTTACTTTTGGACCTAAGAGGACATGGAGAATCTAAACCAACCCTGAAAACGGCTTTTAAACAGAAATATACTTTTTCGGCTTTGGCGAATGATATAGTGGAAGTTTTAGAGCATTTGAAAATTGAACGTTCTCATTTTGTTGGCATTTCATTAGGAACGATTTTGATTCGTCAATTGGCAGAAATGTATCCTCAAAAAGTACAAAGTATGATTTTGGGTGGTGCCATTTTGAAAATGAATTTCCGTTCTCAAATTTTAATGCGTCTAGGTAATGCCTTCAAATATGTATTGCCTTATTTGGTATTGTATCGCTTTTTTGCGTTTGTCATTATGCCTAAGAAAAGCCACAAGCAGTCCAGAGTATTGTTTATCAATGAAGCTAAAAAATTATACCAAAAAGAGTTTATAAAATGGTTTAAACTCACAGCCGAAATCAATCCTGTTTTGAAGTGGTTCAGACAAGTAGAATTGAATATTCCAACACTTTACGTTATGGGAGAAGAAGATTATATGTTTTTGCCTTCTGTTCGAAAAGTAGTCGAAAATCACTATCACTCTTCAAAGCTTTTTGTTATTGAAAAATGCGGTCATGTAGTGAATGTTGAGCAACCTTTGGCTTTCAATACAGCCGTACTTTCTTTTCTAAATACAGCACAATAAAAAATGCCGACATCCAAAGACGTCGGCATTTTTATAACTAACCAAAACCAAATAATAAATAACCAGTTTATTACACTACAAAGGTCAGTAATAAGTTAGTATGTTATTGTTAAAATTATGTTATTACTTTGTTGTCAATAAGTTAAGTCTAATTAACAACGTTTTTTTGGTGTTTTTTATTGTTATATTATGTTAATCTTGCATAGCAAAAACCTTCTTTAAAACAGTAGAAGTTCTTGATTGTAAATCAGTTCTGATGTTTTTTTCTTCAATAGCAATCATTTTAAAAACGCCTTCTAGAGCTTTGTTGGTTACATAATCATTCAAGTCGGGATTGATTTTTGAAACCAAAGGAACGGTATTGTATTTTTGAATGATTCCATTCCAAATTTTATCGGCACCAACCTTTCCGATGGATTGTTGTACTACAGGAAGGAATTTAGTATATAATTCTTTATTGGTTGATTGCTGTAAATAGGTTGTTGCAGCATTTTTATTACCCATCAAAATGGTTTTAGCATCTGCAATTTTGATGTTTTTTATGGCGTTTACAAACACTGGAGTTGCTTCTTTTACAGCATCTTCGGCGGCTCTATTCAGGGCTTTTATTCCATCATCGGCCAAGGAACCCATTCCTAGTTTGCGCAAGGTTTTATCAACTTTGGACAATTCTTCGGGCATTACGATTTTGACCAATTCGTTTTTGTAGAAACCGTCTACTTGCGTCAATTTCGATACTTGTTCGGTGATTCCTTTGTTTAAGGCTTCTTTTAGTCCAGCAGCAATATCTACTTTTCCGTTTTTGTTTAAAATACCGGTTGCTGTTTCGGATGATTTTTTTAGAATATTTTTGAATTGAGCGTTACTAATAACAGGGAATAAAATAAGTAGGATTAAAAATTTTTTCATTAGGATTTTGAGGTTTTTTAATTGAAAAGGCTACAAAAATACTACAGTTTTGTTGTTATACACCATAGTTTTTCGTTCTGCATGCAATTTAATGGCTCTTGCTAACACCATTCGTTCTAAATCGCGTCCTTTCATAATAAAGTCTTCAATGGAATGGCTGTGGGTTACACGAGCAATATCTTGTTCGATGATTGGACCTTCGTCCAAACCTTCGGTTACATAATGACTAGTAGCGCCAATGATTTTTACACCGCGTTTAAAAGCTGAATGATAAGGTTTTGCCCCAGGAAAAGCTGGTAAGAAAGAATGGTGGATATTGATGATATTGTTTTGGTACTTTTCAATCAGTTTTGGGGTAATGATTTGCATGTAGCGCGCCAATACAATGAAGTCGATATTGTATTTATCTAATAACTCTAATTGTCCTTTTTCTCCAATTTCTTTAATTTCTTTGGTGAAAGGAACACAATAAAAAGGAATAGCAAATTGTTCGGCTACTTTTCTTAAGTCTTCGTGATTGCTAATAATTACAGGGATTTCAAGTGGTAATTCACCAGCGCTATAACGTCCCAAAATATCGTATAGGCAATGATCGTATTTAGAAACAAACAGAGCCATTCTCGGTTTTTGCTGTTGCGGATAAATTTTCCAATCCATATCGAATGGAAGAGCTAGATTGGTTTCAAAATCAGCTTTTATAGCGTCGATAGGCCATTTTTCCGACTCTAATTCGCATTCCAATCGCATAAAAAAAACATTTTCATCGGCATCAACGTGTTGGTCCAAATAAATAATGTTTCCTTCTATCGAGGCGATATAGTTGGTAACTGAGGCTATAATTGACTTTTGATCTTTACAATGAATGAGGATGGTAATTTTTTGCATTTTTTCTTTTAATTGTGCTTTATTGCTAGGTTTTAAAATGTTTTTATCATTAAACGTACTGAATGACTATTTTTTTGTTTATTTGAGGACAAAATCTTGTTTGTTTTAGAATCAAAAGAAAACGTTTTCTTTTGATTCTATTGCGATTAGTTGTCCTTTTTTACCAAAACTAACTTATTTTTTTTAAGAAATAGCAGCATTTAGTTGTTTTATAGTAATTCAATAAAATGCTAATTTTTATTTTAAAAAATGTGTAATTTGGCGCTATTAATTATCATATTCATAAAATGGAACCACAAAAACCTTATATTCCTGTTAATAAAGTAAGAATTGTTACCGCAGCCTCTCTCTTTGATGGTCATGATGCCGCCATAAATATTATGCGCCGTATTATTCAATCAACTGGAGTGGAGGTAATTCATTTGGGGCATGATCGAAGTGTAGAAGAAGTAGTAAATACTGCCATTCAAGAAGATGCCAATGCTATTGCAATGACTTCTTATCAAGGGGGACATAACGAATACTTTAAATATATGTATGATTTGCTTCAAGAAAAAGGAGCAGGACATATCAAGATTTTTGGCGGAGGCGGAGGCGTTATTTTGCCTTCAGAAATTGAAGAATTACATCAGTACGGTATCACTAGAATTTATTCTCCAGATGACGGTCGTGCTATGGGATTACAAGGAATGATTAATGATTTGGTGGAACGTTCTGATTTTGCTATTGGCAATCAATTGACTAATGAATTTGAATTAATTGAAGATAAAACACCAACTGCTATTGCGAGATTAATTTCGGCGGCTGAGAATTTTCCAGAAATTGCAAAACCAGTTTTTGATACAATTCATACTAAAAATGAAACTTCTAAAATTCCTGTTCTAGGAATCACAGGAACCGGTGGTGCAGGAAAATCCTCTTTGGTAGATGAATTGGTTCGTCGTTTTTTAATTGATTTTCCAGAGAAAACCATTGGATTAATCTCTGTAGATCCATCAAAACGTAAGACAGGTGGCGCCTTGTTAGGCGATAGAATTCGTATGAATGCAATCAATAATCCTAGAGTTTATATGCGTTCTTTGGCAACACGTCAATCTAATTTGGCTTTGTCTAAATATGTAGCCGAAGCGATTCAGGTGCTTAAGGCGGCGAAATACGATATTATTATTTTAGAAACTTCAGGAATTGGGCAATCGGATACTGAAATTATGGACCATTCAGATGTTTCATTATACGTAATGACACCTGAGTTTGGAGCAGCTACGCAATTGGAAAAAATTGACATGCTTGATTTTGCCGATTTAGTAGCCTTGAATAAATTCGATAAGCGTGGTGCTTTGGATGCGCTTAGAGATGTGAAAAAACAATACCAACGTAATCATAATTTATGGGATGTAAATCCAGATGAAATGCCGGTTTTTGGTACTATTGCTTCTCAGTTTAACGATCCAGGAATGAACACGCTCTACAAATCGATTATGGATAAAATTGTAGAGAAAACGAGTTCGGACTTAAAATCGACTTTCGAGATTACTCGTGAAATGAGCGAGAAAATTTTTGTCATTCCACCACATCGTACTCGTTATTTATCTGAAATAGCGGAAAACAACCGTAAATATGATGAAACGGCTTTGAGTCAAGAGCAAGTGGCTCAAAAGTTATACGGAATTTATAAAACAATCGAAACGGTTTCTAATAAGAAGCCAGAACTCAATAAAGCTGGAATTGATGACGCGTCTGTATTGCCATCTGCTACAGCGTCGCATGATGAAAACCGTATCTTTTTGAATTTACTTTTGAATCAATTCGACAAAGTAAAAATGGATTTAGACCCTTACAATTGGGAAATGATTCTGACTTGGAATGAAAAAGTAAATAAGTATAAAAATCCTGTTTATACTTTTAAAGTTAGAGATCGTGAAATCAAAATGGCGACGCATACCGAGAGTTTGTCGCATTCACAAATACCCAAAGTTGCTTTGCCAAAGTATAAAGCTTGGGGTGATATTTTGCGTTGGTGTTTACAAGAAAATGTTCCAGGAGAATTTCCATTTACTGCAGGATTGTATCCTTTCAAACGCGAAGGTGAAGATCCTTCTCGAATGTTTGCAGGTGAAGGTGGTCCAGAGCGAACGAACAAACGTTTTCATTATGTAAGTGCAGGTTTACCAGCCAAAAGACTTTCGACAGCTTTTGATAGTGTGACTTTGTACGGAAACGATCCACACATTCGTCCTGATATTTATGGTAAAATCGGAAATGCAGGAGTTTCTATTTGTTGCTTGGATGATGCTAAAAAACTGTATTCTGGTTTTGATTTGGTGCACGCTATGACTTCGGTGAGTATGACCATCAATGGACCAGCACCTATGTTGCTTGGATTCTTTATGAATGCTGCTATCGATCAACAATGTGAGATGTATATCAAGCAGAATGATTTGGTGGATGAAGTAGAAGCTAAGATAAAAGCGATTTACCAAGAAAAAGGAGTAGAGCGTCCAAAATATCAAGGTGATTTACCAGAAGGTAATAATGGTCTAGGATTACTACTTTTGGGAGTAACAGGGGATCAAGTGTTGCCATTGGAAATTTATAATGAAATAAAATCCAAAACATTAGCGCAAGTTCGTGGTACCGTTCAAGCGGATATTTTAAAAGAAGATCAAGCACAAAACACTTGTATTTTCTCTACGGAGTTTGCGTTACGACTAATGGGCGACGTTCAGGAATATTTCATTGCAAAAAATGTCCGAAACTTTTATTCGGTTTCTATTTCAGGCTATCATATTGCCGAGGCTGGAGCTAATCCTATTACGCAATTGGCTTTTACTTTGGCCAATGGTTTTACTTATGTAGAATATTACTTGAGTAGAGGAATGAATATCAATGATTTTGGACCAAATTTATCGTTCTTTTTCTCGAATGGTGTAGATCCAGAATATGCAGTTATCGGACGTGTTGCCAGAAGAATTTGGGCGAAAGCTTTGAAAAATAAATATGGAGCCAACGAAAGAGCTCAGATGTTGAAATACCATATTCAAACTTCAGGGCGTTCTTTGCATGCTCAAGAAATTGACTTCAATGATATTCGTACGACTTTACAGGCTTTGTATGCGATTTATGACAACTGTAACTCTTTGCATACCAATGCGTATGACGAAGCTATTACAACGCCAACTGAAGAATCGGTGCGTAGAGCTATGGCTATTCAGTTGATTATTAATAAAGAATTAGGTTTGGCTAAAAATGAGAATCCAATTCAAGGTGCTTTTATCATCGAAGAATTGACGGATTTAGTTGAAGCTGCCGTTTTACAAGAGTTTGATAGAATTACAGAGCGTGGCGGTGTACTTGGAGCTATGGAAACCATGTACCAACGTTCTAAAATTCAAGAAGAAAGTTTGTATTACGAAACATTGAAACATACAGGTGAGTTTCCAATTATTGGGGTAAACACATTTTTAAGTTCTAAAGGATCTCCAACAGTAATTCCAGCGGAAGTGATTCGAGCTACCGAAGAAGAAAAGCAATACCAAATCACCATGTTGAATAATTTGCAAAAAGCCAATGCAGATTTGGTTGCCCAACATTTGAAAACCTTACAGGAAGCAGCTATTAAGAATGAAAATATCTTCGATTATTTGATGGAAGCAACAAAAGTATGTTCTTTAGGGCAAATTACAGCTTCTTTGTTTGAAGTAGGAGGGCAATACAGAAGAAATATGTAATCCTATTTATTTATTGAAATAAATCAAGAAAGGCTGTCAATACTGACAGCCTTTCTTTTTAAACACACTTTAAAAAACCAATTTTTAGTTATTCGCAACAGCAAGGTATTTTTTTGGACTGTTTTTGTAAACCTCCGCTATTGCTTTTCTGTTCAAAACCGTTTCTTTTTTTGAAATAGTGATTTCATGTTTTACGGTTTTTAAATTGTTTTCTACCACCAAGATATACTTGCCTTCTGGGAATTCCTCTAAACTATAGGTTTTAGAAATTCCTTTTTTACCTAAAGCATATTCTGTGAATAGAAGGGTATTGTCTTTATCATAAATAGAAACTGTAACTTTTTGTTGTCCATTGAGAGCAAAGCTAATTTCGTTTCCTTTTCCTTTTTTTACATTAAGTAAAAAATCGCCATCAACTGCGTAAGTGTTTAGACTGGCTAAAGCAAATACTAGTACCAAACTTAATTTTGAGATTGTTTTCATAATTCTTGTTTTTAAGTTGTTAGTTAAATTTCTATTGCTAAAGTATAGTAACAAACAAATTTATAACACAACAGAATTTTCTAATTATTATGTTATTTTCACTATTCGAAAACGATATAGTGATGTTTTGGGTAAAATAGAATATCTTTTGGGTAATTTTGAACATGCTGATTTTGTGATATATTGATAAATACGTTAAAAATGTGTAATAAAATGATGTAATTGATGCATTTGTATCAATAATTATTGTTTAAAATGGTTATTTTTTGAATATAATAAAAAATTGAAATTTAATTTATGTATTGTGTTTTTAATACGTTGAATTTTTATGAGATATTCAAAATCTTGAGATGTGTAAAAAAAAAAAAGACTGCCTATGAAGACAGTCTTAATTTTGAGTAGTTTTTTTTATTTTGTGTCAAGTAGTTTTTTTATCATCTTCATCTTTCAAATAAACTTCTAATACGGGTTTTTTACTTAAAACAGCAGAGCCTCCATTTACTTTGATTGTGTGTTTTACCGATTTGAAATCATTAGTCACTATTAAGTAATAATTTCCTTCTGGGAATTCATCCAGATTGTAGGTTTTGGATATGCCTTTCTCACCAACAGCATTTTCAGAAAATAAAACTTTATTAGAAGTATCGTAAATAGATACTTTAGCTTTTTGTTGACCATTAAGAGCAAAACTAATTTCTATTCCTTTTCTTTTTTTTACGTTAAGTAAAAAATCACCATCAATAGCATAGGTAGTACTACAAGCCAATGCGAATAATGTCACTAAACTTAATTTTGAGATTGTTTTCATAATTCTTGTTTTAAGTTGTTGATAGGTTTTAGATTACTAAAATAATGTAACTAAAAGAAGTTTAACACAACAGAATTTGCCTATTAGAGTGTTATTTTGTCTTTTCGAAAACGTTATAGCGTTATTTTTGTTAATATAGTATAGGTTTGGGACAAAATAGTACAGGTGCTTTTGTCTTTTCATGGTAAAAAAGAATAATAAAATTAGACGAATTGGCTTAAGTGTTACTATTTTTTTTATGTTTTTGCCTTTTTGATAATAAAAATTCAAGTTATTGGTGTTTTTTAACGCAAAAAAAAGCTGTCATTTATGACAGCTTTTAAAAAGTATGAATTTTTATGGTCGAAGTACTAATTAATTTGAAGCAACATTTTTGTCAGCAAATGAAGTTTTGTAAACTTCTAAATAAGCTCTTTTGCTTAAAGTAACATTTGAAGCAGCTACTTTAATTTCATGTGTTACTTCTTTTAGGTCGGTTTTAACGATTAAAGAATAAGTTCCCATTGGTAATTCTTCTAAATTGTAATATTTTACAATTCCATTTTGACCAGTTGCGTTTTCAGTATAAATTAAGTTGTTTTCTGAATCAAATATTGCGATGGTAGCTTTTTGAACTCCATTCATTGCAAAGCTAATTTCGTTTCCTTTTCCTTTTTTTACGTTAAGTAAAAAATCTCCGTCTACTGCATATGTGTTTAAAGATACCAATGCAAAAAGTGCTACTAAACTTAATTTATTCATCATTTTCATATTTTCAATTTTTTAAATTATTAGTCATTATTTATTTTGCTAAATTAGTCTGATTACGTGTGACTAAGGACAACACATTTTTCAGATATGTGTGCTATTTTATCATTTACGAAAACGTTATATGTTAAAAAAGGTAAAATTGTATCATTAATTGTTTAGCTTTGTTAGAGACCAAACCGAAACTAAATGAAAAAAGTAGAAGCCGCTTTAGAAATTATTTCTCCGTCTTACGGAAGTTCATTTACAATTGCTAAGTATAATGAAAGTAGTAATATCAAATCCCATTTGTGGCATTACCACCCCGAGATTGAGTTGGTCTATGTTCATGGAGGTTCTGGAAAACGGCAGATAGGAAGTCATTTATCTTATTTTACAGATGGTGACCTTATATTAATAGGTAGCAATTTGCCTCATTGTGGATTTACGAATTCCCAAACAGGTAATAAATCAGAGACGGTCATTCAAATGAAGCCTGATTTTGTTGGAAATGACTTTTTTAATATACCTGAAATGGCTGCTGTCAAGAATTTATTACAGCAAGCTAAAGCTGGAATTGCATTTTTGGGAGAGAGTAAAGCTAGAATTGGAGCAAAAATCGAAATGATGCATCAATTGGATCCTTTTGATCGATTGATTGCGCTTTGGAGTATACTCAAAGAGATGAGTGAATCTAATGAAAGTATTATTTTGAATGCGGTTGGTTTTTCTTTGGAATTGCAGGTACAAGATAACGACAGGATTAATGTTGTCTTTAATTACGTAAAAGACCACTTTCAAGAACCTATAGCTTTAGAAGAAGTTGCTGATTTAGTGAGTATGACGATTCCTTCTTTTTGTAGGTACTTTAAAAAAATTACCAATAAAACTTTTACCACTTTTGTGAACGAATACCGAATTGTACATGCATCTAAACTTCTGGCTGAAAAACCAATGAGTATAAATGAGGTGTGTTTTGAAAGTGGTTTTAATAATTTTAGTCATTTTAATAAATCCTTCAAGGCCTATACTGGCAAAAGCGCTTCTCAATACCGTAATGAATTAAAAACCATTATAAAATAGACGGTCGTTTTTTACTAAAATTTTGAACCTTAAGTTTTGTAAATTGCAGAAAATAAATTTTACAAAATGAAAAAGTTACAATCGATTATCTATATGTGTTTGTTTTTTTGCAGCACATTCCTTTTTGCAGCCAAAGTAGATACCCTTCAAGTAGCAAGCGTAGCGATGAATAAAACTTATAAAGCTGCAATTGTACTTCCTAATTCCTATGCAAAAAGCAAAACAGCTTATCCCGTATTGTATTTGCTTCATGGTGCTTATGGGCATTTCAATGATTGGTTGAGTAAAACTCCAAATAAAGAAGTAGTTAAAAATCTAGCAGACCAATACGATATAATTATTGTAATGCCAGAAGGGGAGACTTTTAGTTTTTATATTGATAGTCCAGTTAATTCAGGTAGCCAATTCGAGACTTTTATTACTAAGGAGGTAATTGGTGCAGTTGATAAAACATATAGAACAATTGCAGATAAACGGGCTCGTGCCATAACAGGATTATCGATGGGTGGTCATGGAGCTCTTTATTTATCAGCCAAACATCCCGATTTATTCTGCGCAGCAGGGAGTATGAGTGGTGCAGTTGATATGAGCACAATGCTTAACCGAGAATCTTCGCAGCAAGTCATTCAATTAATGCAGCCAGTTTTTGGCGAGCAAAGCGGAAATCAAGAAATGTATGTAAAGCATGCTGTATTGAGAATGGTTGATATTATCAAAGAAAATAAACTACCTTTAATTATTGATTGTGGTGTCGATGATTTTTTGATTGAATCCAATAGAGAATTGCATCGTAGATTGGTGTATAATAAAGTAGCACATGATTATACAGAAAGGCCAGGTGCACACACTTGGGAATATTGGGAAAATGCATTACCATATCACGTATTCTTTTTTAGTAAAATACTATCAAGAAAATAGCTGATTTTATTCTAATTGAATTTTTGGTTCGGTTTTTGAACAGAGCACTATATAACTTAAAACTTAAAAAATTATGAAACGTATAATTACATTATTTGCTATTATTGGATTATTAGCATTTTCTGGTTGTGAAGGACCTGAGGGGATTCCGGGACAAGATGGTTTGACCGCTGATGCATTTGAAATTAAGAATGTAAATTTAGGTAGAGTTACGGATAATCAATATAGTATAAGTAGTACATTTTTGTATGAAATTGGAGGAGATTTGTTTAATGATGAAACTATTTTAGTTTATAGATTAACTGGAACAATAAATTCAACTACTCCTATTTGGCAATTAATTCCAAGAACAATATATCATGATGATGGGAATGAATTAGATTATGATTATGATTTTAGTAAAGTTGATTTTGTTATTTCAGCAAGAGGAACCTATAATTTAGTAAATAAACCAAGTTTTATTAACAATCAGACCTTTAGAATTGTGATAATACCTTCAAATTTATTGTCTAAAGTAAATAAAGAAGATTATTTTTCAGTTATGAAATCTTTGAATTTAAATGAAAATGAAGTACAACAAGTAAGATTGTAGTTTTACTTTTTACGTGAATAAAAAAAGCTGTGAATTTTAATTCACAGCTTTTTTTGTACTTTAATTACTCAATAATATCTTCGTCTTTGTTAAGTTTTAATGAAACTAATACTCCAGTAAGTAGTGATAAGGCAATAAAACCAAGTGAAGCCCATTCAGGAACTTCAATATAATTATGAAGTAGCATTTTTAAGCCTACAAAGCTCAAAATAGCAATTAAACTGTATTCTAAATAGCTAAATTTAGCAAGCATATTTGCCAAGAAGAAATACATCGAGCGTAGACCTAGTATGGCAAAAATATTAGAGCTAAATACTAAAAAAGGGTCTGAGGTTATTGCTAATATAGCCGGAACGCTATCAACAGCAAATAAAACATCCATTACTTCAATTACAATTAAAGCTACAAAAAGTGGCGTGGCGTGATTCTTTTCGTTTATTTTAATAAAAAAATGCTCTTTATCAGTGTGTGAAGTTAAAGGTATGATCTTACCAAGAGTTTTGTATACGAAAGATTCTTTAGGTTCAAATTCGTCATCGTCACCTGCAAAAAACATCTTTACAGCAGTAAAAAGCAAGAATGCTCCAAATAAATAAGTAGTCCAAGCAAATTTATTGATGATTAATACACCAAAGAAAATCATTAGTCCTCTAAAAACTATTGCACCTAAAATTCCCCAAAAAAGGACACGATGTTGGTATTTTTGTGGAATTTTGAAAGCTGAAAAAATTATTGCAATAACAAAAATATTGTCAACACTTAGCGATAGTTCTATTAAGTAGCCAGTGATAAATTTCATTGAAGCAACAGCAGGTTTTAATCCTGTAGTGTTGGCAACATATTCATTGCTATAAAGCCAATATATTACTCCAGAGAAAAGCATTGAAATTGTAAACCAAATCAACGTCCATTTGCTGGCTTCTTTAGTGTTGATTATATGAGGAGTTTTATTGAAAACACCTAGGTCTAATGCTAAAATTCCCGTAATAAAAACCAAAAAGAGAGTCCAAATCAACATAATAGTTTGTTTTAAATGAGCTACAAAGATAGTTTTTGAATTTTGACTTAAAAAGAGATATAGAAATTAAATTCATTTTTTTAAATCAAACATTATCGTTTGCTTACATCATTCGTTATGATTTAATTTATAGATATAAAAAAAGTGCTAACTATAATAGCTAGCACTTTCTGTATGAGTATTGTAGAAATTACAAAGCAGATTTAACTGTTTTGATAATTCTTGCAGCAATTTTGTATGGATCACCATTAGATGCTGGTCTTCTGTCTTCTAACCAACCTTTCCATCCTTTTTGTACAGTCATTAAAGGAATACGGATTGAACAACCTCTATCTGATACACCATAAGAGAAATCATGAATAGATGCAGTTTCGTGTTTACCAGTTAAACGTTGATCGTTATATGCTCCATAAACTGCAATGTGTTCAGCAGTTACTGGACGGAAAGCTTCACATATTTTTTCATATACTTCTTGAGAGCCACATGTTCTTAAAACTTCGTTAGAGAAGTTAGCATGCATTCCTGAACCATTCCAGTCAGTGTCTCCTAGAGGTTTTGGGTGGTATTCGATATAGTAACCGTATTTTTCAGTCAAACGATCCAATAAATAACGTGCTACCCATATTTCATCTCCTGCTTTCTTAGCACCTTTTGCAAATAATTGGAATTCCCATTGTCCGCAAGCTACTTCTTGGTTAATTCCTTCAAAGTTAATTCCTGCTGCAATACATAAATCAGCGTGTTCTTCAACTAATTTTCTTCCGTGAGTATTTTTTCCTCCAACTGAGCAATAGTACATACCTTGTGGAGCAGGATATCCGCCAACTGGAAATCCAAGAGGAAGTTGTGTTTTAGTGTCCATTATAAAGTATTCTTGCTCAAAGCCGAACCAGAAATCATCATCTTCATCATCAATAGTAGCTCTACCGTTAGATGGGTGAGGTGTACCATCTGCGTACATAACTTCAGACATTACTAACCATCCGTTGATACGAGTTGGGTCAGGGTAAATGGCAACAGGCACTAAAAGACAATCAGAAGATCCGCCTTCAGCTTGTTTTGTAGAGGATCCATCAAAAGACCAGTTGCCTAATTCTTCTAAAGTTCCTTGGAAATTTTCATGCTCTTCAACTTTTGTTTTACTTCTTAAATTTTGTGTTGGTTCGTATCCGTCTAACCAGATGTACTCTAATTTAATTTTAGCCATAACTATATGAATTTGTTTTATTTTTTTTCTGGGTCAAATATAAATTTATTTTTTTTACTACTAAAAAATAGGGGGTAATAATTATGCTTTTGTTGAAGGATTTTAATTAAGTGCAATTTTGGAGGGGGTATATTTTAAAAAAAATAATTTTATACCTGCTAAAAATACAAATTCGTAATAATTGCCTTTTTTTTATTGAGTAATTAATGTGTCGATTGATAAATAGATGTTTTTTATATAAAATAACTGCTTTTTTTTGTTATATTTTTGTAAAAAAGTAGTTTTTGTATTGAAAGTTGTTCGTTTTTATGAATATTTCTTGTTTTGTACTTGTAGTTTGTTCATGCAATTAGCTTTTATCTTTTTTTGAGTTTTATTTAGGTCTTACGATAAATTTTTTATTGCAGTTTGCTTAACTATGTGGTAGTTTGTTTTTTTGCTCTTTCTTTTTTTTCGTCCAATTATTAAATTTTAATACTCCGCTCTAAAAGTGTAATTGCTTATATTTGTTACATTAAAAAATAAATTGATAATAATTAATAAACCATTACTATGTCTACAATACGTTTTCAAGCTTTAAGTGAAGCAGCGAATAGAAAGCCGGTAAAATTTGAGGAATCAGATAGAAAGTCATCTCTTTTTGGTTCAAATGTTTTTAATGATAAAGCAATGAAGCAATATTTGACTTCGGATGCTTACAAAGCAGTTAAAGGTGCCATTTTGCATGGAACAAAAATTGACAGAAAAATTGCAGATTACATAGCAATGGGAATGAAAGAGTGGGCTTTAGCTAAAGGTGTTACTCATTATACGCATTGGTTTCAACCATTAACAGGTACTACAGCGGAGAAACATGATGCTTTTTTTGAAACTTCTTATGATGGTAGTGATCCAGTAGAAAAATTTGGTGGAGCGCAATTGGTTCAACAAGAGCCTGATGCCTCTAGTTTTCCAAATGGAGGGATTAGAAATACTTTTGAAGCTAGAGGTTATACTGCTTGGGATCCAACTTCTCCAGCTTTTATTTATGGTACAACTTTATGTATTCCAACTATTTTTATCTCGTATACTGGTGAAGCGTTAGATAATAAAATTCCATTATTAAGAGCTTTATCAGCTATGGATGAAGCTGCGACTGAAGTGTGTAAGTATTTTGATAAAAACGTAAAGAAAGTAACGGCAACTTTAGGATGGGAGCAAGAATATTTCTTAATCGATAAATCTTTGGCAAATTCTCGTCCCGACTTGATGATGACAGGTAGAACTTTATTAGGGCATACTTCAGCAAAAGGGCAACAGTTGGATGATCATTATTTTGGTTCTATTCCATCACGAGCTTTAACTTTTATGAGAGATCTTGAGCAAGAGTGCATGTTACTTGGGATTCCAGTTAAAACACGTCATAACGAGGTTGCTCCAAACCAATTTGAGTTAGCGCCAATTTTTGAAGAAACGAACTTAGCAGTTGATCACAATTGTTTGTTGATGGATGTAATGGGGAAAGTTGCTGAACGACATGATTTCAAAGTGTTGTTGCACGAAAAACCATTTAAAGGTGTTAATGGTTCTGGTAAACACAATAACTGGTCATTGGCTACAGATACTGGAGTGAACTTGTTAAGCCCAAGTAAAACGCCGATGAGCAACTTACAATTTTTGACTTTCTTTGTTAACACTATCAAAGCCGTTAATGATTATGAAGAATTATTAAGAGCCTCAATCGCTACGGCTAGTAATGATCATAGATTAGGAGCTAATGAAGCACCACCAGCGATTATCTCTGTCTTTATTGGTGAACAATTAACCAAAGTATTAGCTGAATTAGAGGGTGTAACTGCTGGAAAATTATCACCTGAAGAAAAAACAGATTTAAAATTGAATGTAGTTGGTAAAATTCCAGACGTACTTTTAGACAATACAGATAGAAATAGAACTTCTCCATTTGCTTTTACGGGAAATAAATTTGAGTTTAGAGCCGTAGGTTCTTCTGCAAACTGTTCTAATGCAATGACTACTTTGAATGCTATTGTGGCAAAACAACTAAAAGATTTTAAAATAGAAGTTGACGCTCTCATAGAAGAAAAAGACATGAAAAAAGACGATGCTATTTTCAATGTAATAAGAGAGTACATCAAACAATCTAAAAAGATTCTTTTTGAAGGAGATGGCTACAGCGAAGCATGGGCTAACGAAGCAGCAAAAAGAGGATTGAGTAACTTCAAAACGACACCAGAGGCATTGAAAGCGAGAGCTTCTAAAAAAGCTTTAGATTTATTTGCTGAGTTAGGTATTATGAATCATGTTGAGGTTGAAGCTCGTTATGAAATTGAATTAGAGGAGTACACCAAAAAAATTCAAATTGAAGGACGTGTTTTAGGGGATATTTCTAAAAATCATGTGATTCCAACTGCAATCCGTTACCAAAATACTTTAATTGAAAATGTAAAAGGACTAAAAGATATTTTTGGGTCAGATTATGAAAATGTTGCAAAAGAACAAATCATTCTCATCAAAGAAATTTCAGGTCATATTGAAGGAATCAATTCAAAAGTTGCTTTAATGACTAACGAAAGAAAAATCGCCAACAACTTGACAGATGCTCAGGAAATGGCTGAAGCATACTGTAACAAAGTAAAACCTTATTTTGAAGAAATTCGTAACCATTGTGACAAACTAGAATTGTTAGTTGACAATGAATTATGGACTTTAACTAAATACAGAGAGTTATTGTTTACTAAGTAATATAAAGTACTAGTTACTTGTAATGGGAACCTAATTTTGGGTTCCCATTTTTGATTTTGTTTTGAAAACCGATACGATTTTAGCATCTATCGGTTTTTTTGTAATCCAACTTCTGGTTTAAACCAAGAATTTAAAAAAACTGGTTATCTTTGCACCACATCAACACAAACTAATTTCATGAGTTCAGATACTTCTAAAAGATATGCACAACGTGGTGTTTCGGCATCCAAAGAAGATGTGCATAATGCTATTAAAAACATCGATAAAGGTTTATTCCCACAAGCGTTTTGTAAAATTGTCCCTGATTACCTTACCCAAGATAAAGACTATTGCTTGATTATGCATGCCGATGGCGCAGGAACAAAATCCTCACTAGCGTATATGTATTGGAAAGAAACTGGGGATATCTCTGTTTGGAAAGGCATTGCGCAAGATGCATTAATTATGAATATTGATGATTTGTTGTGCGTAGGAGCTACTGACAATATTTTACTTTCGTCTACTATCGGAAGAAACAAAAATCTTATTCCTGCTGAGGTGATTTCGGCGATTATTAATGGTACTGAAGAATTAATTCAGGAACTGGCTACTTTTGGGGTGACTATTCATTCTACAGGTGGTGAAACGGCCGATGTAGGTGATTTAGTTCGCACTATTATTGTAGATTCTACGGTTACTGCAAGAATGAAACGTTCCAAAGTAATTGATAATGCCAATATTCAAGCAGGCGATGTTATCGTTGGTTTGGCATCTTTTGGTCAAGCCACTTATGAAAAAGAATACAACGGAGGAATGGGAAGTAACGGATTGACTTCTGCCCGTCACGACGTTTTCGAGAAATATTTAGCGGCCAAATATCCTGAGAGTTTCGATGCCGCTGTTCCTTCAGAATTGATTTATTCTGGACAAGTAAAATTGACAGATGCTGTTGAAAATTCGCCTATCGATGCGGGTAAATTGGTCTTGTCACCAACCAGAACGTATGCGCCAATTATTAAGGCTATTTTAGATAAATATTCTTCTAATGAGGTACACGGAATGGTACACTGTAGCGGAGGAGCACAAACTAAAATCTTGCATTTTGTCAATAATTTACACATCATAAAAGACAATTTGTTTCCAGTACCACCTTTGTTTCAACTGATTCAAGAACAATCCAAAACCGATTGGAAAGAGATGTATCAAGTATTCAATTGCGGACACCGAATGGAG
>JAGOFG010000026.1 GCA_017997335.1 Flavobacterium sp. | reverse complement strand
CTCTTACTTGTTCTACTAATTTGTCATCTATAATCAATCCGTCTTTTAAAACTACATTTCGCTTGCACATCGCAGCAATATCTGGTTCGTGCGTTACAATTAGAATGGTTTTTCCTTCATCATTAATACCTTGAATTAGCTCCATAACTTCATAAGATGTTTTGGTATCTAATGCCCCTGTTGGTTCATCTGCTAATAATACTTTTGGATTGGAAGCCAAAGCTCTAGCTATCGCAACTCTTTGTTTTTGCCCCCCAGAAAGTTCATTCGGTAAATGATGGGAGTGACTATCAAGACCTACTTTTTTCAAATAAGCCATTGCGATTTCGTTGCGTTCTTTTCGTTTTACCCCTTGATAATACAAAGGCATTGCAACATTGTCTAATGCCGTTTTGTAATTAATCAAATTAAAGGACTGAAAAACAAAACCTAGAAACTTGTTACGGTATCTAGAAGCAATGGTTTCATTCAGGTTTTTTATAGGTACATTATCTAAAATATAACTTCCACTATCTGCTTCATCCAATATCCCTAAAATATTAAGCAAGGTCGATTTACCAGAACCAGATGAGCCCATTATAGCTACTAACTCTCCTTCTTTAATATTGAAATTAATTCCTTTAAGCACATGTAAGGAAGAAGAACCCATCTTGTAGGATTTATGCAAGTCTTTAATTTCAATCATACTAAAAAAATTATGGCATTAATGGAATTTATAAACAAAAATAATTGCTAGTAATATACTACTTAAACAACTCTAAACGATAAGACTCGATTGCTTTGAAAATGTTACAAAAAAACTGGAATAATATTTGTTTTAGTATTTTTACCAAAACAAACCTTCATCAAATGTCAAAAATTCTTTTCTTTATTACTATAATATTAGCAATTTCATTATTTGTAAGTTGCTCTACAGCTAGTAAATTAGATGCTTTAAAACCCGAACCTGACGACGCAGTTCCGTTAGTCTACGAAAACAGTCCTTCCTTTATCAACCTTCCGGTGACCATAAAACTTAAAGACATTGAAAACAAAACCAATGCGTTACTCAATGGACTGATTTATGAAGACAACACTATTGAAGACGACGATATTGAATTGAAGGTTTGGAAAGAAGCCCCAATAACGATAACCAACGCACACCAAGGAATAACTGAAAAAATAAAAACGATTTTACCACTTAAAGTATGGGTAAAATATCGCATTGGCACCAAAAAATTAGGCGTTGAACTCTACACCTATAAAGAATTCAATTTAAATGGCGTGGTAACTTTGCATAGTGAAGTAAATCTCACCAATTGGCGAATGCATACCAAAACCGAATTAAAATCTTTGGACTGGAAAGAAAGCCCAACGATGGTGCTATTAGGCAAAAACGTCCCAATTACCTATATTATCAATCCAACTATTAGTTTGTTTAAGTCTAAAATCGAAAGAAAAATTGATGAATCGATTGAGAAGTCAATGGATTTCAAACCCAACGTAATGGATGCACTTGAAAAAATCTGCACACCTTTCGAAATGAGTGAAGCTTACTCCAGCTGGCTAAGAATTACCCCTATTGAAGTATACACTACAGATGCCCGATTAAAAAATGACACTTTTGTATTAGAAATGGGAATGAAATGCAATATGGAAACGCTGATTGGTGCAAAACCAACATCAAAATATGACAAAAACAAAATACTCTTAAAACCAGTAACGCAAATTCCACAACAAATCAATACCAATATTGCGGCAGTTTCAACATATTTAGAGGCTTCAAGAATTATGACCAAAAATTTTAGTGGGCAAGTCTTTGGCTCTGGCAGTAAAAAAGTGACGGTAAAACAAGTAAACATTTGGCATAAAAATGACAAAATGGTGATTGCATTAGACTTATTGGGAAGTGTGAACGGAACGATTTATCTTTCTGGATTTCCTCAATACAATGAAAAAACAAAAGAAATATATTTTGATAAATTAGATTATGTTTTAGACACAAAAAACCGATTAATGCGAACAGCCAATTGGCTTGCACAAGGCATTATTTTACGAAAAATAGAAGCCAATTGCAGGTATTCTATTCAGCCCAATTTAGAAGAAGGCAAAAAAAGCATGATGAGTTACCTCACTAATTATTCACCAATGCCAGGTGTTTTTGTAAATGGTAAAATGGAAGATATTCAATTTCAAAAAATACAATTGACCAATCAAGCCATCATTGCTTTTATCAATGTAAAAGGGAATGTTAAAGTCACCATTGATGGACTGAAGTAACTATAAAAAAGGCTGAATTAATAATCCAGCCTTTTTTATTATGATTTTTTCTTTTTCATTCGATAAATATAATACCCTAGCGCAGCAACCAAAAGATATGGAATTACCATTAGGTACACAATTCCGTCATTAACCGCTGCTGCTTTTGTAGTATTGCCTTCACTGGTTAATGCAGCTCTACACATAGCACATTGCGCATATGAAGAAAATTCAAAAAGGAAAAAACAGATTCCCAAAAGCAGGAATTGCAATTTACTACTTCTTATTTCTCTCTTTTGATTTCTATCTCTAACTAGCATAATATGGCGCTATCATTAAATAAACGATTACTCCAGTTACTGCAACATATAACCAAATTGGGAAGGTGATTTTTGCAATTTTCTTATGCTTATCGAATCTTTGTGCCAAAGCACGAACATAAGTAATAAGTACCAAAGGTATTACGGCAATAGACAACAGAATATGCGATAAAAGAATAAAGAAATAAACATAGCGTAAAACACCTTCACCACCATAACTAGTAGAATCTGTGGTCATATGGTAAGCAATATACATAACCAAAAAAGCTAATGAACAACCTATTGCAGTTTTCATTAAATTTTCGTGTAAAATTCTATTCCCTTTTTTAATGGCAAGTACTGCCCAAATTAACAGAATAGCTGTTATACCATTGATTGTAGCATAGATTGGAGGTAAAAATCGCAATGGAGCCACTTCTATTCCAAAGTCTTTTAATTTAACTTTAAACAATATAGCAACCGCTACTGGGATTAAAATAGATAGTAGTACAATCCATTTATTGTATTTCTGCTCAACTGAATTTTGTTCCATTTTATTCTTTTAAAAGTAATTTAATATCTTCTTGAATGTCTTTAACGCCTTTTTTATCCAATCCATCATAGTACAAAATTGGATTACCAAACTCATCATTTCTACAACGAATATGTCCTTTTTTATCAATTAAAGCAAATAAACCAGAATGCTCAAAACCACCACTCACTTTGTTATTGGCAGCAGCATATAGATTAAAACCTTTGTTAGCCAAATCAAAAATAGCCGTTTTGTCTCCGGTTAAAAAATTCCAATTTGAAGATTTAACCCCTAACAACTTAGCATGCGCTTTTAAAACTTCAGGTGTATCTGTTTTTGGGTCTATCGTAACTGATACGATACCAAAATTAGGGTTGCCAAAAAAAGTTTTCTCGATTTGCAACATACTCAAATTCATCTTTGGACAGATGGAAGGACAAGTTGTGAAGAAAAATTCCAAAACATAAACTTTACCATCATAAGATGCATTATTGATGGTTTTATTGTCTTGATTAGTAAATTCAAAAGACGGTGCTTTGCCAATGTCTACCAAACTTTCTGCAGCAATTCCAGCTCCACTATCTTTATCCAATCGATCCGATTTCACAACAGCATTGCCCTGTACTCGATCGATAATTTTAGGAATTGCATAAATTCCAAAAATTAAAATAATAAAGGATATCCCGATATATGATTTATTCTTAAACATATTACAATTGTTTAGTAGCGTTATTATTCTTTTTCAAAGCCGCTTTGTACTCGTACAAAAGGATTTTAAAGTCATCAAGCATTTCATTACTCAACTCTGCTGGATGAAAGGTATTATACCCTTCTTTGTATTCTTCTTTATCTTTTCTTCCTCTCAAATTGCGTTCTTTATCAAAAATAAAAACGTTAGAAGTACCATAATTGGAATCCAATTGACTCTTAAGTTGCATTTGCTTGTAAAAGTTTGCAATCTCTTCAGGAGTTGCGAAAACAAAATTCCATTGCTTTACATCGGTAAAAGCTTTCAAGGCATCCAAAACAGCTTGGGCGTCTTTTTCGGTTCCAACTGGACAAAGCATCACGAATTGTAAATCCTTGAAAGTATGGTAACGTTGGTAAATCTTTTGATTCAAATTGAATAAATTTCCTCTATTGGCAAGTAAATTTGTCCCTGAAAATCCAAGAACAGTTATCTTTCCATCTAAACGAACGACATCCCCTCTCAACGATTTCCAGTTACCAAAGTCAGCAACTTTAGGTGTAATTGTAGGTAATTTGGTAAAACTATTCACTCCAGAAGCAAAAAATAAATAAGCTACTATTGGAAGAATAAACAAGACAAAAAGAACAATATTTTTTTTCATCAGAAGGGTGGTATTGAGAGTGTAAAAATAAAAAAAGCTCCGATATTTCGGAGCTCTTTTCTGAATTAATATTTAGTTAAAAATTCCATTTAATGATAGAATTTTTAAAAACCCCGAATACATAATCACCTTCAGTTAATAGAATAAAAAGTAAATATAAAATTAAAAATATTAGTGGGGCAACTACAGAACTTTGTAAGGATTTTTTTTCTCCCTCCATGTGCATAAAAGCCCAAACAATATAATATGCTTTAACAATTGTCAATATATAGAATATCCAATTTAGCAAGTTCATTCCAAGAAAATTAGTAAAATGCAATGATTCAGGTTTAATAATACCCAAGATAACCTCAACTGTAGTTACCGCTGAAAGCAAACCAAAAACAAACCAAATTCTTTTTGTGTTAGAAACGTGTTCGTGTGACATAATAATAAGTTCCTTTAAAATTAAACAAGATAAAATACGGTAAATACAAATACCCAAACTAAATCTACAAAGTGCCAGTATAAACCAACTTTCTCTACCATTTCATAGCTTCTACGTTTTTCGTAAGTTCCTAACAATACATTAAAGAAGATAATGATATTGATTACAACTCCAGAAAATACGTGAAATCCGTGAAAACCTGTAATAAAGAAAAAGAAGTCAGCAAATAATTTACTTCCGTATTCGTTATGCGTTAAGTTCGCACCTTCAATAACCAATTTTGCATCCGCTAATCTAGCTTCAGACTCTGCTCTTGAAAGCACTAATT
This sequence comes from Flavobacterium sp., assembly GCA_017997335.1. Taxonomy (GTDB): domain Bacteria; phylum Bacteroidota; class Bacteroidia; order Flavobacteriales; family Flavobacteriaceae; genus Flavobacterium. Next base: position 17,418 of record JAGOFG010000026.1, on the reverse strand, counting down.
TCTTTTTATCTTTTGTGATAGTTTCTGTTCTAACCAATAAATCTGGATTCGCTTTGAAACCTGCTTGAACTTCTGCAACAGAATAAGATGGTAAAGCTGGCTCACTCATAAACCATTTGGCTTTGTTACGAGTCAATTGCTCACGCTCTTCTGGTAAAGTTTTAGCAAAATCAGCCAAAGCAACACGCTTTCCGTCTTTATCAACAAACTGAAGTAAACTACCTCCTGTTGTTTCTACTGCACCATATTCTCCTTTAATAAAGTTTTTCCACTCCCAAGCTTGAGAACCAACGAAAACTAAACCTCCGATAATGGTCAAAAACATATAAAGTGCCACTTTATCTTTCTTCATTTGATGTCCTGCATCAACAGCCAATACCATTGTTACAGAAGAGAAAATCAAGATAAATGTCATTAAGGCTACATAATACATCGGAGCTGATACACCGTGTAAAAATGGAAAGTGAGTAAACACTTCGTCGGCTAAAGGCCAAGTTTCAATAAATTTAAATCTAGAAAATCCATAAGCTGCAAGGAAACCAGAGAAGGTTAAGGCATCTGACACGATAAAAAACCACATCATTAATTTACCATAACTCGCTCCCATTGGCTCATTTCCGCCACTCCATATCTTTTCGTCGTTGTTTGCAGTAGTAACTGTCGCTCCCATAAAAATTAATTCGTTAAAAAGTTTCCAAATTTACATTTTTTTCTTATTTAAAGAAATATAAAAACAAAAATAAATAAACCCACAATAAATCAAGGAAATGCCAGTACATTACACCCAGTTCAATTCCAAGAGATTGAGTTGCGCTATATTTTTGTTTAAAATGATTATAAATAATAATTAGCAAAGAAATTAATCCTCCAGCCAAATGCAACAAGTGCATAACCGTTACAATATAAAGGAATGTCGTAGTAATAGAACTAGCTGGTCCTGTAAAATAATATCCTTTGGCAACAATTTGACCAAAACCTATAAATTGCAATACTACAAATGCAACTCCTAACACCAATGTAACCAACAACCATTGGCTTGTAGCCTTCTGATTGTCTTTTTGAATTGCTTTTTTAGCCAAATGAAATGTAATACTACTGGCTAAAATGGCGAACGTGCTAATAAAAAAAGCAGGAGGCAATTGAAAATCCTTCAACCAATCTACTCTTGATTTACTTACCACAAAGGCACTTGTTAATCCTGCAAACATCATGGTCATGCTTACCATTGCAAACAACAAGATCAGCTTATAGGATCTCGCAGTTCTAGATTGATGCTCGTCTTTTGTCATTATCATATCCATAACTATCTTAAAAATTTATCTACAATATATATAATCTGCAAAAGTGTAATATAAGATACACTCACCAACATTAATGTTCTTGCTGCTTTTGCGGTTCTAATTTGGTAAACTTTAACAGCATAAAACAACATCCATAGACCGATTAAAAAAACCAAAACAGCAGCTACTGGACTCAAAAACAACTGACCAGTATAACCAAACATTGGTAAAAGCGATGCAATGATTAACCAAATGGTGTATAAAATTATCTGTAATGCCGTACCATTATCTCTTTTTCCTGTTGGTAACATAAAAAAACCGGCTTTTTCATAATCTTCATACAAAAACCACCCTATAGCCCAAAAATGTGGGAACTGCCAAAAAAACTGAATCAAAAACAACGTTCCTGCCTCTATCCCAAATTCCCCAGTAGCAGCAACCCATCCTAACATGAATGGAATTGCACCAGGAAAAGCTCCAACAAAAACAGACAACGAAGTCATTGTTTTTAATGGTGTATAAACACTGGTATATAAAAAAATCGAAATCGCACCAAACATGGCTGATTTTGGATTAATACTATACAACAATACCAATCCTAAAATTGTCAACATTGAAGCCACAACGACAGCTACTCTTGGCTGCATTCTTCCCGAAGCCACTGGACGATTTTTAGTTCGGTCCATTAAAGCATCTAAATCTTTTTCAATTACTTGATTGTATGCATTTGAAGCACCAACCATACAGTACCCACCAATAGCTAACTTTAGTAATACCCACCAAGTACTTACCTCGAAATGATCAATCCCCAAAACAAAACCAGCTATGGAAGAAAAAACAACACTAATGGCAAGACCTGCTTTAGTGATGGCTTTAAAATCTAAATAAATGGATTTGAGGGAAACTGTATTTGTCAAAACGATTAAAACTAGTGTTATTTTTATAAAAACTTTTGCAAAAGTAGGTTATCAAAAGGGATTTGACAAAAAACAACTCATAAAAAAAGTTTCTATTAAAAACGAACCTATTAATAATCAAAATAGAAGTTGAAAATATCAGAGCGAACACCTAGTGTTACCCAATTCGTGCTTTGATTAAAAGTAGCAACTGTATTTTTTGAAGGATCAAAACTTCTATAAATATAACTGGCAAAAAGCTTCAAATTAGTTGCTGGATTTACCAAGTAGCCTCCCTGAATGTCAGCTATAAATACTTTGGTTTTGTTTCCTTGTCCCACTTTCACCCCTGTATCAAAAGGGCGCTTTTCATCATAGTCTTTGTAAATATTGCCTCCATAGTTAAAACTATCTTCAGTAGTATTAAAATCTAAACCTCGCGTTCCAACTGTTACTTTCGCATCCGCAAAAAGTCTTCCCTTGTTATAGCGAGCAATCGCGATTAACTCTCTAAAATTCCCTCCCCATTGATGTCCCAAACTCTGATTATTGTGCGCGTAATTCGTAATAGGATTACTATGAGAATACACATAAGGACGCACGTGATTGTATTCTAACTGCAATAAAAGATTCTTTACTTTGAAAGCATTGTAATACTTCACTCCTACTTGATATCCGAATTTGTTTTTCCAACTATTATCACCTCCTTTTACGTCGCCCAATGAGAATTCATCTAGCAAAAATTGTCCGTAGGCATTAATTGAAGCATCCCATTTGTACTTAAATGTAAGTCCCAACAAAGCATTTCCACTTCTAGAGGAAGACCCAAATTCTACCGCACGGTAAAAAATAATAGGATTCACAAAACTCATATCAAAGCCACGGTTATTGTCTTTTGTCCAAACAACTGATTCAAAAAAACCTAAATTCAAACGATTCGAAACATTCCAGCTCAAATAATGATTCGCCATAAATTTGGTAGCATACGTTCGATCTACAGTCACTTCTGGACGCACATCTTTGAGCCACATATACGTATTGGTGTATTTAATTTTCCAAAAATTAGTATTGATTTTAAAGTAAGGGTAAGGACTAGCACCATCACTTTCTAACAAAGAACGATACCCGTCTCCAATAAAATTTCTTCCATAACCTAATTGTAAATCTATAAATCTATTGGGAGTAAAAGTAATGTTCGCTTCCGCCAAAGGAAAATCATAGGCATCATCTTTGAATCTTTTGGCAATTCCAATTCCAGGAATTATAGCAGGATTTCCTCCCGAAGGCTTAATAGATTCCGCATACTGATTATAATAATCTGCAAAACGCCCTTGACTTTCAAAAACTGTGGTAGTAAAATTCAATTGTTTCCCCAATCCTCCTCTAAAATTAAGTGCACGAGTATTCACATAAGTATATGAATTCTCGGTTTGAGAAGCTTTACCTAATTGCAAATCAAAAATTGGATTTAAGGTAAACCAATAGTCTTCGCCTTGAATCTCAACAGTGTTTTCATTCCATAATTTTCTCGCCCACCAACCAGAAGCTTTCTTTTTCAACTGCTCATTAACTTCCTTCATATTATAATACTTGGCTACTTCAGCATAAGTATAGGGTTTTGAAGCGGTATGATTATTACTTCCCACTTGATTCATTTTAGCATCAAACTGCGCATAAAGACTGTGCGAAAAAGGCACATTTAAATGACTTTCATACTCTGGATTGCGGTATTTTTTATAAACAATACTATCTAATTCTGTTAGCTTTGGACTTTTAACATTGAGAATTTCTGCTTTAGCAAGTGCTTCTGCTTCGAACTGTTCTTTTGATTTCAAAGGAATGGCAATTGCAATCGTATATTTAGAATAAGTTGGTTTACCATTATAAGTAGCAGGACTCACTTTGGGCATACTTTCGATAACTCTTTTTGCTTCTGCAGCATATGAATCTACAACTGCGTCAACATACAACACTTTGAATTTTCCCTCTACGGTAACCTCAAACAGCACTTTTACATTACCTTTAAAAAAATCGTTTTGAGGTACTTTAAAGTTAGAATATACAAAATCTTGTACTTGATCGTAAAAACATTTTTCTATTTCATTTGGTTGAAGATTTTGACAAGCTGTAAAAACAGGAAAACGCTCAACTTCACTAAAAGTTGCAACATTTACGTTTTGCCCAACACACCAATTTAATCCAATAAATAAAAAAAGAATAGTAAAAATTTTAGACATGGTTTAGATTTGGGGATAATTAATATTCATTTTGAGTTGTAATACCATCAATAATTGCTTTAGCTCCAGAAGTTCCAATTCGCTGAACACCCAATTGAATCATTTCGACAGCATCTGCATAACTACGAACACCTCCTGCAGCTTTTACAGGTAAAGGAGAAGCATTTTCGAGCATAATTTTTATAGTATCAACTGTCGCTCCATTAGGTTCATTATTAGGCGTTACATAAAATCCAGTAGAAGATTTTACAAAAACAGAGGCGTATTGTTCCTCTTTAAAATTTTGTATGACTACATTTTTGATTAAAGCAGAAAGTTGCATGATCTGCCCATTATTCAAAGCCGCTACTTCAATAATCCATTTTACTACTTTTTTATGGGCCAATCCCAATTGTGTCCCTTTTAGAATTTCCTCTTTGACTAAAGCAATTTCACTCTTTTTAAAAGCCTCATAATTGCAAACAAAATCCAAATCATCAGCTCCATTGGCGATGGCTTGTTCTGCTTCGGCTAGTTTGGTTGCCAAATCAGATTGTCCATTGGGAAAATCAATAACCGTCCCTATCAACAAATTAGAATGAGCTTCTTGAATCATTTTTTTCGCCAAAGCCACTCGATCTGGGCGAATCATAATAAGTTTGAAATGCTCTCGAATAGCCTCTTCAATAAAGGATTTTGCAACCAATACGTTTTCTGCTTCAGATAAATTAGCTTGTTGATTGGTTTTTAAATAGGTCGAATCTAAGTAGGTTCTAACATCCATTTTTACAAGGAATTGGAATTGATAAATAAGTCGTACAAAAATACATTATTAATTGAATACATAGATGCGAAGTCCTGTTTTTCTCTATTCTTACCAACAAAAACAGGATTTTCAAGAAACATACATTAAAAATAAACATTGCAATAATTCCCCAAAAAAAAATCCCATCGAAATGGGATTTTAAAATTTTATTAGATTTCTATTTTTTCTTTAAATCGATACAAAAGGGCGATGGCAAAAAGAGCTCCAAATACATTCGCTAAAATATCAGTAACATCTGCACTTCTGGAAGTTGTAAAATAGCCTTGTATGAACTCTATTAGCAATCCGAATAAAAAGGAAAGTAAAAAAGATACATACACTACTTTTGAAAAACTACTCAATCTTCCATTTTTAACTAAAGTGATTCCCCAGAAAAAAGTAAAAAATAGATGTAAAAGAATGTGCACTATTTTATCAATTCCCACAATGTTGATGGAAGGAACATCAGACGACTTCATTAGACAAACATAAAGCATCAAAATTGTCCAACTTATTGCAGCAAAAAAATAAAATTGTTTATGCACCAATTAGTTCCTTATAAGAAGCATCTGAAAGCAATTCTTCAATTTCAGCTGGATTAGCAATTTTCACTTTGATCATCCAACCAGCACCATAAGGATCAGAATTTACTGTCTCTGGAGCGCTTTCTAAATCATCATTGAATGCAATGATTTCACCAGAAAGTGGTAAAAATAAATCAGAAACAGTTTTAACTGCTTCAACTGTTCCAAAAACTTCATCCTTATCCAAAGTTTGGTCTAAAGTTTCAACTTCTACATAAACAATATCTCCCAACTCTTTTTGAGCAAAATGAGTAATTCCTACTGTTGCAATATCTCCTTCGATACTAACCCACTCGTGATCTTTTGTGTACTTTAAATTTGATGGTACGCTCATAATATATAAATGTTGTGTTATTAACAATAAAACGCAAAGATAACTATCTTATATTGAATTTTTACTTAGAATAGGTACAAATTAATTTCCGAAATTGTAACGTATGGTAAATCCAGAACGAATATTGGTAAGAGGAAAAGTTGTTGAAATCACAGCTTTAGAAAACGAATGATCATAATAAAAAATTGCCGTTAAATTTTTACTAAAGGAGTAATCAGCGGCCAATCGTAATTGCCAAATATTCTGTCCAGCAGCCAATTGGTTGTTGTTATAATCCAAATAACGAACAATCGTTTGATTATTTCGATAGGACAAATCTGCCTTAACATTGATATCACTTTTGATGATTCCCGTAGGATTATCTGCCAAACGAGAAGAGAAAATCACATCTTTGAAACGATATCCCAGACCTACAATATACTCGATTCCTTTAACTTCGGTCAATAGATTGTTATCAAAACTCATAGATAAAGCACGGTCTTTTTTAATCTCGGTCAACACTTTAAATGAATTTTTTAACTCAAAATCCAATCGCACCAACGGACTGAATTGTTCCACCAAGTTCACATTGGATATGACCGTAGGATTATAAAAATTTCCGCTGGCATCTACCCCATTTGGACTTTTAGTATATTCAAAATTAGAACGATAATCATTGATAGAATATGATGCTCGGTAGTTGTGCAATAGCGAAACTCTTTTGAAATTATTCTTAAAAAAAGTGTACCTCATAAAACCATTGTACTTGATAGACCAGTTGGGAATAGGGAAACTTCTAAAAATTCCAGTCGAAACATCATTAGCATTGCCCCCAGTATATGCTGCTAAAAAGGCTGGTAACAATACCGCTTGGCTATTTTTACCATACCCAATTGGAAATCCATCAGCATCTATATTTCCGGGATTATTGAGGTCAATTCCTCGCTGCGTCGCTAATCGATTGGCTACAATAATTCGATTGGCTCTAAAATCATCAAAGGCAGCCGAGCCACTCTCGTCGCTTTTAGAAAATGCCGTTTTTACTAATACTGTAGAAATCGAAAACATCCCATAACTATAAGGAGACAAAGGCGTATAATTACCAGAAACCACACTATACTGTTCGGATGAATTCTCAGAATAAGCACGATCAGCTGTTAAGTCTATTTTGAAATCAGGAAACAAATCAACATTGGCGGTAGCCTTTAGTATTTTGTTGGTTACTTGGGTGTAATTTTGATTAAAATCTTGATACGTGGTCAACCAGCCTCTTTTCGCTGATTCGTATCGAATATCGTCCTGACTTCCAAAAATGAAGCCAAATGAAGGTCGCGAAGAACCTAAGAAACCAACACTAGGTGTAAAACCAGGTAAAACGGTTCCGCTATTGTGAGTATAATTCACTTGAACATTTTTCACACTTGTCAATACCCCAATCAATCCATCCATAAATGGGCTTCTTTGCTGTAAAGGCTTAACGGCTGTGTTTACAACTTTTTCTCCTGGTTTTGGAGCCACCGCTTTTGGCTTAGCAGCACCAGCAGCTGGTGTTTTTTTGGAAAGTCCAATGTATTTGTAGAACGTTTCCATTGCAAAGGAAGCGTTCAATATTTTTGAGCTAGCGTTTTGAATCGTATTTCCTAAATTATAATCAACTCCTCCGATGGTTATGTTATCGAAAGCATTCGATGCACGTTGCCAACTGTAATCCCCTTGGTAAGTGAAATTTGCTTTTACAAAACCAAACACCGGAATTTTATTCAACGGAATATCATAATTCACAATAAGTTGTTGCATGTGCTGATTAGGGTCACCAATATCAAAATAACTATCCCAAATCGTAAAGGAATCAATTGGAACATCATTTTCATTCAGATAACTTTTGACAATATTATTTGAAGAAGCTGTATAATTTATTTTTAACGATTTAGTTAAGTTATAATTAAACCCATATTGATAATTAAACGCAAAATTTCTTCTGTACAAAGGATCCAAACCAATTCCAACTACATCTACTTGACGGAATTGCTGGCGATTGTATTGTCTAATCACACTACTATTGAAAGTGATATTCGTCGGTAAAAAATTAAAATTGAAATCTTGCAACCATTTCCAATACTCGCTTTTCTTTACAAATGTTTTTTTCTTGAATGGTTCGTAAGGTTTGTTTTGAAAACTGTACGCATAATTAACGGTAGTATTACTCAACTGGTCGATATAGCTCTCTATTTCATAATCATGACGTTCCACCTCGTTATACGACTGGGAGAAAGTAAAGTTCTCGGGATCATACACATGTGGTTTTTGCTCAGGACTTCTTTCTTTTCTTACTCCAATAAAGTTAATGCTTGTACGTTTTGTATAATCAATCGCACGACTTTCGATATTATCTCTAGCATCTTTATCAGTAGTTTCGCGAATTAATTGCTTTAATTTAATATCTTGATTAAAAGGGTCATATTCTGGAGTGATTACTTCTTCACCAATACCATAATTGAACGGTAAATTAATCCCCCATTTTTTTGGTAATAATTGTCCCAAATTCAAATTAGTCACTACCCCATACTGTTGAATATCTTCCCTACTGCGTTCATTTGGTCCTTGCTCTAAAGCTCCAAAACCAATGGTTGTTTTTCTTCCTGTTAGTGAAAGTGTAGCAAAATCAGCCATATTGGTATCAATATTTAGCAAAGCAGCCATTCCTCCTTTGTTATCCATATCTGCCAAACGCAACTCGTTAAACCAAACCTCTCCAAGAATTGGTAGTCTTAATTCATCGCTTTTCACACCAACCATCAAAGTTCTAACCAAACCAAAATTCGGATTTCCTTTAATTCCTATTCGCAATCTATTGGTTTTGCCAGACAAAGAATTATCCAACTCGTCTTCGAATTTATAAAAAACACCGTCTTGAGGTAGCGTCGTAGGGTCAATACCCATCGCCAGAATTTTTAATTTGGTCAATAAATCTAACTTCAAATCTATTTCATTGGCTTCAGGCCAAACGGCAGAAGCAGCTACCTTACAATCTGGAGATGGAATTGTAACCTGCAAAGGAATTTCAATTTGATAGAAATTATCTGTAAAATCATTTCCAAAACGAATAAAACCTACCATTTGGTTGTCTCGTAATACTATTTCATTAGGCAAAGATTCTGCGTGCAGGAACATTTTTAATTTATTGAACTGTCGCATATCAATACTAACATTCTTGAAAACAGCTCTTGAATCATTAGGTTCTAAACCTTTACCCGAAACTCGTAATGCTAATGACTGTTCATTTTGATTGATAACCGTATTGTTATTGTAAAGCTGTTCTCTTACTACTCCGGGAGGGGTTACATAATTTATAGGGCAACGTTCGTTATTCTCTTGAATATTGACAGCAAGTACATCCAAAGTTGTGTCATCATCTGCAACATTGGTATCATTAAAATCCAAAGAATTAGTATACCTTCTCCATTCCCCACGAACTAAATCTAAGGCTCCAAAACGAAGGGTAATAGGTGATTCAAAATTCGTCATAAACATTCTCATGAATCGGATAGAACGAAAATCGGATATCCCACCAATAGTGTTTTGTGGCTGAGAAACTGGAATTTTAAATTGAATCCACCTTGCTTCTGTAGACGAACCATCAGGTAAGGTTTGCTGCGTGTTTCGAATATCAGTAATGTAATTTTCACCAACATTCATATTGGGCCTCATATCAATACTGTATTCATAATAAGCATTGATAGTATTCATTGTATTATCACGATTAATATCTTCAACGTCAGGAAAAGTAGTAGACCCTCTATTGGCATCGGAAATATTTACTGCTGAGTTGCTATCTGTTCCATTGTAGTTTTTATAACGATCTAAAACACCTCCTGTGGTATTTGCAAAATAAGTATAATCATCGCCAGCTGGATCGGGATCTGATGCAAAATTAGAATATACGGCAGCCTCTTGATCGTTCTTCATACCATCTAATCCAATATCCTGATTGGTTCTATTAGAAGCATTTCCATCAAAGGCATAAATCAAGGATTGGGAGGCAGGAACGTCTCCCCAAATAGGTCTTGGATTCACCAAAATTTGATCTGGTCCCAAACCATTTTCGTATTGTTTCCTTCCGTCTTTTAGAACATCTTCTGAAATTTCTCCTAAGTTAAAATATAACTTCCCTGAATTGGATGGCGAAATATTACCCTTACCAACATACGGATCCAAAACCCAAAACTGAATATACTCAACATTTCCTTGTTCAAAGTTAGTGGTATTGATTGCTCTCATGATTCCTCCGAAATTGTCTTTTGGAGAAGAGGCAAAAGTGGTCGAATTATTATAAGGCCCTCTATCTTGTGGATAATAACTCAAATCTAACGTGTTGACTACCTGCGTTTGTCCTTGAGCAATATCTGTATTGGGATACAATTCTTCGCTAAAAATTCTACGAGTGGTATTTAAGGAAATATCATCATTTGAAATTCCTGTTGGTTTTTGTGTATAAAACAATGGATCGATGGTATACCAAGCCAATTTGGCTCTTTTGAAACCATAACTCAAATCGTTGGCGCCTTCGTTAAAATTGTATTGACTTTCGGTATCGTTTACTGGTGTAGAAGACAAACTCCAAGCAAAAGGCGAGCGCAAATCAATAGTAGATTGAGAACCTTCAAAATCATCAACATAAATTGTAGACTCTCCATTAAAACGATCCGCTTTTGGTGTATCGGGTTTCAAAAAAGCAATTTCTCCTCTGATTGAAAGATTAGATGGTACATCAGTATCAATATTAGGTAATTTGTTAACCAAGCGTGTAAAAAACGGAACTTCTGTTGCAAAATTTCCATTGAAGCCAAAAATAGTATTGTTAACCGATTCTTGACCATAATTGGATTTTTGCGTAAACGGTCTTTCCGTCATTTTTAAATAGGTACCACCTAAAACAAATTTATCGGATATTTTATGTTCTACATTTAAACCCATAAATCTTCTGGTTTGCTGACCAAAGATGGAATTATTTTCCAAAGAAACTTCAATAGGCGTGTTAGAAGCTTGAAGCGAAGGGTCTAAAATTTGCACCCTCCCCAATTGATAATTTACACTATAATCAACTCCTTCTACTAAACGTCTTCCCGCAGCAGTAACCACCACAGAACCTTGAGGAACATTGAGTGCTCCAATTGGAATTCCGTCACCACTTGAGGATTTGTATTTTCCTCTAATCAAGTACTTGTTTTTATCGATGTCTTGTAATGCTCCTGCCTGAGTGTTACGATACATGCTTCTAAAAACATACTTCTTTTGATTGGGATTATACGTATCTACATCTTTATAATTTTCTACAGAATTTGGTGTTTTTAATTTTGAAAATATAAGCTCTCCAAACGGTTCTTTCGTAGTAAACATAATTCTACCATTCTGAGCATCGATAGTTGTCCCCGGAAGAAAATCAAAGAAACCATCACCACCCGCTTGTGGATCGTTGTTGAAATTCAATCTGTCCAGATTAAAAACTTTTAATAAAGGAGTCTCTGCAACTTTGTTTTCTGGAGTAGGATTCGAAGGAAAAGGAGTTCCCGGAACCTCTGTAATATAATTGATTGGCGAAGGATCGGCATACAAGATATTCATTCGGAAATCTTCTTGCTTCAATTGATAACCACCAGGCACTTGATAGATATTTTTCATCATCAAGTTCCAAATTGGATCCTTCACATTGGTCAAGTTGCTTTTCAGCATTTTCAAAATCAAACTTTGTGTAATAATCGCCTGAGGTACGTTATTGTTTCCTCCAACTACATTGGTTGCATCCACACCATCATTACCAAATTCTCCAACCTGATAAACTTGATCTCCAATTGTATATTGGTAAGCAACCGCTAGAACCTCATCATTACTCAAACGCTGTTGCAACGAAATGAATCCTAATTTTGAATTAAAAGTGTATTCATTAGCTGTAAGTTTTCGCGCATTTTCTAACTTAGAATAATCTCTTCCTTCAACAACTGTAGTATTAAATCCTGAACTTGATGTCGCAATTTCTCTAATATTTGGATTCAACAAACCTGTCCCCGCTGCTATTTGTTCAGGATCATAATCATTATTGGTATTATCAGAAGGAGAGTTGGCTGGGTTATTAAAAATTCCCGTTGACGGGTTCAATACCACTACCTCATTGTCTGCCAATCCCGTTAACTGTGCTTCTCCTAAATCTTGTATCGCAATAATGTTTCGTAAATTATTTGATGTAGCATTTACTCTATTTTGTTTATTGGTCACCCAAACCTCGATACGCGTAATCTGAACCCTACTATCAATAAAAGGGTAGCCTTCTAGGGCTTTGTCGTATCGGCTTCTGAAATATTGAGATAAGAAAAAGTGGCGGTCATTATCATAATCTAAAGCAAAAAGTTCATAATTTTGAACTGTTCCACCTCCTTCGGCAACTAAGCTTCTGGTTTGTGACTTTTGCTCAGAAAAAATTCCAGTAAAGGTCGTTTTTCCGAATTGTAATTGCGTTTTTACCCCAAACAAACTCTGAGCACCTCGAATTAAAGAGCTATTTAGCGGCATGCTTACGTTACCAACTTCTATTTTTTGAATAATATCATCTTCTGAAGGTGTGTATTCTAACTTTATTAAATTTTGAAAGGCAAAAGTAGATTGTGTATCATAATTAGCATTAACGCTTAATCGGGTGCCCACTTTTCCCATCAGACTCATACTTATTCTTTGATCAAAATCAAAAGAAGTAACGGCTCTGTTTCTAGGAGAAAATGATGGATTGTCTTGTTTTGTATAGCGTACCCCTAAGTCCATTTCTACAGAACCCGTTGGTTTAACGTCAATTGTATTACTCCCAAAAACGGACTCAAAGAAACTAGACTTTATATAATAGCGTGGTAACAAGTCTTTTTTAGCTTCTTCAGCTCCTTTCTTTTTTCCATCAATGGCGTCTGCTTTTTTCTTAAAGTAATTGCGTCTTGATTCTTGGAGTACTAATTTTTCGTATTCTGCAGGGGTAAGTATTATGGGAAAATTGATGTTGATTCCGTCAATAGAACTTGTATACACATATCGATCAGTTACGGGATCATAAGTATAGGAAGATAAGATACTCTTAGGGTCTTTTATTTGAAGTTTCCCTACCGTATACCCTTTTTTTACCGTATCTTGAACCGTTGGATTTACTTGACCATACGATACAAAACTGGCACATACAACAAGTAAAAAAATACAAATTTTACGCATGCAATTGGACTCTCTTGGTTCTTTTACAAACTTTTTAAGGCTTTCTTAATAATGGTTTCTACTGTAGCATCAGGCTCTGCTAAAACAATTTTTTCGATTACTTTTTCACAGGTTTTTCGAACAAAGCCCAAAACCTCTAGAGCAGATAACGCTTCATCTTTATTTGTATTGCTTTGCGATACTGAAAGTTCGTCTAAATCGTATAATTTAACAACTTTTTCTTTCAAATCGAGTATAACTCGTTGTGCCGTTTTGTTTCCAATACCTTTGATGGATTGTATAGTCGAAACATCAGCAGAAGCAATAGCATTTGTAATTTGTCTTGGGTCTAAAGAAGAAAGCATTGTTCTAGCAATACCAGCACCTATTCCTGAAACAGACAATAACAATCGAAAAATCTCTCTTTCGGATTTTTCTATAAAACCATACAAAGTATGTGCATCTTCTTTAATTTGAAGATGAGTATATACCTTAACAAAATCCGTGTTGGGCAATAATGAATAGGTATGTAATGATATATTAATATGGTACCCTACACCTGCACAATCTATAACGATGTGGGTAGGTGATTTTTCTACTAATTTTCCTTGTAAATGTGCAATCATTTAGTTGTATTATGACCCAAATATAACAAAAAAGTCCAGCATTTGACTGAAAATCATTTGCTAGACTTTTGTTGCTTTGTGTTTTACTTAATTATTCGCTTTTTTCTTTTGTTTTTCTTGAGCATCAATGATTGCTATGGCAGACATATTTACCATTTCCTCAACACTAGCTCCTAATTGAAAAATATGAACTGGTTTGCCCATTCCCAACATAATTGGCCCTATAGACTCCACTTTATCTAACTCTTTCAACAATTTATAAGTGATGTTGGCTGATTCCAAATTTGGAAAAACCAATGTATTCACTTTTTTATCTGCTAGTTTAGAAAAAGGAAATTTAGCTTTTAGCATTTCTGGATTCAAGGCAAAATCTGCTTGAATTTCCCCATCAATACATAAATCTGGATAATTTTCATGCAAATAGGCCACTGCCTCACGAACTTTTCCTGCACTTGGATTGGTTGAAGAACCAAAATTTGAATACGAAACCATTGCAATTACAGGTTCCACCCCAAACATTCTTGCTGTTTTGGCCGTCATTAACGCAATTTTTGCCAATTCATCTGCAGAAGGATTTATGTTGATAGCAGTATCTGAGAAAAACATTGGCCCTCGTTTTGTCATCATAATGTTAGCAGTAGCAACAATTGATGCTCCTGGTGCCTTATCAACCAATTGTAACATTGGCTTTACCACAGAAGGATAACTTCTAGAATGTCCGCTAACCAATGCATCAGCTTCGCCAACATTGACCATCATAGCTGCAAAATAATTACGCTCGCGCATTAACTTTTGAGCATCCAAAAATGAAATTCCCCTTCTTTTTCTGGTTTCCCAATAAGCCGTGGCAAAACGGTCTCTTCTTCCTTCTTCTTCTTTTTCTTTTGGGTCAATAATCGTGATATCAGCATCAAAACCAATCTCGGCCTTTAACTCTAAAATAATTTCTTTATTTCCTAACAAAATCGGGAAACCAATACCTTCGTCATGAACAATTTGAGCTGCTTTTAGCACATCTAAATGGTCGGCTTCTGCAAAAACAATAGACTTAGGGTCCGATTTGGCTCTAGTTGTAATCATACGAACCAATTTGTTGTCGTGACCTAAACGCTCCAACAATTCATCCTTGTATTTTTCCCAATCGGTAATTGGGTTTTGTGCTACACCAGATTCCATAGCTGCTTTGGCAACAGCTGGAGCAACAACCGCAATCAATCTTGGGTCGAAAGGTTTTGGAATAATATACTCACGACCAAAAGTTAATTTAGTAGCTCCGTAAGCCACATTTACTTGTTCTGGAACTGATTCTTTAGCTAAAGATGCCAATGCTCTAACGGCAGCCATTTTCATTGCTTCGTTGATTTTGGTAGCACGAACATCTAGAGCACCTCTAAAAATATAAGGGAATCCCAATACGTTATTTACTTGATTCGGATAATCCGAACGGCCAGTAGCCATGATAATATCTTTGCGAGTAGCAATAGCTAAATTGTATTCAATCTCAGGATTTGGATTGGCCATCGCGAAAACAATTGGGTTTTCGGACATGCTCAAAAGCATTTCGGGTGTCAAAACATCAGCCGTAGAAAGACCTAAGAACAAATCACAACCTTTCATCGCTTCTGCTAAACTAATCGGCTCGCAATCTCTTGCGTATTTACGTTGTAATTCAGAGATAGAAGGATTGTCTTTTGTCAACAAGCCTTTACTATTAAACATGTATACATTCTCTGGTTTTATTCCTAAAAGCACGTACAAATCAGCACAAGCAATTGCAGCAGAACCCGCTCCAGAAACGACCATTTTAATATCTTCGGCTTTTTTATCTGCTAATTCTAAAGCGTTAAGTAAAGCTGCTGAAGAAATAATTGCTGTTCCGTGTTGGTCATCATGCATCACCGGAATATTCAACTCTTCTACCAATCGTCTTTCGATTTCAAAAGACTCAGGTGCTTTGATATCTTCAAGGTTGATTCCTCCAAAAGTGGGAGCAATATTTTTTACTGTTTCGATAAATTCGTCAACATTTTTGGTTCCAATTTCGATATCAAATACATCGATATCCGAAAATATTTTGAACAAAAGTCCTTTCCCTTCCATTACTGGTTTTGAAGCTTCTGGCCCAATGTCCCCAAGTCCCAAAACTGCTGTTCCATTGGTAATTACCGCGACTAAATTTCCTTTTGCGGTGTATTTGTAAACGTTATCTACGTCTTTTGCAATTTCTAAACAAGGCTCAGCAACACCAGGTGAATAAGCCAATGACAAATCTCTTTGTGTGGCATATTTTTTTGTTGGAACTACTTGAATTTTTCCAGGAGTTGGCTTTGCGTGGTATAATAAAGCTTCCTTTCTTTTGTTGTTATTCTCCATTTTTTTAGATTTTATCTGGCTTACAAAGATAAAGTTCTAATTGTAAACTAGTCGTCAAAAATTTAATTTTTATTATAATCTTTGTTATAAAATAAAAAAAGCTGCAAAAGCAGCTCTTAAAAAGTCATAATTCATTTTTTATTACTGTGTAATGTATGAATTTAAATGTGCAATTGTCTCTTTTTGCATTTCGATGATGGCTTTTACCACATCACTAATAGATATTATCCCAACTACCACATCATTTTCAACTACTGGTAAGTGACGCACTCTTTTGGTGCTCATCAACTCCATACAGTACTCTAATTTATCCGAAGGGCTAACGGTAAACACTTCGGTAACCATAATTTCATTAACTAATGTTTTCTTAGAAGATTTAGATTTTAAAACAATTTTTCTCGCATAATCCCTTTCTGATAAAATCCCTTTCAGAACACCTTCTTCAATAATAAGAATGGCGCCTATGTTTTTTTCGCTCATCACTGTTAACGCTTCGTAAACAGTGTTGGTGGAAAGTATAGAATAAACGTCCTTTCCCTTTGTACTTAATATTTGATTAACAGTCATATAAATTGTATTTAAATAAATATAAAGTTAAAAAAATAAACATTCAAAAAACATAAAAGCTATTTTTTATTATTAGAAGTTATTTACACTTTCTCCATTGGCTAAAAATTGGATACAAAATCCATAATTTTCGCTTAACCGAAAAAACTTAAATCCCTTCAAATAATAAAAAGTCAGGATGAAGTAGTTGATTCAGATTGTCTTTCCATTTTGGTGCGAGCAATGCTAAACCGCATTGATAGGATGCATTGACCCATCCAAAACCTTCTTTGGCAATATAATCAAACTCGGTTCCAACGTTACCGTACTCTGCAAATACTTTGTGAGAACTGATTTCTAAATCGAATTTTTCAGGAATCGTGCCATTGTAATCCACAGCATTGATGGTAATCAACCACAACCAGCGGTAAACCATTTCCTGTAGTTTAAATTCGAAACCGTAGTTTTTTAGTCCTTCCCACAATAGCATTTGATGAGGTGCCCAACCAAAAGGATAATCCCATTGACGTTGAGGAGCTTCGGGGTTTACATTGGCTA
>JAGOFG010000123.1 GCA_017997335.1 Flavobacterium sp. | reverse complement strand
GAAATAACATCCACTAATTCTCCTTTTTCGTTCAATAAGTATTTTTGGAAATTCCATTCAACTTCAGAATCTTTAAGTCCATTTTTAGCTTTTTGAGTTAAAAACTGGTATACAGCACACATATCACTTCCTTTAACAGAAACTTTATCCATCATAGGAAAAGTTACACCGTAATTTTGTTGACAGAACGTAGCAATTTCCTCTTTAGTTCCAGGTTCTTGAGAAGCAAAATTATTCGCTGGAAAACCTACAATTACAAATCCCTTACTGCTGTATTCTTTATATAATGCTTCTAAATCTTTGTATTGAGGTGTCAAACCACATTTGGAAGCGGTGTTGACAATCATAATTTTTTTCCCTTTCAAAGTAGCGAAATCAAAAGTGTCTCCTGATAAATCCGTTACTTTAAATTGATAGATTGTTTCTTTGGCAAGATTGGTAGTCATAACTGTAGAATTAACTTTTGAGGTTTGTGCTTGATTTTGACAACTAAAAAATAGTAATGCTACGCTTACTATTGAAACTAATTTTTTCATATGGTAATTTTTTGATAAAAATAACCATTTAATTGTCTATTAAAACAAAAAAATGTTAAACAGAAGTTAATTAAAAACCTATCTCTTTATTTTTACTCTTTATCATTAAAAAATATTCTGAGTAGCAAATAAATCTTGGCTTTACAAAATTAAAACAAAGACAAAACAGAATTTCAAAACAATTCAACAAATCATAATATTCTCGAGCTTGTCAATATATTCTAATTTACATAAATTGAAATGTATATGTTTGTAGTTACTAAAAAAATAGCGTATGACCCAAGATGAGTTGTTGGTTTTAATTCACAAAAAAGACGAAAAAGCATTTACCTA
Organism: Flavobacterium sp.; assembly: GCA_017997335.1. Lineage (GTDB taxonomy): Bacteria > Bacteroidota > Bacteroidia > Flavobacteriales > Flavobacteriaceae > Flavobacterium. The sequence continues at coordinate 6,527 of JAGOFG010000123.1, read as the reverse complement.
TCTTTACGATATGTATTCAAAAAGTCTATTTTCAGTTATCAACGTATTGGTAAAAAACAGAGAAGAGGCCGAAGACGTCTTACAAGAAGTATTTGTCAAGATTTGGAAAAACATAGACTCGTATAACGAAAGCAAAGGCCGTTTCTATACGTGGATTCTCAATATTGCTAGAAATACTTCTATTGATAAGCTACGCTCTAAAAACTTTAATGATAGTCAAAAAAACCTTTCTTCTGATAATTTCGTACATCTATTAGACGACAGCAATAAACTCACAAACAAAATTGACGCTATTGGAATTCAGGAGTTTGTAAAAAAGCTAAAACCAAAGTGTATTCAAATAATAGACTTGCTCTTTTTTAAAGGATACACCCAGCAAGAAGCTTCGGAAGAGTTGAACATACCACTAGGTACTGTAAAGACCAACAATAGAAATTGCATCAATGATTTAAGACTTTATTTGAAACTATAATGGAAACAAAAGAATATATAGCCTCAGGTATTTTAGAACTCTATGTATACGGCTTACTCAGTGAAGCTGAAAACATAGAAATTGCTGAAAAAGCAAAACAACATCCTGAAATTGAACAAGAAATTATAGCTATCGAAAAAAGTATTGTGGCGCTTTCTTCTAGTTTTTCTCCTTTTCAATCTGTTGCGAATTACGAGAAAATTAAAAACCAACTGGCACTCAAACACGGCAAAGTGATTGAAATGCAACCTCAGAAAAAATGGACACCTTATTTGGGTTGGGCTGCCGCAGCAGTACTATTTGTTGGTATTGGATTTCAGTATTTTAAATTGAATGAAACCCAAAAAACGATTGTTGTTGTTGCTAATGAAAAGAAAAAAATCGAACAAGAATTCTCTGTTTTAGATAAAAAAAATAAAGCCATCGAAAACAGTTTAGCCATTGTTAGAGATGTAAAAAACACCCTAGTTGCTTTGAGTGGACAAACAGTTTCGCCAACATCTTACGCCAAAGTATATTGGAATAAACAAACCCAAACCACTTATGTAGATGCTTCGGGTTTGCCTAAACCCCCAAAAGGTATGGTTTACCAAGTTTGGGCTATTAAATTGAGTCCAACACTTACTCCAAAAAGCATTGGTTTGTTAGGTGATTTTGAAAATAACGAACAAAAATTATTCGAAGTTGACAATACCGATTATGCAGAAGCATTTGGAATTACCCTTGAACCAGAAGGTGGAAGCTTAACTCCAACTATGGAACAATTGTACACCTTAGGAAAAGTATAAAACCAACTTGTTGAACAAGAAAATTCAATAGCAAATAGGAACTGTTAAACCAACTATTCTATTATTGAGTCGCTTTGTAGTGCCAATATTGGAATTTCTGAATAATCCGAAAATTTTCGAGTGAGACTTGGACTAAACAATTCGACAAAAAAGTTGCGTTTATAGGTCACCATAGCCAAAACATCAATACTTTTTTGGGACACAAAATCTATGATAGTACCTTGAACATCATCTAGCGGAAGAATCGTAAACTGTACAGGTTCGTTGGCGAAATGAGTTTCCCATTCTTTGATGGTTTCTGGTTTCACATCGGATTGATTGGTTTTTACGTACAAACATTTTACTTGCGCTTTTGTTTTTTTGGCAATGCTACAAACTAATTCTAAGGCTTTTTTATCTTTCTCTCTAAACTTAGTGGTAAAACCAATGTTTTTTATTTTGTGATACGCTGCCGTAATGGGCACACTCAGCACTGGAACCGAAACTGCTGATAACACGGAACCCGTATTGGTACCCACAAAGAAGGTTTCCCAACCCGTAGCTCCAGCGGTTCCCATGACCACAAAATTGATATTTTCCTCTTTTATCGCATTTTGAATCGTGGTGACCAAATCGCCATCCATCAAACGATGGGTGATTTTGACATCAGCCAAACCTTCTTTTTCCGCTATGGCTCTCAGTTTGGGAATTTCGTCTTTGAAGGCATCAAATTCTGCCAACTGTAGTGATTCGTAAATCATATAATAGTTGTCTGGCGTAAACTGACTGTCTACTATTGGGAGCTGAAAAGTATGTAATAATACTAATTCTCCATCGACTACATCAGCCAAATGTAGGGCATGAACAAATGCATTCGTAGCCACTTCTGAGAAATCTGTTGGAAATAATATCTTTTTCATAGTAAATACAGTTTTAGAAATTACCTTTTAAATGTTGTTTAAATTTAAGAAATGTTTAGCCGAAGTAGACTGATATTTGTCAGTTTACCATATATTTAACTTTAAGATAATACTCCTCTAACAAGTACCAAGGCTTGTCAGTAGTAATTGCAAAGCCAATACTTTTGCTTACTTTTGCATCCAAATAGACACCTCACATGATTCCAAACGATTCTATAGTTGCTTTAGCTACGCCATCAGGAGCTGGAGCCATTGCCATCATTCGTATTTCTGGTCAAGATGCCATTCAAATTGGCAATGCTGTTTTTCGTTCTATCAAAAACAAAGACTTGACTGCCCAAAAAACGCATACGCTGCATTTGGGACATATTATGGATGGAGAGAAGACTTTAGACCAAGTATTGGTTTCGATTTTTAAAGGACCTAATTCTTATACAGGAGAAAATACGATTGAAATTTCGTGTCACGGTTCTACGTATATCCAGCAACAAATTATTCAGTTGTTATTGCGTAAAGGATGCCGAATGGCCGATGCTGGTGAATTTACCCTTAGAGCCTTTTTGAATGGAAAATTGGATTTGTCCCAAGCCGAAGCCGTAGCCGATTTGATTTCGTCAGACAATGAAGCGAGTCACCAAATTGCTATGCAACAAATGCGAGGTGGTTTTTCTAACGAAATTGCCAAACTACGTGAAGAGCTGTTGAATTTTGCTTCCTTAATCGAATTGGAATTGGATTTTGCAGAAGAAGATGTAGAATTTGCAGACAGAACTCAATTTCACGAATTGGTTAACCGAATCGAATTTGTGTTGAAACGCTTGATTGATTCTTTTGCAGTTGGAAATGTAATCAAAAACGGAATTCCCGTAGCCATTGTGGGCGAACCCAATGTGGGAAAATCGACCCTATTGAATGCTTTACTCAACGAAGAACGCGCCATTGTTTCTGAAATTGCGGGTACCACTCGTGATACTATCGAAGACGAATTGGTCATTGGCGGCATTGGCTTCCGATTTATAGACACAGCTGGAATTCGCGAGACCAAAGATTATGTAGAAAGCATTGGTATCCAAAAAACTTTTGAAAAAATAGAACAAGCACAGGTTGTAATCTATATAAGCCCCCTAACCCCCAAAGGTGAAACTTTGGATAACGTGAAATTGGAACTTGAAAAAATAAAGAATCAGTATCCGTTAAAACCTTTGGTAGTAATTATGAATAAAAAAGATTTACTATCCGAAACTGAAATTAAAAACATACAAAATCAAATTCCAAATATCCTTTTGATTTCCGCCAAAAACAAAGAAGGTATCGAAGATTTAAAGAATCAATTGCTTTCGTTCGTTAATACCGGCGCGCTCCGAAACAACGAAACAATAGTTACCAATACAAGACATTATGATTCTTTACTTAAAGCCTTAGAAGAAATTCAGAAAGTAAAATTCGGGCTAGAAACTAATCTTTCCAGTGACCTTATGGCTTTGGATATTCGTGAAGCTTTGTATCAATTCGGATTGATTACGGGTCAAGTCACGAATGACGAATTGTTGGGGAATATCTTTGCAAATTTCTGTATTGGGAAGTAAATGACCCCACAAGATATAATCGGAACCTACTCCATTTCAGGAAGCAATCAGGAAGCGGACAATGCCATTACTTATCAAGGTGTTTTAACGCTAACACTTGATGAGTATGACCGCGTACAAGCCCATTGGTTGATTAACGATGAACAAGTGCAGACCGGTTCTGGATTTTTCAAAAACAATATTTTAGTGATTAATTTCAAGTACAAAGGCGACTATAAAATCACCTACAAAGGCGTTGCGGTATATCAATGCATAACCAAAGACGTATTGGACGGTTTTTGGTCTGAAAAACACGGTGACCCACGTTATTTGGGAACAGAATACGCTTTACGAATCAAAAGTTCCGAATTTCTTAACTAAATCTTAGCGTTTCTAACCATAGGATTCGTGAAAAAACTTGATTCAATACCTTACTTTTGTCGTCCAAATTATTTTAACCCATGAAGAAACAAATTACACTCCTAGTATTAGCCGCTTTATTCATCACGCAATCGAGCTTTGCTTGGGGCAAAAAAGGGCACGCCTTAGTGGCCGAAATTGCCTTTACCTATTTAGACCCTTCCGTACAAACCATAGTGACAAAATACCTTAACGGACGCTCTATTCAGGATGCCGCCAATTGGATGGACGAACTTCGCGACGACCACTCCTACGACTATCTAAAGCCCTATCATTACGTAAATTTTGACAAAGGCGTGAAAGTAGTCAACCACGAAGGAGACAATATCATTTTCCGATTGACTCAAACCATACAGGAACTAAAAAACTACAAAAACCTCTCCGACGAAGACGTAAAAATGAAAATCTGCATCATTTTTCACTTAGTGGGCGATTTGCACCAACCGCTGCATGTTGGCTTTGGTACTGACAAAGGCGGAAATACCCAACAAATAAACTACAACGGAAAAGGTACCAACCTGCATTCTTTTTTTGATAGCGGCATCATCAACGCCAGAAATATTTCGCTAAGCGATTGCTTGGCGCTCAACACTTACTCTAAACACCAAATCAAACGCTTGGGCAAAATCAATACCGTAAAATGGGCCAAAGAATCTCGAAGCTACTTGCCCACCATTTACGATTACAAAAGCAATGTCATTCCAGAAACCTATGTAGACACCCAAGCTCCAATCATCAAAAAACAATTACTCAATGCAGGACTTAGACTAGCCGCAGTACTTACGGCTATTTTTGGTTAATTCACTTTCGTTTTCAAAAAGTAAGCTTACTTTATTTAGGAGCAGTTCGTTTTTTACGCACCACACGAGTCGTCCCGCTGTACGCTATATCTTGCTGTGCGAACCCCGCACAGCAAGGATGCCGCTCCCATCGGGGCTAGACTAGAACGTTTGGTTTTCATAAGCAAAAATCCAGTCGAAACCCAATAACAATCATCATAATAAAGCCTTCAGAACTTATCATTCTGAAGGCTTTTTAATTATACAACATTCAAAATAACCACTAAAAAAACTCATTTACAACAACTTAGTAATTCAAAATAATGATTTTGTACCTTTACTATTTTAAACGTGTAATGTATGGCCTTATTTGAATTACAACCTTCCGTTGCCTTGCAAGAATTCATTCGGGTTTATCAAATTGTACATTTTGTATTTGATTCTAAGGCAACGCTTCCTTTTAAGGCGTATCCGCCAAGAGCAGAACACTGTTTGAGCTTTTATCCCAAAGACACCGAAACCGTTTCTTACACCAAGAGCGCTACTAAGATTAGCAATTTGAAAAGCGTGCTTATGGGACAACAAAGTGAGATTACGAATCGTTACGTGGGCAATGATTTTTTGGTGTTCCAAATCGTTTTTCGCCCTGGAGCTTTATTCAGAATCACTGGCATTCCTTCATATGAGCTCACCAATTCTTATATTGATGCAGAGACCATCTTCCCAAAAGAAATAAAGAACATCAACGAACAATTGCATCAGGCTAAAGATTATATTGAGATGAAAACGATTGTTGAATCTTTTTTATGGCGTCAAGTCCAACACCAAAAAAAAGAGACGCATCGGTTGGATAGGGTTTGTAATACCTTACTGAGTACTACTCAAAATTTTAGTATCGATTCACAAGCGCAAGCTGCTTGTTTGAGTCCACGTCAATTTGAACGAAAGTTTGTAGAACGCATGGGAGTTTCTCCAAAATATTTTAGCAAAATCATTCGATTTGAAAGCACTTTCCGAATGAAAAACAAATATCCTCACTACGATTGGCTTACCATTGCACTACAATGTGGTTACTATGATTACCAACATTTGGCCAAAGATTACAAAGAATTGACCCACCACACCCCTGCTGCATTTCATGTATTGGATTTGAATTCTCCAGAGCGGAAATTCGGTGAAGCGGACACCTACTAAAATGTCGTTTTTATACCATTTGTTGCTAAAATTTCATAGCAAATTTGCACTGTAACCAACAACAAAAGACTATGAAACGAAGAAATTTTATTACCGCATCAGCCACTGCCTTTCCGTTATTGGCTTTAGGGCATAAATTGCCTAATCCAACAACAAGAACCCCAAAAGGCTTTGTTGTAAAAGCCAACCAAAGCAGGTTTGAGGAAAAAACCCTCATTAACGGCAGTAGTCCAAACAATATCAAAATTGCCTCCAAAGATACCGATGGTGCGCTTAGTGTATTTGAGTACATTGGAAATGAAAAAGGAGGACCTCCCTTACATATTCATCCCTATCAAGATGAGATTTTCTTTATTGTAAGTGGTGACTATCTCTTTCAAGTAGGTTCGGAACGCTATCAACTTCAAACC
>JAGOFG010000025.1 GCA_017997335.1 Flavobacterium sp. | reverse complement strand
GTCAAAAGAAGCGTTCTGTCATCGGGAGCTAATTCGTTAAACAGTTCCTTTGTGGCTTCATTTCCCAAATTCAAAATGAGCTCTTGTTGAATCTCACTGTCAAAATACGGAAACACCTCAGCTTTGGCTTCTCCAGCTAAAAGGAGAAAAGAAAGCACACGGTCTTTACTGCTTTTTTGTGTCAATTGGTCGGCAATATCCGCTGGATGTTTGGAGGTAATGTGATCCATAGTAATACGAGTAAAGTGAAAACTATTTTAAACAAGTACTTTTGATTAGTTGTTGTAAGGTATTGATTATGTTGCTTTTTGGTGGATTGTATTGTAATAGTTATTCCGTCCAAAAAGTGCCTATAGCATACGTTCTAGCTTGTCCGCTAATGATAACGCGATCAGCGCGTAATTCACAATTGAGTTTGCCCAATCTTTCCGAAACTTGAAGGGCATAGAGTTCTTTTTTACCCAATCTTTCTGCCCAAAGCGGAATCAAAGAGCAATGTGCTGAACCAGTTACAGGATCCTCGAGTATTGAAGCTTGTGGTGTAAAAAAGCGAGAGACAAAATCGCTGTTTTTTCCAGGTGCGGTTACAATTACCCCTCCCGTTTCCATATTGATTTGGTCGAATAAATTGCGATCAATTTCAAGATTTTTAATATCCTCTTCTTTTTCAAATACTAATACATAATCTCTTGATTTTAAAACTTCTTTTGGTTTTATATTAAATGAAAGCTTTAAGTTTTCTGGAAGCTGAGATGCGACTGGCATTCTGGAAGGAAAATTCAAAAAATAGTAATCATCTTCTACTAAAACCGTAAGGTCTCCACTTAAAGTTTCAAAAACAAAGGTAGTTCTCGGATCATGTAAAATTGTTTTCAATGCGTGAACCGTAGCCAAAGTGGCGTGACCACACAGGTCCATTTCGATTTCGGGAGTAAACCAACGCAGATGTATTTTTTCTCCTTTGTCTACAAAAAAAGCGGTTTCGGCAACAGCATTTTCTTGGGTAATTTTTAGTAAAAGCGCATCGGGTAACCACTCTTTTAGGGGTACGACTACAGCTGGATTTCCTCCAAATAAGGTATCTGTAAAAGCATCGATTTGATAAAAGTCTAATTTCATTGAGATAAAAGTTGTGGGATAGTTTTTTATTTTTTTTACCAAAAATAAGGATTTATGTGGTTCTTATGGTTTTTTATTCTTACAGACGGCTGACTTTTTGAGGATGATTTTTTCAATAAAAAAAACCTGATGTTTTGACAATCAGGTTTCATTTTCTTAGTATGTTCTAATTTATAATTGGTATGCTTCTTTCAAAAATGTTTTTAAAGAGGTTGGTTCTTGACCGATGAACGTTTTTAAACTGCCGTCTACTTCTTCAAAATCATTGTTTTTCATTCCTGCAGCAAATAGTACCGACATAGTAATGATGGATTCTGGAAGTCCAAATCCTTTCAAAGCGTTTTCGAAATCGTCCGAGGAAGGGCTGATGTAGGGTACTTCTTTTCCTGAGAGTTCTGATAAATAACTAGCAATTTCTGAGAATGAATGCGCTTGGCTTCCAGTAAGATGGTACGTTTTATTTTCGTGTCCATTGCTTGCAACAATTTTAGCAATAGCTTTAGCCAAATCGTTTCGGGTTGCAAAAGCTACTTTCCCTTCCCCAGCAGGGAAAAAGACTCCTGTTTCGAGTACATTAGCTCCAATAAACATTGGCACCACATCAGCATACAAACTATTGCGTAAGAAAGTATAAGTTAGTCCGCTTTGTTTGATATATGCTTCTGTTTCAAAATGATCTCCTAGTAACGGTTTTAAGGGAGAAGTTTCGATATTTTTTATTGCAACTCCAGTGTAAAAAATATGTTGTACTCCAGCAGCTTTTGCGGCATCAATCACATTTTTGTGTTGACCAATTCGGTCATTAAAGTCACTTGATGAGATTAAAAGAACGCTGTCGATTCCTTGCATGGCTTCTACTAGACTTGATGGATCTTGATAGTTCCCGATTTTTACGGTTATTCCTTTTTCAGTAAACGGAAGGCCTTTTTCGCTACTTCTTGCGAGTACCGAAAGTTGAGCAATAGGATATTTTGCTGTTAGTTCTGATACAATTTGACTTCCTAATTGGCCTGTGGCTCCAGTAATTAATAGTTGACTCATTTGTTATGGATTTTAAATTTTATACTTACTTTTGTAGAGCAAATATCTTTTAGTTAGTGTAATTATGCAAGAAGGCACTTTTTAGTTCTTAACTAACTTAAAAGTTATTATTATTGAAAGTCAAAGGTTTATGGAAGTAATAAAATTTAAAAAAGAAGATTTTAATTTATTGAATTGTCCTATACGAACGATTTTAGATCGTTTTGGAGATAAATGGTCGGTTTTGGTCTTGTTAATTTTAGGCGAAAAGAAGAAGCTTCGTTTTAATGCCATTAATAAAGAAATAGGAACCGATATTTCGCAAAAAATGCTGACGGTTACCTTACGAACACTAGAAGCCGATGGTTTGGTTCATCGTACCGTTTATCCCGAAGTTCCACCAAGAGTAGAGTATGAAATTACACCGTTGGGAGCGTCTCTAGTTCCTCATATTGAAAGCCTAGCACAATGGGCATCTAGCAATATGGAATCTATTAAAACGTCTCGCGAGCGATTTAAAAAATAGTTAAAACACTATTGTTTTTGGTTTGTAGTTGGCTCTTCAAAATTATCGTAGTAGGTAAAATCTTTGGTAATTAGTCCGTTTTCGATGGCGAAAATGGTGCAAATGGGTAAGGTGAATTTTGTGTTATCTGGAGCTGTTCCTGTAGAAACGAATTCAACTACTATATGATTAGCATCAGAGGGATAAATTTGTACAATCGAGTCGTGAACGTCTGGAAAAATAGCTTCTAGTTCCCCATATTTTTTTGCGATTTGCGCCCTGCTTTGTTCTACTACACCCGTTCCTAAACTCGGATCTTTAAAAGCTGCTTTTTCACTATACATTTTAGCCATTTCTTCCCATTGATGTTTGTTAAATAGCTCGTAATAGCGTTCTACTATTTTTTGATTCTCGTTTGAAGAAGTTGAGGGATTTACGCAAGATAACAACAACAAAAGGACCAAAGTAATACCGTATCTATTTTTCATTTTAAAACGTATTTGATTGTTTTTTAATTGATTATAAAAATAGAAAAAATAAAGCGATTTCTGTATAGAAATCGCTTATGAGTAGGGAAGAGGAAGAATTATTGATTTTGTAAAAATGCTTTCAGTTCCTCGTAAGTTTTGATTTTGGTACTTCTTTTTTCTTTGTTCAAGACACTTTCTATTTGGGACGGAATGGGTAAAGTCACTCCCAATGCTGGTTCGACGATGTCTAAAAACTTGATAGGGTGAGCCGTTTCAAGGAAAATCCCAAGGGCATCGGGATGGTTTTGTAACTCTTTTTTCAATCCTAAATAGCCTACCGCTCCGTGTGGTTCTGCGATGTAGCCTTTTTGCTCTTGGATAGTTTTCATAGCCTCGAGCGTCGCGGCATCGCTAAAGGTGTAGGATGAAAAGTCTTTTTCGAATTGTTTCAAATCATTTTGATACATTTCTTGTATGCGCACAAAATTACTAGGATTACCCACATCCATAGCATTCGAAATCGTGGCGATGGAAGGTTTTGGGTCGTAAACGCCATTCTGTAGGAAACGCGGTACGGTATCGTTGGCATTGGTAGCAGCTACAAAATGTTCGATGGGTAAGCCTAATTTTTTCGCAATGATGCCTGCGCAAATGTTCCCGAAATTTCCGCTCGGACACGAAAATACCAAGGGTTTTTGATGTTGTTTCAAGGCTTTGTAAGCAAAGAAAAAGTAGAACATTTGGGGTAACCAACGCGCAATATTGATAGAATTTGCAGAAGTTAAATGAACAGCAGCCAATTCAGAGTCCAAAAAAGCTTTTTTAACCATATCTTGACAATCGTCAAAAACACCGTCAACTTCGAGTGCTTTGATGTTCTGTCCCAAAGTCGTCAATTGGCGTTCTTGAATGTCACTCACTTTTCCTGATGGATATAAAATTACCACTTCTACGCCAGTCACGCCCAAAAAACCACTCGCTACGGCGCCTCCTGTATCACCAGAAGTGGCTACCAATACTGTGTTCTTTTTTGAAGGGTCGTTTCGGTTGAAATAAGCGATGCAACGCGACATAAAACGCGCTCCAACATCTTTGAACGCCATCGTTGGGCCGTGAAATAATTCTAACGAATAGATACCTTCTTCAACTTCGATTACCGGGAAATCAAAGCAAAGTGTTTCGGCAATGATTTTGCGTAAAGTGTTAGCTGGAATTTCGTCACCCACAAATTGCTGAATGGCTTGAAATGCAATCTCCTCGTGTGATAGCTTTTCGATGTTTTCAAAAAAGTCAGCCGCTAAAGGTTGAATCGATTCGGGAAAATATAAGCCTTTATCGGAGGCCAGTCCTTGTACCACCGCTTCCTCAAAAGAAACGTTGGGTGCATTATGGTTTAAGCTGTAGTATTTCATTTTTAGTGAATAGTCGCTCTCGACTGCGCTCGAGCTGACAGTAATTAGTGATTAGTAATTAGTCCTTAGTGATTAGTTTTTAGTACTTAGTAATAAATCCTAGGTGATTAGTTTATGGTTTGTTCTTTTGCTTGCATAAAACTGTATCCTCTCTTTTGGGGTTAGGGGGCTATTATACTAACTCCATCTGGATTGATTTTCGACACGTGAATTTCGTAGGGCAAATTTATTTCCTCATAAATTTTACTCATGGCATCGGCTATCTTTTGAGCGTTGGTTTCGCCTTTGCTTAATGCAAAAATAGAAGGGCCAGAACCTGAAATTCCAGAGCCCAAAGCACCGTTTTCGTAAGCGGTTTGTTTGATGGCATCAAAACCAGGAATCAGCATACTGCGAACGGGTTCTATGATTTCGTCATGCAATGAACGCCCTATAAGTTCGTAATCTTGAGTGTACAAACCAGCGACTAAACCACCCACATTCCCCCATTGGGTAATGGCACTTTTTAGGGAAACGGTTTGCTTCAAAACCGAACGCGCATCCGAAGTTTTGAGTTCAATTTGTGGATGAACTACAGTGGCGTATAATTCTGTCGGACTATCTATTTTGATAATGTCTAAAGGATTGGAACTTCTCACTAATGTGAAGCCTCCCAAAAGGCAAGGCGCTACATTATCAGCATGGGCATTGCCACTGGCTAGTTTTTCGCCTTGCATGGCAAATTGCACCAATTCTTTGCGCGAAAATGGTCGGCCAAGCAATTCATTGATTCCAAAAACGGCTCCGGCTGAACTTGCGGCGCTGCTTCCAATGCCACTTCCAGCTTTAATGTTTTTATAGATTTCGATTTCAAAACCCATTTCTGTTTCAAAAGCTTCTAGTAATGCCAAAGCAGCAACTCCTGCTACATTTTTCTCGGTTTCTAAAGGCAAATCAGCACCTACGATTTTAGTAATTCGAACCCCTTTTTTGGAAGAAGTCCGCACAATCATTTCGTCGCCTGCAGTGGCCAAACACAAGCCCAATACATCAAATCCACAAGAAAGATTAGCGATAGTAGCTGGACAAAATAGTTTTATTTCTTTCATTTTTTTTAGTTTCTTAGTTTCTGAGTAGCTAAGTTTTTATTGTTCTAAGTTTGAATTGTCTTAGAGGCTAAGGAACTTAGTGTCTCAGTAACTCTTTTTACACATTTCCAATACGAATTACATCGGCAAAAATTCCTGAAGCAGTAACAGCTGCTCCTGCACCAGCACCCTTAATCAATAAAGGTTGGTCTACATAGCGATCGGTGTAGAATAACACAATGTTGTCTTTTCCTTCTAAGTTATAAAACGGATGATCTTTGGCGATGAATTGTAATCCGACATTGGCTTTGCCGTTTTCAAATTGCGCAACAAATTTTAGACGGGATTCTTTTTCGTTAGCTTCTTTTAATAATTGCTCAAAATGGGAGGCGTTTTTAAGAAGAGATTTAAAGAAATCGTCATTGTTATTGGTTTTCATACATTCATCTGGTAAAAAAGAAAGGTTTTCTATATCTTCAATTTCCATCTGATAACCACTTTCTCTAATAAGGATTAAAATCTTTCTTGCTACATCAACTCCGCTTAAATCGATTTTTGGGTCAGGTTCTGTAAATCCTTGAACGCCTGCTTCTTTTACAACATCATGAAAAGAATAATTTGGACCGAAATTATTAAAGATGAAATTCAAACTTCCGGATAAAACCGCTTGAATTTTGTGCACCTTGTCTCCTGATGCAATTAGGTTTTTGACCGTGTCAATTATTGGTAAACCTGCACCAACATTTGTTTCGAACAAAAATGGGGCATTGTATTTTCGGGATAAATTTTTAAGGTTTTGGTAGTTGGCATATGCCGATGAACAAGCAATTTTGTTGCAAGTTACTACTGCTACGTTTTGTCTTAAAAATTGTTCATAAAGCTTAGACACACTTTCATTGGCAGTAATGTCTACAAATATGCTGTTACGTAAATTGAGTTCTTTTACTTTACTAATAAAAGCTTCAGGATTTGCAGGTTCACCATTTGCTAAAAGCGATGACCACTCTTTGAGCGACATCCCTTCTTCATCAAAATGCATTTTTTTAGAATTCGAAACAGCTATAACACGTAAATTGATTTTTAAATTTTCTTTTAAAAATTTCTTTTGTTGGTGAATTTGCTCCATGAATTTTTCGCCCACGTTACCCACACCCATCACAAATAAGTTGAGTTGTTTGGTGTTTTCTTCAAAGAAGTTTTCGTGTAAAGTATTTAATGCTTTCTTGACATCTCTTTCATTGATAACCACAGATATATTTCTCTCAGAAGCGCCTTGTGCAATGGCTCGAATATTGACATTGTTTTTTCCAAGTGTACTAAACATACGTCCGCTAAGCCCTTGATGGTTCTTCATATTTTCGCCTACTAAAGCAATAATACATAGGTTTTTTTCAACGATACAAGGTTCGACTTTGTTTTGAGTAATTTCAATTTCAAACGCTTTGTTGATGGCGATTTCTGCATTTTCTGCATCAGAATTCAAAATACCAATACAAATCGAATGTTCTGAAGAAGCTTGTGTGATGAAGATAACATTGATGCTTTCATTCGAAAGCACTTCAAAAAGACGTTTTGAGGAACCCGCTACACCAATCATTCCCGAGCCTTCGAGCGTAATAAGAGTGATGTTATCGATATGACTGATTCCTTTTACAGGTGAACCATTAGCAGCAATTGTATTCGAAATAAAAGTTCCTTCTGCTTCTGGCTCAAAAGTGTTTTTAATAAGTATTGGAATGTTTTTTCTTAGTACTGGCTGAATGGTAGGCGGATATAAAACTTTAGCTCCAAAATGAGACAACTCCATAGCTTCTTGATAAGAGATAGTAGCAATAGGTTGTGCTTGTTTTACCAATTTAGGATTGGCAGTGTACATTCCGTTTACATCTGTCCAAATTTCCAGTTCTTCAGTTGCTAATGCGCTGGCAAGAATCGCCGCTGAATAATCTGAGCCACCACGACCTAGAGTAGTAGTAATTCCATCTTCTGTTGCTCCAATGAAACCGGGAAGGAGTACTACTTTAGAAGTATTTGTTGCAAAGTAATCTTGTATAAGACGATTGCTTACTTCAAAATTCACACTTGCTTTTCCAAAAGTTGCGTTGGTTTTAATGAGTTCGCGACTGTCTTTGTAATTGGTGCTTTTTAGGTTTTGTTTCAAAGCTTCGGCTATGATGAATGAAGATAATAATTCACCAAAACTTAAAATGGTATCGGCTGTTCTCGGGGATAATTCACCCAATAAGAAACAACCATCCAACAATGTTTCTAAATGATTAATGATGCGCTTGATGTGACTCAATAAAGCACTTTGTTCACTTACAGGAATTAATTGTTTTAAGGTGTCTAGGTGTTTTTTTTCTATTTCTAGAACAATTTCTCTAAAGTTTTCGTCACTATTAGCAGCTTTATGGGCGGCTAGTTGTAGTAAATCTGTGACTTTGCTCAAGGCGGAAACGACTACTGCTAGTGGTTCTTTTTCTGCTTTTTTAGTTATTATCGCAATTACTAGTCTTATATTATCTGCATTGGCTACTGAAGTTCCGCCAAATTTTAATACTCTCATTGTATGTTTTTGTTTAATTGAATGCTAAAGTTTGCTGCCTCCCAAAAGTCTATTTTCTAAAAAAATAGATGGAATAAAATCGGATGATATGTAATAAAATATACCCCTAAAGGGTAGTAGTGGTTGTAGTAGTAGAAGTGGTAGAAAAAGCAATTGCAACCCCAGTTGGCGTTGTCATTAGTAGTTTATATGTGCTTTTTATACTTCTCATTTTGATTTTTCAAAAGTACAGTTTTTTTGTAAAGATTTAGAACTGTTTAGTCTTTTTACGAATATTTTAAAAATATCGAATCATAATTCATAAAATTACATATAATTTATTTTTACTCAAGAATGATTATGATTTTTACTTTGTTTAATATAGTTATCTTATAGGGTTTTTATTTGTTCTTGTGTGTTTTTAGTTGTTTTAAAGTTCTTTTTTGTAAATGAAGCTCTTGATTAGCGAATAATGTTGAATAATAAAGTAATGGATTGAAGCTACATATTTCGATACTTTTTTAAAGATGTAAAGCAGTTTATTTTTTTAAATTATTTCTATTTTCAGTTGGTTTTTAATGTGAATTTATTCAATTTTGGCGCTTAAACGATTCTTAAAATGGATAATACGCATTATATTTCTACCGAACTCCTTACTTTTGAAGCACTACAAGAGATTATTACCTTTCAAAAGACCATTGCCCTCTCTGAAGAAGCTAAAGTAAATATTCAGAAATGTAGGGATTTCTTGGATAAAAAAATGGCCACTCATAACGAACCTATTTATGGGATTAATACTGGTTTTGGCTCTTTGTGTAATGTCAAGATTTCCAATGAAAATCTATCGAAGTTACAAGAGAATTTGGTTAAATCACATGCTTGTGGCACAGGTGAAGAAGTTCCGACTGCTATTGTTCAATTAATGTTGTTATTGAAGATTCAATCATTAAGCTATGGTCATTCTGGAGTACAATTGCAAACGGTAGAGCGCTTGGTTGATTTTTACAATAATGCAATCTATCCTGTTGTTTATTCATTGGGTTCTCTTGGAGCATCAGGAGATTTGGCTCCTTTAGCACATTTGTCTTTACCTTTGATTGGAGAAGGAGAAGTATATTTTGAAGGAAAAAAAGTGCACTCTAGCAAGGTACTTACAGCTTTTAACTGGGAGCCTATCGTTTTACAATCCAAAGAAGGTTTGGCTTTGTTGAATGGGACACAATTTATGGCTTCTTATGGCGCGCACATTCTTATAAAAGGATACAAGTTATCTTATTTCGCTGATTTGATTGGAGCAATTTCTCTGGAAGCTTTTGATGGACGAATTGAACCTTTTAATGAATTGATACATTATATTCGACCACACAAAGGTCAAATTGTAACTGCACAACGTATAAATGAATTTTTAGAAGGTAGTCAAATTATTGAGCAACCTAAATCGCATGTTCAAGACCCATATTCCTTTCGTTGTATTCCACAAGTACACGGCGCTTCAAAAGATGCGATGGAATATGTGAAAAAAGTATTCAAGACTGAGATAAATTCTGTTACTGATAACCCAAATATTTTTATAGAAAGTGACCAAATCATATCTGGTGGTAATTTTCATGGACAACCATTAGCATTGGCATTAGATTTTATGGCGATTGCATTGGCTGAGTTGGGAAGTATTTCAGAAAGAAGAACCTATCAATTAATTTCGGGCTTGAGAAATCTTCCAGCCTTTTTGGTTGATAATCCAGGATTGAATTCAGGTTTTATGATTCCACAATACACCGCAGCAAGTATTGCAAGTCAAAACAAGCAATTGGCTACTCCTTCAAGTGTTGATAGTATTGTTTCTAGCAATGGTCAAGAAGACCATGTAAGTATGGGGGCTAATGGAGCTACAAAATGTTTGAAAGTTCTAGATAATTTAGAGCGAATTTTGGCAATTGAATTGATGAATGCTTCACAAGCTATTGAATTCAGAAGACCTTTGCAGTCAAGTGAATTTATAGAAATGTTTTTAGCATCTTATAGACAAGAAGTTCCTTTTGTAAGCGAAGATAGAATATTGCATTACGATATCGAAAAAACTATTTTGTTTCTTGATAGTTTTCATATTGAAAATGATTTGTTAACCTTAAATTAACATCGACTTAAAATAATGAACTAATTTTGCAATTCTAAAATCCTCACAAAATGACGTTAAATAGTGTTTTCCAATTTTTAGTACCAAAGGACAAAAAGTTTTTTCCTTTATTCGAAGAAGCATCAAGCAATTTAATTGAATTAGCAACAAATTTGCATGAAGCAGTAAATTTACCTTTAAAAGAAAGAGAAGTTTTGTTCTTGAAAATTGATGAGTTAGAACAACGTGGCGAAGATATAACTCGTCAAACCAATTTAGAATTAAGTAGAAATTTTATTACCCCATTTGATAGAGAAGATATTCACTCTTTGATTACTTCAATTGATAACGTAGCTGATAATTTACATGGTGCTGCTAGTAGAATGCGTTTGTATCAAGTAGATAAAATCACTAAGTCTATTCGTAAATTAACTGAAATCAATTTAGAAGCTTGTCAGCATATTGATGAAGCTGTAAAGGAATTGAAGAATTTAGAACGAATGAAAACTATTACAACAGCTTGTGCTAAAATTAATAAATTAGAGAACAAGTCGGATAATGTATACAATAAAGCTGTTTTTGAAATTTTTGAAAACGAAACTGATGTGAAAAATATTATTAAATATAAAGAAGTACTTTCTGTATTAGAAACTGCTACGGATAAATGTAAAAGTGTGGCTAGTGTTTTGGAATCAATCACTGTAAAACACTCGTAAATTTATTTATTCCTTATAGAAAATACAATTATGGAATTTACTTTATTAATTATAATTATTGTTTTAGCCTTAATCTTTGATTACATCAACGGTTTTCATGATGCAGCTAATGCAATTGCTACAGTGGTTGCGACAAAGGTACTTTCTCCTTTTCAGGCGGTAGTATGGGCAGCTTTCTTTAACTTTTTAGCCTACTGGGTTTTTGGTTTTGGTGTAGCTGACACAGTTGCAAAGACCGCAAGCACAATGGATATAAATCTGGTGGTTATTTTAGCTGGAGTTATTGCGGCGATTTGTTGGAATTTACTAACTTGGTGGTTAGGGATTCCTTCTAGTTCTTCCCATACTTTGATAGGTGGTTTTGCTGGTGCAGCTATAGCTCACGCAGGTTTTGGTGTGGTTACTTGGTTCAAAGAAGGAAAAGATGGAGGTTTGCCTTCTGGGGTTTTGATTGTTATTGCATTTATTGTTTTAGCCCCTTTGTTGGGAGCTTTGATTTCTTATTTAATTTCAATTTGGTTATTAAATTCTTCTAAGAAAAGTGTTTACCCAAAAATATTTACTTTGGCAATTATGGCAATAACTGTTTGGTTTGTTGAGAAGCAAATGAAATATTATGCTGATATCGAAAAACCTAGATTTGATTCTCATTTTTGGAGTGTAGCTTTTGAAGCACACAATATAAAATGGTTATTAGTTGCTTTTATTATTTTATCAATTAGTTCTTTTTGTTTGATGTTTAGTAGTTTAAACATTCATCAAGCAAATTCGTGGTTGAAAAAGTTTCAATTGCTCTCTTCTGCTGCATTTAGTTTAGGACACGGAGGTAATGATTCTCAAAAAGTAATGGGAATTATTGCGGCAGCAGTAGCAGTATACATTCATACTAGTGGTGTAGCTCAGGAGTCTCTGCCAGAATGGTTGAATGTGATTTTACCTAATGAAGATAAAGGAATAAGCGGTGCTATGCCTTCTTGGATTCCGTTAGCATGTTATTCAGCTATCGCAGCAGGTACATTGAGTGGTGGTTGGAAAATTGTGAAAACAATGGGTTCTAAAATCACTAAAGTATCATCCTTTGAAGGTGTTGCTGCCGAAACAGCTGGTGCATTAACCTTATACTTTACAGAGCATCTTAAAATCCCAGTAAGTACAACGCATACTATTACGGGTTCAATCATTGGTGTTGGATTGACTAAAAGGGTTTCTGCAGTTCGTTGGGGAGTAACCGTTAGTTTGATGTGGGCTTGGGTATTAACAATTCCAATTTCAGCATTGTTAGCGGCAATTACTTATTACATTCTAAGTATCTTTTTGTAGGTAACAAATAATATATAAAAAAGGGCTATGAAGAATTTTTTCTTGATAGCCCTTTTTTTTTTACTGTTTAACGTTCACTATATTTTTTTAACGAATACAGTGCTTTTTCTTGAATTTTCTTCTGAAAAAAACCTGTCCAACCTAATAAAAAACCTTTCCATCCCATTGCTTGTTGCGACCATTTCCATACATTGAAGTTGTCGGTATGTTTGTATATAAGCCCATCTTTGAATTCAAATTCAGCGGTAATATGGTTGACTACTTTTTGGTTAGTTTGTGAAAAAGTGTAATGTGCAACCCATTTTGCTGTGCCATAAGTATCATCTGCTTTTACTTCATTGTACTCAATTTTTATAGCACCTTTGGCTCTTTCTAAAAGCATTTTCCACATCATACTGGCTTGTTCTTCTTTTAAAAGTCCAAAAGCAGGGTCACGAAATTGAATGTCGAGATGATAACATTCTTTCATAGTAAGGGCGTCTCCATTCTGAAAAGCTGTGTAGAATTTATGGATGAGTTGTTCGTTTGGATGCATGATTATGAGTTGATTTTTAATAATAAATTAGGGTCTGGACAATTGGATAAATAAAAAGAAAGCGAACTTATGCTGCATACTCCAGGGTAATCACCTTCTTTATCCTGAATATCTTTTATGATTTGGAAATGCAAATGAGGTGCATAATCGCCATTTACGCTTGCTTTTCCTAATGTGCCTATTTGTTCTCTTTTTTTTACAATTTGTCCCTTATATAGCTTTTGAATGCTTTCTAATGATAGATGACCATATAAAGTGTAGAAATGATGGTCGTCAATTTTATGTTCTAGTATAATCGTTGGGCCATAATCACCCAATTGATTGTTGAATTGAAAGCTGTGAACTTTTCCATCTAAAGCTGCTAGAATAGGAGTATCGGCATTTGTCCATAAATCTAAACCAATGTGTATGTTGCGCTCTTCTTGTTCAGTATTGTTGAACACTTGGCTTCTTTTGTATAAATTTCGTGTTTCGTTATATCCGCCATAGGCGACACTAGCTTTATTCTGTTTTAAGTAGTTTTCGATATAATTTTCAAAATCAACAGAAGTAGTTAGGTTATAGTTTGTTAATTCTTGATTGTGAATGGATAAATCTAAGGGAACGTAAGAAGAATAGGGTACGGTTGGAGCAATTACCTTTATTCCTTCGAGTTCTTGTAGTACTTGTTCAAGTGAGGTCATTCCTTTTTTTATTGAATTTTAAAAGTAATAAAAAAAGTATATAACAAAATGTTTATTGTATAAATAAAAATGCCGTTCCTATTCGAAACGGCATTTTTTATAAGTGTTTAGTTTTAGTATAAACTAGGAAATTTAGCAGGATTGCTTTCGTGCATCATGCTGTATACTTTTTCGAAAATATCCTCAGCAGATGGTTTTGAAAAATAATCGCCATCGGTTCCATAAGCAGGTCGATGTGCTTTGGCAGTAAGTGTTTCAGGCTTGCTATCTAAGTATTTGTAACCATCTTGAATCTCAGTAATTTGTTGTAGAATAAAAGCAGAAGCTCCTCCAGGAACATCTTCATCGATAACTAAAAGGCGATTTGTTTTAGCTAAACTTTTTACAATATCATGATTCAAGTCAAAAGGAAGTAAGGATTGAACATCGATAACTTCGCAATTGATTCCCACTTCTAAAAGTTCGTTAGCAGCTTGTTGTACTAAACGCAAAGTTGAACCGTAAGATACTAAAGTAATGTCTGTTCCTTCTTTCAGTGTTTCAACAACTCCAATTGGTGTTTTGAATTCACCATAATTAGTTGGTGCTACTTCTTTCAAGCGGTACCCATTTAAACATTCAATCACCAAAGCTGGTTCGTCACATTCTAAGAGGGAGTTATAAAATCCTGCAGCTTGCGTCATGTTTCTAGGAACCAATACATGCATTCCTCTAACAGCATTGATAATCATTCCCATTGGAGATCCAGAATGCCAAATTCCTTCTAAACGGTGGCCACGAGTACGAACTATTAACGGTGCTTTTTGTTTTCCAACGGTGCGGTATTGCAATGTAGCTAAGTCATCACTCATGATTTGAATAGCATACAATAAGTAATCTAAGTATTGAATTTCTGCTATAGGACGCAATCCTCTTAATGCCATACCAATCCCTTGACCTAATATGGTAGCTTCGCGAATACCTGTATCGGCAACACGTAATTCTCCATACTTTTCTTGCATACCTTCTAATCCTTGGTTCACATCACCAATAGTACCGGCATCTTCTCCAAAAATTAAGACTTCAGGATATTTGTTGAAAAGAGCGTCAAAGTTGTCGCGTAAAATCATTCTTCCGTCAGTATCAGCAGCTGCATTTTCGTTATACGTTGGCGCTACTTTTTGTACTGATTGAACATTGAATTTTGATTCAGAGTGAAGATTGCTACTGAATTTTGGTTGCGTTTTATTGATGTACGCTGATATCCATTGAGCTAATTCAGTATGTCCTTTTTGATTAATTAGCAGACGTAAAGATTTTCTAGCGGCAATTAAAATTTCCTTTTTTAATGGGTTTTTAATGGCTTTTAAATCAGTAATATGTTTTGCGATAAAATCTTTATTGATGCTTGAAGGTGCTAATTGTTCTAATAGGGTAATTAGCTCTTTTTGTTCGTTGATTATTGGTTGAATGAAATTATTCCAAGCTTCTTTTTTGGCTTCTAAAACCTCTTTTTTAGCTTCTGCATCAATCACATCTAATTCTTCTGGAGAAGCAATATTAATTGCAATCATCCATAAACGCATTTGACGCAAGCAGTCATATTCTTTTTCCCAAGCCAATCTTTCGCTGTTTTTATAGCGTTCATGAGAGCCTGATGTAGAATGACCTTGAGGTTGTGTAAGTTGTTGTACGTGGATTAAAACAGGAACGTGCTCTTCGCGAGCTAAAGCTGCTGCTTTTTCGTAAGTAGCAATCAATTCTGCATAGTCCCAGCCTTTTACTCTAAAAATTTCGTAACCGTTATTTTTTTCGTCTCTTTGGTACCCTTTTAGAATTTCCGAAATGTTTTCTTTTGTAGTTTGGTATTTGGCGTGTACAGAAATTCCATATTCGTCATCCCAAACACTCATTACCATAGGAACTTGTAGTACTCCAGCAGCATTGATGGTTTCAAAAAACAAACCTTCAGAGGTACTTGCATTACCAATTGTTCCCCAAGCAATTTCGTTTCCATTTTTAGAAAAATTAGAAGCGTTACTTATCTCAGGTATGTTTCTGTATATTTTTGAAGCCTGTGCTAATCCTAACAATCTAGGCATTTGCCCTGCTGTTGGTGAAATATCGGCACTTGAATTTTTTTGTTGTGTTAGGTTCTTCCAACTACCATCTTCGTTTAAACTATGCGTAACAAAATGGCCACCCATTTGTCTTCCTGCCGACATAGGGTCGTGGTTCAAGTCCGTATGACCGTATAATCCAGCAAAAAATTGAACCGGAGTTAATTCGCCTATAGCCATCATGAAAGTTTGGTCTCTGTAATAACCTGAACGGAAATCTCCGTTTTGAAAAGCCTTAGCCATTGCTAATTGTGGTACTTCCTTACCATCACCAAAAATACCAAACTTAGCTTTCCCGGTAAGTACTTCTTTACGTCCTAAAAGGCTACATTCGCGACTGGTAATGGCTAATTTGTAATCGTTTATAACTTCTGTTTTAAAATCTTCAAAAGTTAAAGTAGTGTTGTGTTGTTCTTTTACCATGGTGTAGTAGATAGTAATTTTATGCAAACTTACTTAAAAACAAGTGATTTTCATAATTCGTTAGATAAAATAAAATTAAATTATTTTCAATCAAAACCGATTTTTAAGGGTTTAAAATTGTTTAATTATTTGTTATTTTATTAAAATAATAGTAAATTACTATTTTATTGTTGGTTTTTAAGCGTTTTTAAAACCATTTTCTTGTAAAAAGATTGATTAGTTTACTTGGGTCAAATGTAACGACAAAGCGAATTTTTTGATTATAATTTCTTTGAGAAATTTCCCATCCATTGCTTGAACGAACTGGAAAATAGAGTTCAAAATAATCCGTTAATAAATTCAGTCTAACGCCACTATCATAAACAAATTGTGCTTGTGTACCTTTATTTTTAACAAAACCAGCATCACCATACAATTCTATCCAATTCCAAATATTGAAACTTGCATTAAAAGTTGTCAACCACTGATTGGCATACGGCGTGTCGAGTTTTGATTTAAATCCTCCCTCAGCCAAGATAAATTGTCGACTAAAAAATCCGGTACTTTCTGAACGTCCGTAATAGTTATAATCAAACAAATAATCCGTTGGGCGGTCTAGTGCGTAGCTGAAAAAATCAGTGTTAGTAGAAGTATTATACAAAAAACGCCCAATGAACAACCTTAAATTCAGTTGTCGATTGCCTCGAAACAATTTTCGGTAATCAATCTCTACTGATGTTTTACCAAATTCTTTTGCCAATTGTAAATCTGTTGAAAAACTTAAGTGATTGGTTATTTCAGTTTTTGAATTGATGTATCTGGCATTAAAAACCGAATAGTTTAGCATAGAATTATCCACCACAATCGCGCTTTTCTCTCTATCGACCATAACATGTCGAAATACTAAAAGTTGCTTCCGATTGTCTCTAAAATCCCTGCTTCTAATTTGCATTTGTATCATTGGATTGAGTCGTAGGTAGGTAGCATCAGGAGCATAATGAAAGTAGGATGCTCCAAGCGAATACCTTACATTGTACAACCTACTTTCTCGATAGTTTTCATTCACTACAAAAAATCCAGAACCCGAAAAAGTCTTTGCTTTTAAGGAATACATCGGACTCATATCGAATGTAAATGGCTTGTTTAAAATCGTTTTGTTATGAAAACGTATGCCAGGAGAAAAACCATCATATACATTAAATCCTAATACTGGAGTATACAATACTTGATTGTAATACGGGTCTTCTAGGTCTTTTAGAAATACTAACTTTAAAGGGCGATTATTTGGAAAAAAACCATTCAATTTTCTCCAATTATTTCTTAAGTTAAATTCGGGAACTTCATTGTTTAAGTTCAAAATTATTTTCTCGGCATTTTCTCTTGGGATACTGTAAATAGTATCTGTTTTTTTTGGAATATCAAGCCATTTGCTGAATACTACAGCTCCTTTTTTTGTACCATAAATTGGAACAGGTACAAAAACATTTGTCTTGTTTTTGATAGAAAAACGAATACTGTCTTTTGTTTTGCTTACTAAATCAATTTTAAAATCAAGTAATTTTCTGGAGTTAATGATTGTCTCAAAAAACCAGTCAATGTTTTTTGTTGTATTCGATTTAAGAATGCTTATTAAATCATCGTCATTGGTTTGTTTTCTTTGATTTAAATCATAAAAAGCCAATATGCTTTTAGGTACAGTTGCTTCTTTTAAATAATTATTCAAGTACTTAAAACTCAATCCAGCTCTGTATTTACTTGCAATTTGTTCATTGAATTTTATTGAAGTATGCTTTGGGTCACCTAGTGGTTGGTCTAGATTTTTTCTTGCCATTAGCATATAGAAGTAGCTGTATTGGTCATTAAAATCGAGATTGAATAGATTGTAGCCTTTTAATACTCTTATCTTACTAATGGTTCCAAACATTTTGCTATCAGGATGGTAAGTATCAATATAATTCATCATAGTATAAATTTGGATACCATCATAAATCCAATTGTCCTTTCTGGGGTCTAATCGCAAAGTGTTCTTTAGGTAATTATTCAAAAAAGTTTTCAAAAATTGTAATTCAAAAATAAATTCATTGCTAAATGGGCTCAAAAACGAAGGCAGTTGGTTGAGTCCATAAAATGGATTATGCTCATAATCAGATTGGGCAACAGTAATTTTAGTATGTGGATACAAGCCTATTTCATTTCTTGCAAAATGTACAATTCTATCAATAATAATTGCTTTTTGAATAGGATCAATAGCGTTGTCTTTTAGGTTTGTGTGTATGTCAATAAGGTCACTTTTATAGTTTGTAAAGCTGCTTTTTTCTTCAACAAAAAGACTAAAATCAGTTCTATTATTACCACTCAAAAAATAACTTGTAGCATTACTGTCTGATTCTTTTTTTGTAGCTATCAAGTCCGTAGTCACGGCATAATTTAGAGGAACTTTTAGCGTAACTTCAAAGGAGCTTAATGCGTTCGTAATATCTTCTAAGTTTGCATTACTATTCTTTGTAAAGGCGTGATTCTCATATCGAGCTGGTGACAAAAACCAATTTTTCAGGTTCATTTTTTTGGCAGAATAGCCAATACCGGTAAATCTATCACTTGGTATTTTGGCTAAGTAATTAAGTAGAATTAAGAGGTTTTCGCCTGGAAGTAGTGGTTTTTTTAATTGTATTTCAATGACATCTGGTTTTTTATTCAAACGTTCCCAAGGCAACTCTTGTTGTTCTCTATCGCGAATACTTAAATTAAAAGTCCCGCCTCGTTCTTCTTTTTTAGACAAATGAAAACCGCGATAAAATTCATCAGAAAAACGTTTGCTAAGCGGAGTCGATAGGTCAGAGTAAGCGTGGTTCCAATCGTTCAAAACAATCGTTTTTAAGGTGTCGCCACTATCATTATTAAAATTGATTTCTTGCTCTACATAAAGTGATTTAGTAGTCCAATTTACTGTGGCTTTAAGATTTGTCTGATGTTGCCCTTTTGCAGAAAAAGAGAAGAACAACAGTAACAAAAAAAATAAACAAGTAGATTGGCGCATCAAACAGCTTTTGGATTTAGGGGTAAACTTACATTCAATTAAAATAGAGTTGCTTTTTTTGAAGCAGAAAAAATAGGCTTTTCAGGAAACAACGTCCCGCTATCCGCTATATCTTTGTTTTTTTAAAGAAAAAAAACAAAGGATGCCGCTACTATCGGGGCTAAAGATAAACATTTAGCTTTCTTGGTTTCATTTCAAAACAAAAATCTAACTCTTCCACATAAAAATACATATTCTCCTTGAAACGAACTACTAATTGTAAAAAAAAACTGTCCGACAGGACAGTTTTTCTATTAAAAGTTTGGACTCAAATCATACTTCTTATAAAACTTATCCAACACATCTAGCACTTCATCTTCCGTGTCTACGAGTTTGAATAAGTTCAAATCATCTTCGCTAATGGTATGCTCTCTTTCTACTAACACGCTTTTAATCCAATCAATCAAACCAGACCAAAAGCTAGTTCCTACCAAAATGATTGGGAATTTGCCAATTTTTTTAGTCTGAATCAAAGTAATAGCTTCGAATAATTCATCCATTGTACCAAAACCACCTGGCATTACGATAAATCCTTGTGAATATTTAACAAACATCACTTTGCGCACAAAGAAATAGTCAAAATTCAGGTTCTTATCGTGGTCAATATAAGGGTTGAAATGTTGCTCAAAAGGCAATTCTATATTTAATCCAACCGAAGTTCCGCCACCTAAATGAGCCCCCTTGTTTCCAGCCTCCATAATTCCAGGACCACCACCAGTAATGATTCCATAACCAGCTTTACTGACTTTATATGCAATTTTTTCTGCCAATAAATAATGAGGTGTATCAGGTTTTAGACGAGCCGAACCAAAAATTGTCACACAAGGCCCAATTCGACTCATTGTTTCGTATCCATTAACGAATTCGGACATAATTTTGAAAATCGCCCAGCTATCATTGGTTCGAATTTCATTCCAAGTTTTGCGTTTCAATTTATCTTGAATCACTTTGTCTTCGTCATTATCAAAATCTTCTAATTTCATATGCTTTCAATTTTATTATTTTTTCAACGGATAAAAATCTGTTATTATTATGTTCTTGTTCTTTTCTATGATTGACGGGAATTATACCAATTCTTTTTTCAAAAATTCTCCTGTATAGCTCTTTTTTACTTTAATGATTTCCTCAGGTGTTCCTTTGGCTACAAGCTGTCCGCCACCTTTTCCGCCTTCGGGACCAATGTCAATGATATAATCGGCGAGTTTAATGACGTCCATATTGTGTTCGATAATCAAAACGGTATTTCCTTTATCCACCAATCGATTAATCACATCCATCAACACCCGAATATCCTCAAAATGCAAACCAGTTGTAGGCTCGTCTAAAATATAGAAAGTATTTCCTGTATCTTTTTTAGACAATTCTCCAGCAAGTTTAATACGTTGTGCTTCACCACCAGAAAGTGTAGTACTTTGTTGGCCTAAAGTGATATAACCCAAACCAACATCTTGCAAGGTTTTTACTTTTCTATAAATTTTTGGGATGTTTTCAAAAAACGGTACCGCTTCATCAATCGTCATATCCAACACATCCGAAATCGATTTGCCTTTGTAGCGAATTTCAAGGGTTTCTCTATTAAATCGTTTGCCCTGACAGCTTTCGCATTCTACATACACATCAGGTAAAAAGTTCATTTCGATAGTTCGAACACCAGAACCTTCGCAGGTTTCGCAACGACCACCTTTTACATTAAAACTAAAGCGTCCCGCTTTGTAACCCCGAATCATACTTTCGGAAGTCATCGTAAACAAATTGCGGATTTCGGTAAAAACTTCAGTATAAGTGGCAGGATTAGAACGAGGTGTTCTTCCAATTGGACTTTGGTCAATATCAATTACTTTGTCAATGTGTTCTAAACCTTCAATCTTTTTATAAGGTTGTGGTTTTTTGACTCCGTTAAAATAATAAGCATTCAAGATAGGGTAGAGGGTCTCGTTGATTAAAGTCGACTTTCCACTTCCCGAAACTCCAGTTACACATATCATTTGCCCTAGCGGAATTTCTATAGAAACATTTTTTAGATTGTTTCCAGTTGCTCCAGTTAATTTAAGGAACTTTCCATTGCCAGTTCGGCGTTTTTCTGGAATGTCGAATTTCATTTTTCCATTCAAATACTGTGCAGTAATGGTGTTCGAGGCTAAGGTTTCTTGTGGGGTCCCAATACTGATGATTTCTCCGCCATATTTTCCCGCTTTTGGACCAATATCTATTACATAATCGGCACGTTCAATCATATCTTTGTCGTGCTCAACGACCAAAACCGAGTTACCAATATCTCGCAATTGCTCTAAAGAATGAATTAATTTTTCATTATCTCTTTGATGTAAACCAATACTCGGTTCGTCTAAAATATAGAGCACACCAACCAATTGCGAGCCAATTTGGGTAGCCAAACGAATACGCTGTGCTTCACCACCCGAAAGTGATTTTGAGCTTCGACTCAACGCCAAATAATTTAAACCAACATTCATCAAAAACGCTAATCTATCTTTAATTTCTTTGATGACTTCTGTTGCAATTCGTTTTTGTTTGTCTGTCAAATGATTTTCTAAATCCAAAAACCAAGTGGTCAATTCTGAAATGTCCATACTGCACAATTCAGAAATGTTCTTTTCGTTTACTCTAAAATAATTAGCTTCTTTTTTAAGTCGAGAGCCCTCGCAAACCGGACAAGCAATTTCATCCATAAATTCTTTAGCCCAACGCTTAATAGCAGTAGAACCACTTTCGTCGTGTTGGTTTTTGATGAAATGCGAAATGCCTTCAAAATCAATTTTGTACTCTCTCGTAACGCCCAAATCTTTCGATTGAACTGCAAATTTTTCTTTACCACCATTCAAAATCATTTCCATAGCTTCTGCAGGAATTTTTTCGATGGGGTCCGTTATTTTGAAATGGAATTTTTCGCCAATAGTTTCAAGCTGCTTAAAAATCCAAGACGACTTGTATTCTCCAAGCGGAGCAAAACCACCCGCTTTGATGGATAATTTTGGATTGGGAATGATTTTTTTGGTATTGATTTCATTAATAGTTCCTAATCCATTACAGTGTTCGCAAGCTCCTTTTGGTGAGTTGAAAGAAAACAAATTGGGTTCAGGATTTTGATACGAAATTCCAGTAGTGGGACACATTAAATTACGGCTAAAAAAGCGTACCTCATTCGTATCCTGATTCAAAATCATCAATACATTTTCACCGTGATGCATAGCAGTGTTGATACTTTCGGACAAACGTTTTTGTATGTCATCAGAAGTATCAACAACAATTCTATCCACTACAATTTCTATATCGTGTGTTTTGTAACGGTCGAGTTTCATTCCGGGAGTAATGTCTACAATTTCTCCATTTACTCTTACTTTTAGAAAACCTTGTTTGGTAATTTGTTGGAAGAGTTCGGCATAATGTCCTTTTCTCGCTCGAATGATTGGAGCCAAAATATTGATTCTTTTTCCATTAAAATCCTGAATGATTAATTCTTTGATTTGCTCATCAGAGTAGGAAACCATTTTTTCTCCCGTATTATAACTGTAGGCATCAGCACCACGCGCATATAACAAACGTAAGAAATCGTATATTTCAGTAATTGTTCCCACGGTAGAGCGCGGGCTTTTGCTTGTAGTTTTTTGTTCTATCGCAATAACAGGCGAGAGTCCGTCAATTTTATCGACATCGGGACGTTCCAATCCACCAAGAAACTGTCTCGCATAAGCCGAAAATGTTTCTACATAGCGACGTTGTCCTTCTGCATAAATAGTGTCGAAAGCCAAGGATGATTTACCCGAACCCGAAAGCCCCGTTATGACTACGAGTTTTTCTCTAGGAATAGCAATGTCGATGTTTTTTAGGTTGTGAACGCGAGCGCCTTGAACTTCAATGGTATT
>JAGOFG010000122.1 GCA_017997335.1 Flavobacterium sp. | reverse complement strand
GCTTTTCAAATTATGCCTTTCGAAAATAGCTTGGTAGTCATAGCTATGAACGGAGAAACAGTAATGGATATGATTCGTTATTTTATCAAAACACAAAAAGCACAACCGCTATCTGGTTTGACTTTCACTATTGATAAAAACAACCAACCAAAAGACATCAAAATACAAGGAAACCCAATCGAAATCTCAAAAGTTTATTATGTTGCCACCAATGATTACTTGGCTAACGGAGGAGATGATATGACTTTTTTCCAAAAAGGAATCCAAACGTATGACTTGAATTATAAATTACGTAATGTGCTTATTGATTATTTCAAGGAAATCAAAACCATTCCCGTGCTAACAGAAGTTCGAGTTGCAGTAGAATAAATTTTAAACCAAAAATCCTTTACGACGTAAAAAAATATCAAATGAAAAGAAGAGATTTTATTCAAAAAACCGCTGCTAGTTCTGCCTTATTAGCATTACCAAGTTTGCCTCTAATGAGTTTTACAAAGCCAGAAATAAAAAAAATAACTATCCTACATACGAATGACGTTCATAGTCACATTGACCCTTTTCCAGCAGACGACCCTCGAAATGCGAATATGGGAGGTGTATCAAGAAGAGCTGCTTTAATCGAATCGATTCGAAAAGAAAATCCAAACGTTTTGTTATTGGATGCTGGAGATGTATTCCAAGGAACACCCTATTTTAACTACTATGGTGGGGAATTGGAGTTGAAATTGATGAGTATGATGCACTATGACTTAGCTACTTTAGGCAATCATGATTTTGACAACGGTATTGAGGGCTTTTATGCCCAATTGCCCAATGCCAATTTTGATTTTGTTTCAGCCAATTATGATTTCAAGAATACAGTGTTAGATACCCATATCAAACCTTACAAACTATTCAAAAAAGACGGAATCAAAATTGGAGTTTTCGGACTAGGAATTGAACTACAAGGATTGGTCGATAAAAAAAACTACAAAGAAACAGTTTATCGTGACCCCATAGAAATTGCTCAGGATATGAGTCGCATTCTAAAAAAAGAAGAGCAATGCGACTTGGTAATTTGCTTATCACACCTAGGGTATGACTATAAGAAAAGTGACGAAAACAAAATATCTGATTTGAAATTGGCCCAAAAAACACAAGACATTGATTTGATTATTGGTGGTCACACCCACACTTTTTTAGACAAACCTACCGTCGTAAAAAACGCTGCAGGCCAAGAAGTTCTGGTTAACCAAGTTGGTTGTTACGGTATTCACCTTGGAAGAATTGATTTCTATTTTGACAGTAACAAACAAAATATCGCCAAAGGAAAAGCTATTGTGGTATAATAACTTGTTACTATAAAATACAAAAACACCTTTTAAACCAATAAAAGGTGTTTTTTTTTTATAATTGAAGCAGTACGACCTATTCAACTATGATTGAAAACAGAGAACAACTATCACTTTATTCGGAACAAAACTATGCTTCAAGCATATTGATAAAATCTTGTTCAGATACAATAGCAACTCCCAATTTGGTAGCTTTTTCTAATTTAGAAGGTCCCATATTATCTCCCGCTACCACATAATCCGTTTTCGATGAGATAGAACTTCCTACTTTACCGCCATTATCTTCAATAGCTTTCTTTAAATCATCCCTAGAAAATTGCTCAAAAACACCTGAGACCACAAAGGTTTTACCCAAAAACTTGGTCGTAGCATTAGGATTTACTTTTTCAACAATTTCCATTTGCACCCCTTTTGATTTCAAGCGCTCAATAATTTCAAGATTTTCTTCATTTTCAAAAAATTCGATTACACTTTTGGCAATACGTTCTCCAATTTCATCCACCAAAATCAAATCTTCAAGAGTAGCTTGCTCTAAAGCCGAAATTGTTTTATAATGCTTTGCCAATTTTTTAGCCACCGTTTCACCAACAAAGCGAATACCCAGGGCAAACAAAACACTTTCAAAAGGAATTTGCTTTGATTTGGCTACGCCATTCACTAAATTTTCTGCAGATTTTTGAGCCATTCTATCCAGCGGCAACACTTGCTCCACTGTCAAATCATATAAATCGGCATAATTATGTACCAAACCGTTATTGTATAACAAAGCCACTGTTTCTCCTCCTAAACCTTCAATATCCATTGCCTTACGAGAAATAAAATGCTGAATTCTACCAATAATTTGCGGAGGACAACCATAAAAATTTGGACAGTAATGATTCGCTTCGCCTTCTGAACGTACCAAAGCTGTTTGGCATTCAGGGCAATTTGTAATATAGTGCGTTACTTCCGACTGTTCAGGACGCTTTTCGAAGTCAACAGCAATGATTTTTGGAATTATCTCTCCACCTTTTTCTACAAAAACCGTATCTCCAATTCGGATATCCAATTTTTCTATCTGGTCAGCGTTATGCAAGGAAGCGCGTTTGACTACAGTTCCTGCCAATTGTACAGGCTCCAAATTCGCAACTGGAGTAATGGCACCTGTACGCCCTACCTGATACGAAATTGAATTTAATTTGGTACTAACTTGTTCTGATTTGAATTTATAAGCTATCGCCCAACGAGGAGATTTTGCAGTATATCCTAACTCCTCTTGATACGACAAAGCATTTACTTTGATTACTACCCCATCTGTTTCGTAAGGAAGCTCGTGACGGTGTACATCCCAATAGGCAATAAACTCAAAAACTTCGTCTAAGTTTTTGGCTAATTTTGCTTCCTTTGGCGCTTTGAATCCCCAGTCTCTGGCCGCTTGTAGCCCTTCAAACTGTGATTGAAAAGGCAAATTATTTCCAACCAAAGAGTACAACAAGCAATCCAATGGACGTTTGGCAACTTCTGCGCTGTCTTGTAATTTTAAACTTCCAGAAGCGGTATTTCTAGGATTAGCATAAGGAGTCTCGCCAATTTCAATCAATTCCTGGTTCATTTTTTCAAAACCAGCGAAAGGCAAGATGATTTCACCGCGAATAGCAAAGTGAGCAGGATAATTCCCTTTCAATTGCAAAGGAATTGATTTTATCGTTTTGATATTGTTCGTCACATCATCACCCTGAACACCATCACCGCGAGTGACAGCGCGAGACAATTGACCGTTTTCATAGGTGATGCTAATGGAAGCGCCGTCGTACTTTAATTCACAAGTATATTCAATAGGAACATTACCCAACACCTTTTGAATTCGGGTTTCCCAGTCCACTACATCTTCTTTAGAATATGAATTGTCCAAAGAATACATACGGTAATCGTGCACCACCGTTTGGAAGTTTTTAGTAACTGCCCCACCTACTCTTTGAGTTGGAGAATTGCTATCAAAAAATTCGGGATGTGCCGCTTCTAAGGCTTGCAGTTCTTTTAATTTTTGGTCAAATTCGAAATCCGAAATTTGAGGTTGGTCCAACACGTAATAGTTGTAATTGTGTTGGTCTAATTCGGAGCGCAACTGCTGAATCGTATCTTGAATATTCATGAAATAAAAATGGCTATTTTAGTTTTTCAAATAAGGTACTAAAATAGCCAATTTATACTTTATAAAATAGTTTTACGATTCTATAATTGTATTAATTTGATTGAACAACTGACCATCGCTTAGAAAAGCGCCTTGTTGAATCAATTGAAACAAGGAATAATTTCGTTCCTCGGTAAATACTTTTTTACCCACTTTCATTTCAATTGTTTCTGTAAACATATTATCAGAAAGCCATTGTAGTCCTTCTTTGGTCAAAAAGTCAACTTCTGGAACCAAAGATTTCAGAACAATTGATTTTACTTCTGTATCAAAGCATTGAAATAGGAAAATATGATTTTTAGAAAAATGTTCTAAAAACTGCGCTTTCGTTAGTACCCCTTCCCAGATTAAATCTGAAAAAACGTCCAGTTCTTGTTCGGCCACCTCAGGTTTTTCTTTTTTAATGGTATCCCATTCTGCTTTATCAATCGACTGAGTTGCTAAAAAAGTCGTAAACTCTTGGTGCAACTCTTCGAACTGTTCTTTTGTAAGTCTTGTATATTTCATTTTATTATGATTTAACCTAAAACACTTTTACTTCGTATCCGTTCTATAAAATAAAAAAAATCCCGATTCCGTTCATAAAACGTATCGGGATTTTACAATTTTAAATTTGAAATTATGCTTTCTCAGGAACGATTTCGTAAGGAATTTCAACAATTACATCTCTGTGTAAACGGATAGATGCACTGTATTTTCCGATACGTTTTACGATACCGCTAGTGATGAATTTACGGTCAATTTCTTGACCTGCACTAGCTAAAGCAGCAGCAATGTCAATGTTTGTGATAGAACCGAATAATTTTTCACCACCTGCTTTTGCAGCGATTTTAATTTCTAATGCTTTCAATGCTTCAGCAGTAGCTTTAGCATCAGCAACGATTTTAGCTTCTTTGTGCGCTCTTTGTTTTAGGTTTTCAGCCAATACTTTCTTTGCAGAAGCAGTTGCTAAATGTGCGAATCCTTGAGGAATCAAGTAATTACGTCCGTAACCATTTTTTACAGTTACGATATCATCTTTAAAACCTAAGTTTTGTACGTCTTTATTTAAAATAAGTTCCATGTTGTTGTCCTTATATTGCAGAAGTTAGGTTTCATTTTACCGAAAACCAACAACTATTAATTAATTATTATTTTAGTAAATCAGCCACATATGGCATTAAAGCTAAGTGACGAGCTCTTTTCACGGCTACAGACACTTTTCTTTGGTATTTCAAAGAAGTACCAGTTAAACGACGAGGTAAGATTTTACCTTGCTCGTTTACAAATTTCAATAAGAAATCAGCATCTTTGTAGTCTACATATTTGATACCTGATTTTTTGAAACGACAATACTTTTTAGTTTTGTTGATTTCTATGTTCAAAGGCGTTAGATATCTGATATCTCCGTCTTTTTTTCCTGAAGCAGATTGTTGTAATGTTGCCATGATAATTAAGCTTTAGTAGATTTAAGTTTTGCTCTTCTTCTTTCAGCCCAAGAGATAGCATGTTTGTCTAGAGCAACAGTTAAGAAACGCATTACACGCTCGTCACGTCTAAATTCAGTTTCGAATGGAAGTAAAACTTCACCAGCTACTTTGTACTCGAATAAATGGTAAAAACCACTTTTTTTGTTTTGAATTTCGTAAGCCATTTTTTTAAGACCCCAATCTTCTTTCGATACCATTTCAGCTCCTCTACTAGTAAGAAATTCTTCAAATTTGCTTACTGTTTCCTTCACCTGAACCTCAGATAAAACGGGATTTAAAATGAAAACAGTTTCATAATGATTCATAAATAATATATTTATTTGTTAAATTGGGTGCAAAAGTAGTTTTTTTATTTGAATACACAAATGAATATTTGAAATAATCGACAAAGTGCGAAAATAATGTTTGTAAATTTGCTTTGCTACTCAAAAAAAAATATATTTACCTATCCAAATTAAAAAAGCTTAATTATGAAACTAAACTGTGTTGTTGTTGATGATAGCTCCATCCAACGAATGATCATAGCTAAATTAGTTAATAATCATCAACATTTGCACTTGATTGGGGACTTTTCTAATGCAATTGAAGCTAAAAATTGTATGTCTATACATACCGTTGATTTGATTTTTCTTGACATTGAAATGCCTGTAATCAGTGGGTTTGATTTTTTGGATGGTTTAAAAACGAAGCCTCAAATCATTTTCATCACTTCAAAAGCAGAATATGCGATGAAGGCATTTGATTACGATGCTACCGATTATTTACAAAAACCCATAGCTCTTGAGCGATTTAATGCTTCTGTAAAAAGAGCCATAGATTTACATTTACTTAGAACAGACAATAAAGAAGAAGAAGGAGAACACATTTTCATCAAAAGCAATTTAAAAAAATCGAAAATTTTCACTTCTAAGATTAAATGGATAGAAGCCTACGGTGATTACGTTAGAGTTGTTACTGAAGATGATAGTAATTTAGTGCTTTCCACAATGAAAGCCTTTGAAAACGATTTGAGCAAAGAAAAATTCATTCGGGTTCACAAATCCTACATCGTTAACATTGACAAAATTGACCGTTTCAATAGCAAATTTGCTGAAATCGGGGTTACTAAAATCCCTTTAAGTCGCAACAAAAAAGAAGACTTAATTAGAGCCCTTTCTATTTTATAGGGTCATTACTTTTAATAGAAATCTACATTCACCCCTACTTTTATCGCTCTATAATTTGCAACAGCTTCAAAACTGTTGAGTACCTTTTGTAATCTAGTTTTAGTACTACCAATAGGTTGTGTGTGAGGAATTTTCACCATAATGGTTCTGATGTACTCGTTTCTTATTCTGTTGATGGCAGGCTCTTCTGGACCTAAAACCGGCATATCTAGCGCTTGACTCATTACTTGATACAACCACATTGCTCCTTCCTTTAGCTTATCAAAATCACGATGTTTGAGCGTAATTTTAATCAATCTAAAATAAGGTGGGTATTTATAAATTTGTCTGTCATACATCTGTTCCTTAAACATTCCTTCGTAATCATTTTGTGTTACTTGCTGAATGGTATTATGCAAAGGATTATACGTTTGTATTATCACTTTTCCCTGCTTTTCCGAACGTCCCGCTCTCCCAGCTACTTGAGTCATCAATTGAAAACTACGTTCAAATGCCCTAAAATCGGGATGGTACAACATCGTATCCGCATTCATGATTCCCACTAAGCTCACATTATCAAAATCCAATCCTTTGGCTAGCATTTGAGTACCCACCAAAATATCAATTTCTTGATTTTTGAAACTGTCTATTATTTTTTCGAAACCGTATTTTCCTCTTGTAGTATCTTGGTCCATTCTCCCACATTTGGCATTTGGAAATAACGACACCAACTCGAGTTCTATTTGCTCAGTACCAAAACCTTTAGTCGTCAAATCGATACTAGAACATGCATGACAATTGGAAGGCTTGCCCATTGCATATCCACAATAATGACAACGCAACTGGCTTTTGAATTTGTGATAGGTTAAACTCACATCGCACTGAGGACATTGCGGAATATGACCACAAGTCATGCACTCAATGACAGGAGCAAATCCTCTCCTATTTTGAAACAAAATCACTTGTTCCCCTAAGGATAAAGCTGTGGATATTTCATTAATTAAAGTATCGCTAAAATGTCCTTTCATTTGTTTTCGCAAATATTTATCTTTAATATCTACCAGTTCAATTACAGGCATTTGTACTTTCCCAAACCTTTCTTTGAGTGTCACCAAACCGTATTTGGCTGATTGCGCATTATAATAGGTCTCTAAACTTGGTGTAGCTGACCCCAAAAGCACTTTGGCTTTATGGAAATTAGCCAAAACAATGGCTGCATCACGAGCATGAAAACGTGGCGCAGGGTCCATTTGTTTGAAGGTTTGCTCGTGTTCTTCATCTACAATAATAGCTCCTAACTGCTGAAAAGGAAGAAACAGTGCAGAACGTGCCCCAATAACAATTTGTGCTTTTTCAGCATTTTGCA
>JAGOFG010000121.1 GCA_017997335.1 Flavobacterium sp. | reverse complement strand
GTTATAAAGAATTCAATGTTTTTTTATTGTTGCGTTTTGCCATGGTTTTTGGATGGTCGATGCAATTTATTGTCATTGAATGGGAAGTGTACAGCTTGACCAAAAACCCGTTGTCATTAGGAATCATCGGATTAATGGAAGTCATTCCGGCCATTTCGATGGCTTTATTTGCTGGACACATTGTGGATCAAAAGGAGAAAAAAGGATTGCTTCTCAAGTGTATTTTAGGATTTTCAATCATTAGTTTAGGCTTGTTTTTATTTACTTGGCCTCCTTTTATTAAAGACTTTTCTACCCAAACTATTTTATATTCCATTTATTTTTTCGTGTTTCTAGGTGGATTGGTCCGTGCTTTTCTTGGCCCGACCATATTTTCTCTTTTGGCTTTGATTGTTCCAAAAAAATTATATCCAAATGCTGCCACTTGGAGTAGTTCGGTTTGGCAAATCAGTTCTGTTTTAGGCCCTGCTGTGGCTGGTTTTTCTATCAATTGGATTGGTGTACATTGGTCTATGTCGATTGTTTTGGGTTTTTCACTAATTGCTTTAACCGCTTTAACCCAAATAACAACAAAACCCATTCTGAATCCAAAGATTGGTGAACCTATTATGGAAAGTTTGAAAGAAGGCGTGAAATTTGTCTTCAACAATAAAACTATTTTAGGCGCTTTATCATTAGATATGATTGCCGTTCTTTTTGGAGGTGCCGTTGCGCTGCTCCCCATTTTTGCACAGGATATTTTGAAGGTGGGTCCAGAGGGATTTGGTGTTCTTAGAGCCGCTCCGGCTGTTGGCGCTTTTTTGATGCTGATTATTTCTGCCTATATTCCTTTTACTAAAAATGCGGGTATGAAACTGTTGTCGGCCATATTTGCATTTGGAATTTGTATTATCGTTTTTGGAGTTTCGTCTATTTTTTGGTTGTCGGTTGCAGCTTTATTTTTAAGTGGTGTTTTCGATGGGATTTCGGTGGTGATACGCCAAACTATTTTGCAATTGAAAACTCCCGATCACATGCGAGGCCGTGTTGCGGCTGTGAATTCTATATTTGTGGGCTCCTCTAATGAATTGGGGGCTTTTGAAAGTGGATTGACCGCTAAGCTGATGGGAACGGTTCGTGCGGTGGTCTTTGGCGGAAGCATGACACTGATTACCGTATTTATTACTGGAGCTGTATCGCCTAGTTTTAGAAAACTAGATTTACAAAAAGATGTCGAGGAGCATGAAAAGAATGAATAAAATTGTCATTCCGACGAAGGAGGAATCACACAATTTGAATAACTTGATGAGATTTCTCCTTCGTCGGAATGACAAAGTTCAACTGGTTTTTAGAGAAATGGGTTTTATTTTACCCAACAGGAGCTACAACAATTTAAGCGTTGTATTGAAGACCGGTATATCTAAACTAAATGTTGCGACGACTGCCAACTGAAAAATAAATGCCACAAATTTTTACTAAAAACGCCTTGTCCTCAAATTGATTTGGCCGTTTCCATGGTAGAATTAGATGCCGTAAAAGATATGGAGGACGGGACTTTGTTTAAAATAAATCTGGATGATTATTTGTATGGAGAGGGAATGAATTGAGACTAGTACTTCTTGATTTCAAGATTTTCGCCATCAAAAACGCCATAGGTAAAATACGTAATCCAATCGCCCAGATTTACATACTCGGCATTTTCGCCTACGGTTAATTTCATAGGCAAATGACGGTGACCAAAAATAAGGTAATTATAATGTTTGTTTTCAAGTTTTCTTTTCGAATAGAGAATCAGCCATTCGTTGTCTTCGCCAAGAAAAGTCACATCTTCATCGCCAGAAATCAGTTTGTTTTTTACAGAAAGATACTGCGCTAAACGAACACCAATATCCGGATGAAGCCATCTAAAAAGCCATTTGAAAAATGAGTTTGTAAATATTTTTTTCATGCGTTTGTATCCTAAATCCCCAGGGCCTTTTCCGTCTCCGTGGCCAATTAGAAATGTTTTATCTCCAAAAGTGTATTCTTGATTGTCATGAAAAACGGGAATATTCAATTCTTTCTGGAAATAATCTTCCATCCACAAATCATGATTTCCCACGAAGAAATAAATAGGGATTCCGCTGTCTCGAATTTCGGCGAGTTTGCCTAAAACACGAATGAACCCTTTTGGGACAACAGTTTTATATTCGAACCAAAAATCAAATAAATCGCCCAACAGAAAAATAGCTTCGGCATCGCCTTTTATTTCGTCAAGCCAAGCGACAAATTTTTGTTCTCTTGGAAAACTCAACTCAGATGTTGGCGCTCCAAAATGCTGATCAGAGGCGAAATATATCTTTTTGTTATTGGGTAATTGCATGTGTAGTTACAGTATGGATTTCATATTATCACTAGCAAACCATTCTGCAAAAGAAGATTCGGTTTCTTGCAATTTTAAGGAAAACAGAATAATTCCGTCCGGTAATCTGCTGATGATTCTTTGAGAAAAATCGACGACCATGTTTTCGCTCGTTGGTTGGTAATCTACCAAAATAACGTGGTGTCCGCGGCTCATCAACTCGTTTGCCAATTCGACATGCGGCGTTGTTCCGTTGAAAACAGTTGCATGATCAAATTGATCTACAATTTCCTCTTTTACTATTTTCTTTAAATCAGTGAAGTCAATCACCATTCCAAATTTCACATTGGAACGATCCGTAATTGGAGTTCCAATTACCGTCACTGACAATTTATAACTATGTCCATGAACATTTTTACATTTCCCGTCATAACCATATAAAGCATGTCCAGTTTCGAAACTAAATTGTTTTGTAATTCTAATATTGCTGCTCATCAGAGTTTTTTATTTTAATGCAAATTTAGTAAATAATTAAAGGTCTTTGTCTCTTTTTTTTGCACTGCTGTACATCCAATATGCCAAAGCAAGTAAAACGACAAAAGGGATAAAGGATCCAATAACAACTCCTATTTGATACCCGTTATCTGTAGCGTTTTTTAGTTTTTCTTCTATATTTACTCGT
Source organism: Flavobacterium sp. (assembly GCA_017997335.1). Classification (GTDB taxonomy): domain Bacteria; phylum Bacteroidota; class Bacteroidia; order Flavobacteriales; family Flavobacteriaceae; genus Flavobacterium. The sequence continues at coordinate 4,575 of JAGOFG010000121.1, read as the reverse complement.
TGAACAAGTGTTAGAATTTTCATGTTGAATTATTTTTTGAATTGTAATAACGCTTTTTTGGTAAAATTAGACAACACCAATTTGCCGGAAATAGCGGCTCGTTGTAACAGCAATGTGTCCCAATGTTGCGTTCCTTCCCACAATACTTTTTTCATTTCCAACAAAGCTTCGGGATTGTAACTGGACAATTTCTCACTGAAATCAGCTATTGCGACATCCAGTGCTTCGATAGAATCAAAAGTATTGGCATACAATCCTTTGGCGAAAGCCCAATCAGCCGTTTTCCATTCGTGGGCTGCGAGCGTCATTTCGGACATTGCCGTCTTTCCTATTTTTCTCGAAACCGCAGGTTCTATTACAAAGGGCCCAATTCCGATAGCTAATTCTGATAATTTTATGGAAGCATTTTTTGTAGCCAATGTATAATCACAAGCAGAAGCAATTCCTACGCCGCCGCCTACTGTTTTTCCGTGAATACGACCAACAATAAGTTTAGAACACAAACGCATTGCATTGATTAAATGGGCAAATCCAGAGAAAAAATCGTTTCCTTCTGATTCATTGGAAACGGCCAAAAGCTCATCAAATGAAGCACCTGCACAAAAAGCGCCTGATCCTTCACTTTGTATAACAATAACTGAAACTACAGGATTAACACTTAAATTATTGAACTCTGCGGTAAGTTGGTCCAGCAATTGTCTTGGAAAAGAATTACTGGAAGGATGACCAAATGTAACGGTTGCAATATTATTTTCGATTGTTGTGTAGAGTGAACCTATTGAATTTTCTGATACCATAGTGAGGATTTTGATGTAAAGTTAAAAATATTAAGATTAAAGAATCCTTTTTTGAAAGAATTAGAAGTTGTTTTTTTGATTAAACACCGCTGTTATTTTAATCATCTTAAGCCTAGTTTCAACTTTTTTGACCATGAAACTTATTTAACTGATACCTTAAGAAAACAAAAAAAGGCTCTGCATCGCTGCAAAGCCCTTGTGTTACTAGTGGAGAATACGAGATTCGAACTCGTCACCTCTTGCCTGCCAGGCAAGCACTCTAGCCAAATGAGCTAATCCCCCAATTGTGCCGCAAATATAATATAATAATGAATGAAAACTACAAATATGTAGCGAAAAAGAATTGAGGCGTTGTTTTATTTATAAGTTCCAATATTTAAAACTCGAAACTTAACATTGCAAAATAAATATTCATGACAACTAATTATAGTAGCAATCAAAAAACATCAACAATACTAAATCTTTACTATCAAGCAAATCAATGAACAAAACAACTGCTCCAGCAAGAATAGAAGTGCCGTAAATGTTACTCAATCCCCTTTTTACTATTAAATTTACGGGAGTAAATTTGATTTAATTTTGTCAGGGTAAGCGCAGACGAAACCCTTTTCAACAGTCCCTATGCTCAAAGGAATCTCGACTTAAACCTGTCCTAAACGGAGTCGAAGGGCTCAATTTGACTTAAAAAACAAACCCATATTTTCAAAGATTAAACGGTATAATTAAAGCATTAACGGTTTTAATAAATAAAAAAATGGAATCATAGTCTACTAGTTTGTAACATTGGCAGTATATTCGCCAACATAAAAATAATCTACGATAAGACATTTACAGTCTTTTACTAATTAGTATATATTATGAAGCATTTATTTTCGAAATTACTGTTTAAAGTTTTCCTTGCCATTGTTCTGGGCATTGTTTTCGGACTGTATTTACCCGAGTCAGTAAACAGGATATTTACAACCTTTAATGCTTTTTTTGGACAGTTTTTAAGTTTTTCTATTCCATTAATTATAATGGGATTAATCATGCCTGCCATTTCAGATTTAGGAAAAGGTGCGGGTAAATTACTATTACTTACCGCTGTTATTGCCTACGGGTCGACTTTATTTTCGGGCTTTATGACTTATTTTGCTGCGGCTGGTATATTTCCACAACTTTTAGAATCTCATGTAAATAATGCGGCACAAATTAGCAGTTCAGCCCTAGAATTAACACCGTATTTTAGCATCACTATCCCGCCAGCTTTAGATGTTATGACCTCTTTAGTTTTAGCTTTTGTTATTGGATTAGGACTTTCGTATCAAGAAAAATCAAGCTTAAAATTAGTAGTAAACGATTTTCAAAAAATCATAATGCAATTAATAGAAAACATTATTGTTCCTCTATTACCATTGTTTATATTAGGCATATTTGCCAGTATGGCCTTCAGCGGAAAAGTGTTTTCAGTCCTTTCCGTATTCATTAGTATCATCGGAGTGATTTTTGCACTGCACATACTATTATTACTTCTTCAATACACTATTGCGGCTGTGCTTACAAAGAGAAATCCTTTCAAATTATTAGCTACGATGATGCCTGCCTATTTCACGGCGTTAGGCACACAGTCTTCGGCAGCTACTATTCCTGTTACCTTGGAGCAGACTTTAAAAAATGGCGTTTCTGAGAAAATTGCTGGATTTGTAATTCCGTTATGCGCCACCATTCATCTATCTGGAAGTATAATGAAAATTACTGCTTGTGCGATGGCATTAATGATTTTAGAAGGTAGACCTATTGATTTTACACTTTTTGTGGGTTTTATATTCATGCTTGGAATTGCAATGGTTGCGGCGCCCGGAGTTCCTGGAGGAGCAATAATGGCAGCCGTAGGGATTTTACAAACCATGTTAGGTTTTAGCGAAGAGATGATAGGATTAATGATTGCTCTATATATTGCAATGGATAGTTTTGGCACGGCATGTAACGTAACGGGTGATGGAGCCATTGCTTTGATTGTAGACAAGATTACCAAAGAAAAAGTAGTTGCTTAATTCTGTTTCGTTGAATTTGACAAATGATATCGTGTAATTAAAACAACAATTTTTCCTATTCAAGAGCATTTAACATAGCTTTTTTATTTCCTCTTTTTGGACAGAAAATCGGAAATGAATTTCCGTTACGCCCAAGCAAAACGAACTGAACGAGAGCAATAAAATTTAGGATGTTTTTTTTAGCAAGGACATTTGGTCTTACATTCAAACAAGCTCTTGTCACAGATATAGGTAACTACTTTGACAAAAAAGCAACAGAATCCTAAAGCATGAATTGCTTCAACAAAAAAAAATATTAGAAAATACCTCAACCCCCCCCCATTTTTTTTTCCTAATTTTGCAATACTAATTATAAATTTAAATTGACAAAAATGAAAGATACAACATATTTAAGCAGCAAATTATTTCTACTTATAATGCTTTTAGCAGGCACTGTATCTCAGGCGCAAACTGATTCAGCTCCCGTGCAGCGTGCCAAAGTTCACCATATCGAACCTCTTTTTATAGATCTAGTACGAGATCTCGGGGCTAGAAAAGGAGAAAAAGAATTTAATTTAGCTGCTGATTTTGCTAACACAACAACTTATAACCAATATGATGTTCTAGCTGAATATGAATTTGCTCCCATTGACAGATTGGGTCTTGAGATAGAAACTGACTTCTCATTCTACAAGCAATTTAGTAACTTAGAAGAAGCTCCTAAAAATAAATTTGACAACCTAAGACTCTCAGCACAATATTCTTTTTACGTTTCTCCCAAGTACAAAACAACTTTAGCTCTTGGATACACACAAGTTTTTAATTTTATAGACTTTGAAAACGTAAACAATGACCAACTGGTTACAGGACTAGAATACCTTCCGTTTATTGTAGCAGCAAAACGTTGGGGCGAACAATTTCATACATTAGTTTTGGCTGGACCAATATTAAAGCATGCTTTTGGAACTAACCACACAGATGTTGATTGGCAATTTAACACTTCGCTTGATTATGAAATTCCTAATTCATCTCATTTCATTGGAATAGAATTCAATAAAGAATTTGCAAATGGTGATTTTAAAATGACCATGCGTCCTCAAGCAAAATTACAAATAGATGAAGCTTTAGCAATAGGCTTTGTTGCTGGCTTCCCTATTACCAAAAGCGAACATAAGTTCAGCTCTTTTTTTAGAGTGATTTATGAATTGTAGTATATATTTTCTTTTGAGATAGATAAATTAGTTGTTCTTACGTATTTTCGAAACCATACTGTTTTTATAATCGTATCGTTTTATTCTTTATCGAGATAAAATTCTTCCACCAAGATAATTTAAACAGGCAGAACTATTCCTTTTTTCAGATATATTGGACAATTAAAACACATAAGAAGTTTTACAAAACACACTTTATTAAAACAACAAAACCCCGCTAATGCGGGGTTTTAAATTTATTTATAGGTTTCAATTAAAAGAACCCCATTGGTTTTTTGTCGTAAGAGATCAACATGTTTTTTACAACACGGTAATGATCTAATGCCATTTTGTGGTTTTCACGACCAAATCCTGATTCTTTCACACCACCAAATGGAGCATGGGCAGGATAAGTATGATATTGGTTTACCCAAACTCTACCCGCTTGGATAGCACGTGGAACTTGGAATAATTCGTGAGCGTCACGAGACCAAACACCAGCACCTAATCCGTAAGGAGTATCATTTGCAATAGCGATAGCTTCCTCAGTAGAACTAAAAGTAGTTAAGGCTACAA
>JAGOFG010000024.1 GCA_017997335.1 Flavobacterium sp. | reverse complement strand
TGATTACCAATAAAAATTGCAATACAAACAACTCCATTTATTCAATAATTACATCTATTAATTCATAAAAAAAAGGATGCGAAACACTACATTCCTCATCCTTTTATGTGACCACGGCAGGGTTCGAACCTGCAACCCTCAGAGTCGAAATCTGATATTCTATCCAGTTGAACTACGCAGTCAATATCCATTGAATTTTAAAATTCCAAACTCCAAGAAAATGGAATTTGGAATAAAAAAATTAAGATAATAATTTTTTAACTATGGTTGAAATCGTCTTACCATCAGCTTTTCCAGCTAACTCAGCAGACGCCAATCCCATTACTTTACCCATTGCTGCCATTCCAGAAGCGTCATTGTCAGCAATAATTTTAGCCACCACAGCTTCTACTTCAGCTTCACTCAATTGAGCAGGTAAAAACTTCTCGATTACAGCGGCTTGCAACAACTCAGGTTCAGCCAAATCCGCTCTTCCTTGTTGCGTGTAAATAGCCGCACTATCTTTTCTTTGTTTCACCAAACGTTGTAGTAATTTGATTTCTTCTTCTGCCGCAATTTCTTCTTTTGCTCCACTTTCTGTTTGTGCTAAAAGTATAGCCGATTTAACTGCTCTTAAGGCTTCTAGAGCCAAAGTATCTTTTGCTCTCATGGCGTTTTTTATTTCGTCCATGATACGTACTGATAAACTCATTATACTATATGTTTAATTTATTTTTTGAAAATCACATCTGCCTATTTGCCTTTGAAAACAAATAAAAGCACTGCAAATTTAGAACATTTAAGTCGCATTAACAACTCGGTAAATGTTTCCTTCTTTTAATAAAAATCCAAAAAAAATAGCCTGAAATAGATTTTCAGGCTATTCATTAATTTATTTCAAAACTTAATCTACGTTATCGTGCAAATAAGAATTGTTAGAACGAAATTGTAAGTCATTATTACTATCTGTACTAACTGATATTCTTGAGTTTTGACTAGTAGCTTGATTAGTCAAATCTACACCTAGACGTTTATAGGCTGGTTCACGTTCTAATTCATCAATTCTAGTCACATTATTATGAAACTTATAATTGAATTCTTTTAGTTTTTTTCTTCTTTCTTCAGCTCTAAAACGAAGCGTCTCTTCGATAGTCATATCCATTGGAGAAACTGATTCTGCAGCTACTTCATTAACTTCGATTGGAGCAACTTGCTTCATAGTTATATTTAACTCTGCAGGAACCTCTTCTTGTTTTACTTGTGGTTTCGATTGTACAAAATCATTTTCAACCTCCATATACTCTTCTAGCGAGTATTTAATAATCCCGTTGTCTGTTAATTCAGTAACAGGAACAAATTGAATTGGCTGAACCACATTAATATTATGCGCTTCATTTGACAAATCAAAAACTATTTTCTCCTCAACTACAGGAGCTGAAGGAGCTACAAAAGTTGGTTTTGGTGTTACAGGCAAATCAAAAGAGAAAGCGGTTTGTTTTTGCTCCTCAATGATATTGGCTTGTGGAAGTTGAACTTCTTCTTTTGAAGGCAGTGAAATATTAAAATCAAAATCTTCAATTGGAGAAACGATTTCAAAAGTCACGTCTAAATTTTTGATAAATTCAGACATTACAATCAATTCATCGTTGTTCATTACAGGCTTTTTCACTTCCAAAACAACAGGCGCTTCTTCTTCAATTTCCTCTTCTAGTTCAAACACTACACGCTCTGCGGTAACATCTGAAGGTGAGTCATTCAAATTGAAAGTAGTTACAGGAGTATTAATCAAATTATGAACACTTCTTTGCTCTTCTTCTAAAGTGTGTATGATTTTCTTTGGCTCAGTATTTACGATTTCATTTTGTTGTTCAACATCAAAACCTGTAGCAATTATGGTAACAGAAATGGCATCACCTAGTGTTTCATCTTCTCCTACCCCCATAATTATGTTAGCATTATTACCTGCTTCATTTTGAATATGGTCATTGATTTCACCTATCTCATCAATAGTAATTTCATTGGTTCCAGAAACGATAAGCAACAATACGTTTTTAGCTCCGGTAATTTTATTATCATTTAATAGAGGAGAATCTAGTGCAGCAATAATAGCTTCTTTTGCTCTATTTTCACCAAGAGCTGTAGCAGAACCCATAATAGCAGTACCACTATTGTACAAAACTGTTTTAGCATCGCGTAAATCGATATTTTGTGTATAGTGATGTGTAATTACTTCAGCAATTCCTCTAGAAGCGGTTGCCAAAACTTCATCGGCTTTAGAGAAACCAGCTTTGAAACCTAAATTACCATATACTTCTCTTAATTTATTATTATTGATTACAATCAAGGAATCAACTTGCTTGCGCAATTTTTCAATACCTATAATAGCTTGTTCTTGTCGAACTTTACCTTCAAATAGAAATGGTAAAGTAACAATACCTACTGTTAAGATATCTCTTTCTTTAGCTAATTGAGCAATAACTGGCGCAGCACCTGTACCTGTTCCACCACCCATTCCTGCAGTGATGAAAACCATTTTGGTATTGCTGTCTAACATTTTTTCGATTTCACCGATACTCTCAATAGCAGATTGATGTCCAACATCTGGGTTGGCACCTGCTCCAAGTCCTTCGGTTAAATTTACTCCCAATTGAATTTTGTTGGGTACTGAACTATTTTGCAAAGCTTGAGAATCTGTGTTACAAACTATAAAGTCAACACCGTTAATTCCTTGCTTAAACATGTGATTTATGGCATTACTACCTCCACCTCCTACTCCAATAACTTTAATTACATTTGATTGGTTTTTTGGTAAATCAAATGAAATGCTTCCAAATTCTGAGTTGCTTGTCATCTTATTGGGTTTTTGAAATTCTTATTTATATTTTTTGCTCTTTTGCTTGGGACAAAAAGGGCTTTACTTATTTTATTTATTCTGCGTTATCTAAAAATTCTTTAATCTTATCTACATATTTATCTAGAAAAGATCGTCTAATTTTAGTTTCTGTAGACTCTGGGCTTGGCACATGTCTTTCTTCTTTCACCTCTAAATCGACAACTAAAGGCTTTTCGATTTCAGGTACTGGCACAGTTTCTACCAGATGCTCTCTATAATATGGCGTTCTTTCTAGAACAGGACTTTTATCAATTTTGACAGCACTTTGAGTTTTTTTCTCAATGCTATTCATTACTAATCCAACTGCAGTAGCATATAATGGACTTGAAATTTCCTCATCCGAATTACCCGCTAAATGCTCATTTGGATAACCTATTCTGGTATCGATTCCAGTAATATATTCCACTAATTGCTTAATATGTTTCAATTGAGCACCACCACCTGTTAATACAATTCCCGCGATTAGTTTTTTACGTGGGTCTTCGTGACCATATAATTTGATTTCTGCAAAAACTTGTTCGATAATTTCCACAACTCTTGCGTGGATAATTTTAGATAAATTTTTCAAAGAAATCTCTTTAGGCTCTCTACCTCTGATTCCTGGGATGGAAACAATTTCATTGTCTTTGTTTTCCCCTGGCCAAGCAGAACCAAATTTTACTTTCAATAATTCAGCTTGCTTTTCAACAATAGAACATCCTTCTTTGATATCATCAGTGATAACATTACCACCAAAAGGAATTACAGCTGTATGTCTAATAATTCCATCTTTAAAAATTGCCAAATCTGTAGTTCCCCCACCAATGTCAATCAAAGCAACTCCTGCTTCTTTTTCTTCTTGACTCAATACTGCATCAGATGAAGCTAAAGGCTCTAAAGTCAAACCTGACAACTCAATTCCTGAACTCTGAATACATCTCCCTACGTTTCTTATCGATGAAGCTTGTCCTACAACTATATGAAAACTACTTTCTAATCGTCCTCCATACATCCCAACAGGCTCTTTGATATCGGATTGCCCATCAATTTTAAATTCCTGCGGTAGTACATGTATAATCTCTTCTCCAGGTAACATCGCTAATTTGTGAACTTGACTAATCAATAAATCAATATCACAATCACCTATTACTTCTTCTGGATTATTTCTGCTAATATAATCGCTGTGTTGAATGCTTCGAATGTGTTGACCCGCAATACCAACAACTACATCTTTAATTTTATAACCTGAATTATTTTCTGCTTCAAAAATAGCTTGTTGAATGGATTGAATGGTTTGAGTAATGTTATTTACAACACCTCTAGCCACACCCAAACTTTTGGATTTTCCAACTCCTAAAATTTCTAACTTCCCGTATTCATTTTTTTTGCCAATCATGGCAACTATCTTGGTTGTTCCAATATCTAGACCTACCGCAATATTCTCTTTTTCCATTTTCTATTATTTAGTACACACTACTTGTTCCGCAAATCGAAGATCAATTTTTTTATATTCAGCAATTGAACTGTCTAAAACTACTTTTTGAAAAAAAGCTTTATAATTTTTAAATTTTTGTTCAACGTTTATCAATTGACCAAAATCAATTTTAAAATTATAGTTTCTATTCAGCATTAAAACGCTACCATTTGGCATAACTTGCATTCCAATGATGTTTTTTTTCAAAAAAACATCGTCGTAAATTACACGAAATAGCTTAGCTAAATCTTCCTTATTTTTATCGTTTATTTCCCCCGAAACAAGAAGAACTCGTGCTGTATAATTTTCCGACAAAGGCATTTTATTTCCCTTGTAATCAATATAAAAAGATGCTCCCTTTCCATTAATTCTTGCTATTGGAGTCTTTTGTTTTACAACAGCTTTTAGAACACCATCTACACTCACAGACACTTCAGACTTGTCAATCAAAGGGTGTGAATCGATGGTTTTCTCGAGTTTATTCAAATCTAAGGCATCTATAGCAATAGTTTTAGGGTCCTGTCTATTTTCTATTAACAATTTATTAACCGCTTGTTGTTTAACAAAAAGCTGATTTTCTCCTACAAAAACAACCTCTGCTTTCGTTACTTTTCGATTCAAATTCCGTTTTCCGGTGAAAGAATACAAAAAAATCACCAAGGCTAACATTAAAAGCAATCGGATTGTTGGCCAATTAAAACGTTTCATCTAATGCCTTTTTTATTGATGGAACCATTTCTCCTAAATCTCCTGCGCCTATAGTTACAATAACCTTAGCCTCTGAAGACTGAATAGACGCAATTAATTGTTCTTTTTGAACCAATTTCTTGTTGTCATTTGTCATTTTATCCATTAACCATTGGGAGGTAATACCTTCCATTGGGAGTTCACGTGCAGGATAAATATCCAGTAATAAAATTTCGTCAAAATTAGATAAGCTAGCAGCAAAGTCATCAGCAAAATCTTTGGTTCTACTAAACAAATGCGGTTGAAAAACTGCCAATACTTTTTGACCAGGATACAACTCTCTTACCGCTTGATGCACCGCATTAATTTCGGTTGGATGATGTGCATAGTCGTCTATGTAAATCAAATCCGAACGTTTAATTTGATAAGAAAAACGTCTTCTTATCCCTCTAAATGTTGATAAAGCACTAGCAATTGCCTCAGTTGAGGTGCCGTAAGTTTTAGCCATTGCCAATGCCATCAACGCATTCATTAAATTATGTCTTCCGGGTAAACCAAAACGTAAATTCGTAATAAGCTCTGTTGGTGTTTGCACATCAAAAACATAACTAGAATCCTCGACTCTAACATTGAATGCTTTAAATTGAGCATCATCATTTATTGCACAAACCATTCCTTCTAGAGGCAAGCCTTGGGCGACAAACAATTTTGATTTATCTTCGACTTTGTTTGCAAATTCAACAAAAGAAGCTTCTATAGCCTCACTTGTTCCATAGATATCTAAATGATCCGCATCCATTGATGTCACGCAAGCAATATTTGGATGTAAATGCAAGAAAGAGCGATCGAATTCATCTGCCTCAACAACGGTAACTGTTTTGCCTAAACCAATTAAATTGGAATTATAATTTTCAACGATACCGCCAATAAAAGCAGTAACATCAGCACCACTTTCATAAAGAATATGCCCAAGAATACTTGAAGTAGTAGTTTTTCCGTGTGTACCTGCTACAGCAAAACTAAAAGTGTCTTTGGTTATTATCCCTAGTACTTCGGCACGTTTTTTTACTTCATAGTTTTGGGCTAAGAAATAATTCCACTCCAAATGCGATTTTGGAACTGCTGGCGTGATAATTACCAAAGTGTTCTCTGGTTTAAAACTAGCTGGAATTAAAGCTACATTATCTTCAAAATGAATATCAATTCCGCTCTCGATAAGTTCGTTTGTCAACATCGACGGCGTTTTATCATAACCACAAACTTGTTTTCCAATATTTTTGAAATAACGAGCCAAAGCACTCATTCCGATGCCTCCAATGCCAACAAAATAGACGTTATGTATTTGATTTAAGTTCATTTTTCAATTTTAAAAATTAACAAAATAGTATCTCTATTTTTTCAATAACTTTTCAATTTCATCAACGATTTGGATCGTTGCTTGTGGTAAAGCCAACTTTTTTATGTTATCGCCCAAGAGTTGTTGTTTTCCTTCATCTTTCAACAAAGCTTCTAGAACAATACTAAATTCATCCTCTAAAGCAGATTCTTTAATCATTATTGCTCCTTTCTTATCTACTATTGCTTGTGCATTCTTCGTCTGATGATCTTCTGCAACATTTGGAGAAGGGATAAAAATCACTGGTTTCCCAACTATACATAATTCAGAAACCGACGATGCTCCAGCTCTAGAAATAACTACATCTGCAGCTGCATAAACAAGATCCATACGCTCGATAAAAGCAACTACTTGCACTTGAGCTGAATTGTATTTTGAATAGTCGTCTAAATACAGTTTACCACATTGCCATATAATTTGAACTTTTTGCGACAAAAGACCTTGCAATTCTTTTTCAATCAATTGATTGATTCTTCTAGCACCTAAACTTCCTCCTAAAACCAATAGTGTTTTTTTCTTTGGATCTAGTTTAAAAAAAGCAATTGCCTCTTCCCTTTTACTAGAAACATCAATTAAATCTTGACGAACAGGATTTCCTGTCAAAATCATTTTTTCTTTAGGAAAAAATCGTTCTAAGTTTTCATAAGCAACACAAATTTTTGCTGCCTTTTTACTCAATAACTTATTTGTAATACCTGGATATGAATTTTGTTCTTGTATTAATGTCGGAATATTTAAACTATTGGCTACATTCAACAAAGGACCGCTTGCAAAACCTCCCGTACCAATAACTACGTCAGGCTTGAAGCTTTTTAGTATTTTTCTGGATTCCCACAAACTACTTAACAGTTTAATGGGAAATAATGCATTTTGCAGTGTCAGTTTTCTTTGTAAACCAGCTATCCAAAGCCCTTTAATAGCGTAACCGGCTTGAGGTACTTTTTGCATTTCCATTTTGTCTTTGGCGCCCACAAAAAGAAACTCTGCTTCTGGAAATCGCTTCTTTAGCTCATTTGCAATAGCAATTGCTGGATAGATATGACCACCAGTACCACCACCACTCAATATGAATTTTAATTTTGACATCTTAAAAAATTTAGAACAAATAAACAATTTACTACTATCAGATACTATCGGTTAAGTACAGCATTCATTGGATTAGCATGATCTTCTATAGAATATTCTTCTTCTTTTTCTTGAGCATCAGATTCGAGTTGCGCATCAATCAACTTTTGCAAAGCTTCTTCTCGAATTTGTTTTTCTTTTACTTCTTGAGCAATTTCTTCTTCTTTTTTGGTGACACTCAAAATGACACCAAGTGCGAAACAAGTCATCCAAATAGAACTACCTCCACTACTAATTAATGGCAATGTTTGACCTGTAACTGGCAACAACTCTACTGCTACAGCCATATTAATCATGGCCTGAAAAATCATTGGAAAACCAAGAGCAATTACAATTAATTTTCCAAACAATGTATTGGCCTTATGAGATGCAATCACAAAACGAAACATCAATAACAAATACAATCCAAGTACAGAAAGACCACCAATCAATCCCCACTCTTCTACTATAATGGCAAAGATAAAATCAGAGGAGGATTGAGGTAGAAAATTTTTCTGAACACTTTTGCCTGGGCCTAAACCATAGAGTCCACCAGAGGCTATAGCCGTTTTTGCTTTTTCAATTTGATAATTATCTTCATCGGCTTTATCAGAAGTGAATCGTTCAATACGACTTTCCCATGTTGAAACCCTACTAAAAAACCTTGAATCAGGAAAAGCTTTTGCAATCAATACAAAAAACAACAACATCACAACACCCGAGCCAATAACAAAGCCAATATACTTCATTGGATATTTGCCAATAAAAACCAACATTAAAACCATTGAAAAAATCAAAGCAGTGGTAGAAAAGTTAGAGGGCAAAATAAAAATTAATGTTATAAAAACAGGCAACCACAATTCGATTAAAGAAGATTTAAAATCTATTGGTGTTTCTCTTTTTTTGGATAAATAACGAGCAACAAACACAAACAACACAATAGCCGCCATAGTTGAAGGCTGAAATGTAATTTTTATAAAAGGAATCTGTATCCAACGACTTGCATTGGCTCCAGCGATAACCGTTCCTTTGATTAATGCATAAGCCAACATTATCCAAACAACGGGCAAAGCTGCCTTTGAAATTGCTCTGAAATATAAATAGGGAACATTATGAATCCAATAAATAATCAAAAAGCCTATGCCAATATGAGCAAGATGTTTCAACAAATACCCAAGAGTATTCCCTTTACCTAAACCTATATAGGCTAAGTTACTACTAGCACTAAAAACAGGCATAAACGAAAACAAAGCCAATAAGGCCACGAATGACCAAATTACTCTATCTCCTTTTAGCTTGTTTACTAGCTCCTTCATTACTTAACTATTTTAAACTGATTTATATTATTTACAGATTATAAACTGCTTGTTTGAATTGACGCCCACGATCTTCATAGTTTTCGAATAAATCAAAACTTGCGCAAGCTGGTGATAACAAAACAGCATCCCCTTTTTCAGTATAACGTTGTGCCATTCTTACAGCATCGTTCATAGTGTTTACTTCTATTAAATCGTCTACTACATTACCGAATGCCGCAATTATTTTTGAATTATCAATTCCCAAGCAAATAATCGCTTTTACTTTTTCGCGTACCAAAGACATTAACTCATTATAATCATTCCCTTTATCAACACCACCAACTATCCAAACAGTTGGAACATTCATACTATCCAAAGCAAAATAGGTTGCATTAACATTGGTAGCTTTAGAATCATTTATGTATTGCACATTTTGAATTTTTAGCACTTTTTCTAAACGGTGCTCAACACCTTGAAAATTCGATAAACTCTCACGGATAGTCGCATTTCGTATTTGCATCAATTTTGCTACAGATGTTGCTGCCATTGCGTTCTTCATATTATGTTTCCCTTCTAATGCAATGTACTCGGTCTCCATTGAAAATTCTTCTTGATTCATTTTAACTTCCATATTGTTGTCTTTTAAAAATGCTCCTAAATCCAGTGTTTGAGAAATAGAAAAAGGTATTAATTGTGCTTTTGTTGTATTGTGTTTTAACCATTCTTGAGTTGCTTCGTCATCAGCATCATAAATCAAATAATCTGATGCTGTTTGGTTCATTGTAATCCTAAATTTCGAAGCAATATAATTTTCGTATTTGTATTCATATCGATCCAAATGATCTGGGCTAATATTGGTTAAAATGGCGATATGTGGCTTATAATTGATAATTCCATCCAATTGAAAACTACTTAACTCTAAAACATACACATCATAATTATGCTCTGCCACTTGCCACGCAAAACTCTTTCCAATATTTCCTCCCAAGGCTACATTCAAACCGGCATTCTTTAACAAATGATAGGTAAGCATAGTAGTAGTTGTTTTTCCATTACTACCTGTAATCCCTATAGTTATTGCGTTTGTAAAAGGAGCGGTAAACTCAATTTCTGAAATAACGGATATTCCTTTCTCAACTAATTTCTTCACAATTGGCGCTTTGTCAGGAATACCAGGGCTTTTCATAACCACTGTAGCGTTTAAAATTAACGCTTCTGTATGCTGCTCTTCTTCCCAAGGAATTCCATACTTATCAAGAACGTCTTTATAGCTTTGCTTTATTTTTCCAAAATCAGAAACAAATACTTCATAGCCTTGCTTTTGTCCTAAAATAGCGGTTCCTACTCCACTTTCGCCTCCACCTAAAACAACTAATCTCATGTTATCTTAATTTTAGGGTTACGATAGATAAAATAGCCAACATAATTGCTACAATCCAAAAACGAGTTACTATTTTGCTCTCGTGATAGCCTTTCTTTTGATAATGATGATGCAAAGGCGACATTAAAAATATTCGTCTTCCCTCACCAAATCGTTTTTTGGTATACTTAAAATAACTTACTTGTAACACCACCGAAAAGTTTTCTACTAAGAAAATCCCACAAAGAAGCGGAATCAACATTTCTTTTCTTACCGCAATGGCCAAAACCGCAATAATCCCTCCAATAGTTAAACTTCCGGTATCGCCCATAAACACAGATGCAGGATAGGAATTGTACCAAAGAAAACCAATTAGCGCCCCTACAAACGAGAAAATAAATACCGTCATTTCTCCAGAATGGGGGATATACATAATATTGAGGTAGTTTGAGAAAATTATATTTCCTGAAACGAATGTGAATATTCCGAGCGCAAAAACAGACACTGCCGATGTTCCCGCTGCTAAACCATCAATTCCATCTGTTAAATTGGCACCGTTCGAAACCGCTGTAATAATAAAAATCACAACTGGAATAAAGATTAACCAAGCCCATTTTTCATAACCGTCTCCAGTCCAAGCCAACAATTCGGCATAATCAAATTCGTTATTTTTGAAAAAAGGAATGGTAGTAGCAGTAGATTTTTCCTCAATTGGTGCAGGAAGAATAACTGTTTGAGTAGCTGATTTAAAAACATCTATTTTACCAGTATCCGTTCTTACCGTAACTGCTGGACTAAAATAAAGCACTGAACCTACTATTAAGCCCAAACCAACTTGACCAAATACTTTAAAAATCCCTTTTAAACCTTGCTTATCTTTTTTGAAAATTTTGATATAATCATCTACAAAACCAATAGTTCCCATCCATAGCGTAGTTACAATTAGCAAAACGATATAGATGTTCTGAAGTCTTGCAAACAAAAGTACAGGGACTAAAGTTGCAAAAATAATGATGAGTCCTCCCATAGTAGGTGTACCCGCTTTTTCGTTTTGCCCCGCTAATCCTAGTTCACGCACAGTTTCTCCTACTTGTTGTCTACGCAAAAAACCAATAATTCGTTTACCGTAAATAGTTGAAAGCAACAATGACAACATAAAAGCCAATGCCGATCTAAAAGTGATGTACTGAAAAACCCCTGTTCCTGGGATATCCAAAGTCTTGTTTAAATATTCAAATAAGTAGTACAGCATATTTTTCTATTTTAAAAATTTAAATTCAAATTCTAAAATTCTGCTTAAATAATGGTTTAAGGAATTTAGATTTGATCTTTGTTATTTTCCTAATTGTTCTAATGTTTCTTTTACTATTTTCATATCATCAAAGTCCTGACGAACTCCTTTGATTTCTTGATAGGTTTCATGTCCTTTTCCAGCAATTAAAATAATATCATTGGGTTGAGCCAACTGACAAGCCGCTTTTATGGCCTGTTTTCTATCTGTAATTACTAAAACCTTTTTAAAATTTTGTGGTGCTACACCAGCCTCCATTTCCTCAATTATAGTTTCTGGTTCTTCATCACGAGGATTATCCGAAGTTAAAATTGCCTTATCACTTTTATCAGACGCAATACCTCCCATAATTGGACGCTTGGCTTTATCTCTATTTCCACCGCATCCAACAACCGTAATCAACTGTTCGTTTTGAGTTCGTACATCGTTAATCGTATT
Organism: Flavobacterium sp.; assembly: GCA_017997335.1. Classification (GTDB taxonomy): domain Bacteria; phylum Bacteroidota; class Bacteroidia; order Flavobacteriales; family Flavobacteriaceae; genus Flavobacterium. Next base: position 11,450 of record JAGOFG010000024.1, on the reverse strand, counting down.
CAAAACATTATCTAGGGCATCCGGAGTATGCGCATAATCAACAATAGCGGTTATATTTTGAGCCGAAACAATAAATTGAAATCTACCAGAAACACTTTCTAATTCAGACAACAATCTAAGTACTTCTAGACTCTCAAGACCTAATTCTATGGCAGTACCGTAAATTGCCAATAAATTATAGGCGTTAAATGTTCCAATCAATTTGACCCAAACTTCATTATCATTGATCTTTAACAACAAACCCGATAATTGATTTTCGAGAATTATTGCTTTGTAATCTGCATAAGATTTGAGTGCATACGTTCGTTTGGTCGCAGCAGTATTTTGCAGCATAACTGCTCCATTTTTATCATCTCCGTTAGACAAAGCGAATGCTGTTTTTGGCAAAAAGTCGAAAAACGATTTCTTAACATCACGATATTCTGCAAAAGTTGGATGATAATCCAAATGGTCATGCGAAAGATTCGTAAAAACTCCGCCAACAAAGTGAAGCCCTTCCGTTCTTTTTTGATGAATTCCATGCGAGCTTACCTCCATAAAACAATAGTCTACACCAGCCTCATTCATTGCAGCTAAATAGTGGTTTATTGTCAAAGAATCTGGCGTGGTGTGCGTTGCTTTGAACTCTTCATCATTAACCAAAATTTTAACTGTAGATATCAAGCCAACTTTAAAACCTGCTTTTTTAAATAATTGATAAAGTAATGAAGCAATTGTTGTTTTACCATTTGTTCCAGTTATTCCAACCAATTTTAATTTTTGAGAAGGATTGTCATAAAAATTAGCCGCCATAAATGCCAAAGCAGCGTTAGTATCTTTTACTAAAACATAGGTAACTTTTTTTTGTAACTCTGAAGGAAACACATCACAAACAATTGTAGTAGCTCCCAAAGCAATTGCTTTATCTATGAAGTTATGCCCGTCTGAAACCGCACCTCTTATTGCAACAAAAACATCATTAGCTTCTATTTTTCTAGAATCAAAATGCAAATGATTGACAGCATTATCAGTAGACCCGTTTAATGCTTCTATTGCTACTTTATACAGTATGTCTTTTAGTATTTTCATGACAATTCTAATATTATAGTTGCATTTTTATTTATATTCTCACCTGCTTGAAGTGATTGTTTCTTTACTTTTCCAATACCGATTGCTTTAACCTTTAACCCTAAATTCTCAAGTAATGCAACAGCATCCATACCCGCCATTCCTCTTACATTAGGAATCGATTTGATTTTTTTTTGTGCTTTTGCGTAATAAGAATTGTAATTACTCTCTTGTTTTTGAATTTTTCGATTCAAATTTTTAATCTCATTGGTTGTTGGCGAGTCAGTAAAAATTTTCTGAGCAATACGCTTAAAAACAGGTCCTGCCACATCAGCTCCATAATAATTATTATTGGTTGTATTGGGTTTATGAACCACAACTATGCAAGAATATTTAGGATGATCTGCAGGAAAGTAACCTACAAAAGAAGAAGCATAATACTTCTCAGCTCCCCCAGCTTTTGCATAATTTACTTGAGCCGTACCTGTCTTTCCCGCCATAGAAAAATCTTTTGAATACAACTTAGAACCAGTACCTCTTTTTACAACATTTTCAAGTATCGCTTTGAGTTTATGTATCGTCTCTTGAGAACAAATTTTAGGATTCAAAACCACTTTGTCGTACTTTTTAATGGTTTTATTCCATTCTTTAATTTCAGAAACAAACAATGGTTTTACCATTTCACCATTATTGGCAACGGCATTGTAATAAGCCAATGTTTGCAAAGGAGTTACAGAAACATTATATCCAAAAGCCATCCAAGGAAGTGTTAATCTTGACCATTTTTTATCGCTTGGCTGAGGAATATAAGGCGCTCCTTCTCCATTAAATCCAATTCCTAATTTTTTATTTAAACCATAGGAATTGATATGATTTACGAATTGCGTTGGATTAGACTTGTAGTTGTTATATACTGCTTGAACCATCACAGTATTTGAAGAAACTTCAAATCCTCTTGCTAAAGAAATTTTACCATAACCTCCCTCATGTGAATCACGCACTGATTTTCCAAAGTATTTTATTTCTCCTCCTTTGCTATCAAAAACAGCACTTGTATCTACTAATTTATCATCTAACAAAGCCATTAAATCAACCAATTTAAATGTTGAACCAGGCTCATGAGATTCTCTAACAGCATAATTCAATCGCTCAGAATACATGCCTGTTTTTTCATTTCTCCCAAGATTAGAAATTGCTTTTACATAGCCTGTTTTTGTTTCCATAACAACTACACAACCATGATCAGCTTGATATTCCTCTAATTGCTTTAACAAAGCATGATGCGCTATATCTTGAATAAATACATCAATAGTCGAAATAACATCATAGCCGTCTTGAGGCTCAACCTGATTTACATCACTAATAGGTTTCCATTGCCCTTTGGCTATTTTTTGTTTTAAAATGCGACCGTCTTTTCCGTTCAGATAGTTACTGTAAGCTCCTTCTACTCCAACAGGATTAATATGACCATTTACATCTCTTCCGATGTAACCAATAGTTCTCTCTGCGATTTTGCCAATTGGATGCTCTCTAACTGTTTCTTGCTCTACAATTATACCTCCTTTGTATGCTCCCAAGTTGAACAATGGGAAACTTTTAATTGCAATATACTCTGTGTAACTCAAGTCACGAGCTACCAAAAAATAGCGACTTTTATTCACCCTTGCTCTTCGTAATTCTCTTTCAAAAGTGTCCGAAGATTTATTCAAAAGTTTACCCAAAGAATCTGCTAATTGCTTAATATTCTTTTCAAAGACTTCCGTTTTTGGTGCAACAGCATCAAAACGAATCTCATAATTAGGTATCGAAGTAGCTAATAAGCTTCCATCAGCCGAATAAATATTTCCTTTATTGGCAGGTATAACAAAATTCTTAACCGTTCTTTCTTTGGCTAACTTTCTATAATAATCACCTTCAACCCACTGAATATTCGTTAGCTTCACAGCAATAGCCACGGCCATTATGAACAGGAAAAATGCCACTAGATAAATACGATACGATATGTTTTTATCTTCTACTGCCATAATTTTTCGAATATATTCGGGTCTTCTTCTTTTTTAACTTTAATTTTTACTGGAGGCACAGTTGATGGAAAGATTTGTTTAGTTTCCATTTTTTTTGCTACCGTCGACTCCATTTTCAATTTCATCAATTCAGATCTTTTATCTACAAATTCAGATCGAAGCTCTTTTACTTGATTATTCAATTCATTTATTTCAAAAACCTTTTGCTCAAAACGTTGTGTATTGGCAATCATTAAAATCACAAGTACTACCAAAAAAACTATAAAACGCCAATTTTTAATCGCGTCATCATGAATCAAATATTTAGCTTTTAATATGGCATAAACTCCTTGTTTCATAATCCTTTATTTCTTTTCTGCAATACGCAATTTTGCACTTCGTGCTCTATTATTACTTTTTATTTCTTCATCAGAAGGAACAACCAACTTACCTATAGTTTTAAAAGGAACAGAAAAGTTTCCAAAAAAATCACGCTCCGGCTCTCCTTCAAACATGCCGTTTTTGATAAATCTTTTCACTAATCGATCTTCAAGTGAATGGTAAGAAATTACACTTAATCTTCCTTCTGGATTTAAAATCTCTAATGATTGTTCCAAAAACTCTTTTAAAACATCCATTTCTTGATTTACCTCAATACGAATGGCTTGGTATATTTGAGCTAATACTTTATTACGAACCTTCTCTGGTAAGTATTTAGCCAAAATCAACTTCAATTCATCTGTTGTTTTAATAGGATGCTTTTCTCTCGCTTCTATAATAGTTCTAGACAAAGCAGGAGCATTTTTTAATTCTCCATAGTCCCAAAAAACTCTTCTCAAATTCGCATCATCATATTCATTGACTACTCTATAGGCGCTCAAATCATTTTTTTGACTCATACGCATGTCTAATTCTGCATCAAAACGAGTAGAAAAACCTCTTTCAGCCACATCAAACTGATGAGATGAAACACCTAAATCTGCCAAAATTCCATCAACCCCTTTTACTCCATAAAAACGTAAGAAGCGCTTGATAAATCTGAAATTTTCATTAATTAAAGTAAAACGCTCATCAGGCAAAGCATTTGCCAAAGCATCTTCATCTTGATCAAATGCAAACAATTTCCCATCAGGACCTAATCTTCTAAGAATTTCGGCTGAGTGCCCTCCCCCACCAAATGTCACATCTACATACACTCCGCCTGGTTTGATATTCAAACCATCTACTGTTTCTTTTAACAATACAGGATTATGATATTCCATTGTCGCTATTATTTATATTTCCCATTACTTCCTCTGCCAAATCGGCAAAATCAAGATCCTCTCCACTTATAGATTTTTCATACAAGTCTTTATCCCAGATTTCAACAATTGTTACCGCAGAAGAAAAAACAACATCTTTGGCTATACTTGCAAAACCCACCAAGTCTTTCGGAATCAACATCCTACCTAAGGCATCAATTTCTACCACTTTTACGCCTGCAGTAAATCGACGAATAAAATCATTATTTTTTTTCACAAACCGATTCAATCCATTCACCTTTTGCATCATCACATTCCACTCCTTCATAGGATACAATTCTAGACAAGGTTGGAACACGGAGCGCTTCAAAACGAAACCGTCTTGAAGAGAAGTAGCCAACTGCTTTTTCAAAGGAGAAGGCAACATTACCCTTCCTTTAGCATCTACTTTACACTCATATGTACCAATAATTGCGTCCACAAAATTTGCATTAGATTGTATTAAGCAAAAATATATAAATTTTTACCACAATTTACCACTTTATACCACTTTGTTGATAAGTTTACCCACTCTTAACCAAAAAGCTTTAATTTATAGTTTATCAAACAGTTAGCAAATATTTTTTTTTATTAAGATAAAGTTGATATCTATATTAAAATTTACAATAATTCTCACAAAAACGATTTTGCTTTTTTATGCCTAATCTTAGCTTTTTGCAAAATGAAAATCACTCATTTTAAAACGAATAAACCAATGAAAAAGAATAAAATCAGTAAAAAGCAACCCTAACAATTTATTTTAATTTAATAAATCCTATATTTGTCGAAATTGAAACCGAGTCACATATTACATGGAAAAATACTATAAAATAGAAGGTAAGTATAGCTATTATGAAGCTGGAGAAGGAACCCCAATTGTAATTCTTCACGGACTTATGGGAGGATTGAGTAACTTTGATGCTGTAGCAAGTTATTTTTCTGAAAGAGGGTACAAAATTATAATTCCAGATCTACCTATCTATACGCAAAACATTTTAAAGACTAACGTTAAAAGCTTTGCAGTTTATGTGAAAAACTTTATCACTTATAAAGGACTGGATCGTGTTATCCTTTTGGGCAACTCGTTGGGAGGCCATATCGCATTATACCACACAAAAATGTATCCAGAAAAAGTTGCCGGTCTAGTTATTACAGGTAGCTCTGGACTTTATGAAAGTGCTATGGGCGATAGCTATCCTAAAAGAGGTGACTATGAATACATCAAGAAAAAAGCAGAAGATGTTTTTTATGACCCAAAGATTGCTACACCAGAACTAATCGATGAAGTTTTTGCAACCGTAAACGATAGAATCAAATTAATCAAAACGTTAACGATTGCAAAAAGTGCAATTAGACACAATATGGCCAAAGATTTACCAAAAATGCATGTACAAACCTGTATTATTTGGGGAAAAAATGATAAAGTAACTCCTCCGGAAGTTGCAGAAGAATTTCATAAACTAATGCCAAACTCAAGTTTATATTGGATTGACAAATGCGGGCACGCTGCAATGATGGAACATCCTGACGAATTCAACAGAGTTTTAGAAGATTGGTTAACTCATACTCACTTAGCTGCACATTAATCAAAACGATTAGAAAATGAAAATCAATACTGCCGAATTTGTTATTAGCAATTCTGATGTAAGCAAATGTCCCAAGGACTTCTTGCCCGAGTATGCTTTTATTGGTCGTTCTAATGTAGGCAAATCTTCATTGATTAATATGCTGACCAATCATAAGAAATTAGCAAAAACATCTGCAAGGCCTGGAAAAACGCAGTTAATCAATCATTTCTTAATCAACAGCAATTGGTTTTTAGTTGATTTACCTGGTTATGGATACGCCAAAGTTTCAAAAAAAACCAAATCAATATTCCAAGAGTTTATCACAGACTATTTTGAATCTAGAGAGCAATTAGTATGTGCTTTTGTACTGATTGATATTCGCCACGAAGCACAAACTATAGATATTGAATTCATGTCTTATATGGGAGAAAGCGAAATCCCTTTTTGCATCATTTTTACTAAAGCAGACAAAATCAGTAAGGTAAAAATTGACTCACATATAGCTGCATACAAAAAGAAAATGCTAGCGAACAATTGGGCTGAAATGCCTCATTATTTTGTTACTTCTTCTACAGAGTCTACCGGAAAAGAAGAATTATTGAACTACATAGACGAGGTTAACCAAGAAGTCTTTAAAAACAACAATTCATTTTAAATACAAAATCCAAATTCCAATGATAATTCTTGGAATTTGGATTTTTTTTAAGATTAAACTAATCTATTTTTTCAATTCAAGCTTTTCGGCAAAATAATCACAAAAATCCATCATTGTGTCTGCCATTTTTTCGTCATTAGTAGCTCTTTTAAATGTCTCAGACATAGCCACTAGCGTTTGATGGAAAAAAATTTTCATTTCATCTACAGGCATATCTTTCGTCCACAAATCAATTCTCATACTTTCTTTGTGATTGCTATCCCAAATAGAAAGCATAATCGCTTTAGCTTCTTCTGCTGTCACGCCACCATCTTCTGCAGACCAAAATAGTTTTTCTGGCACTCTATTTTCATCTAATTCAACTTGAAACTTAATTTCTGAGGTATGTATATTTGACATTATTTCTTTGGTTTATATTTTGACTGTTCAAAAATTTCTTTTGCTTTTTTATTCATTAATTCGTTGATAGTAACATCATTATTCTTCATATACGACCTTACTATTTGCCAACCAATCCAAGCACCTACTTGTCCTGGCGAATCATTATCTATTTCTAAATAAAATTTAGAAAATGGTGCTGGACTCAAAAATCTAGGAATTAATTTAGCGTCTACACTATATAGCATTTCTTTATCAATAAAGTAACGCCAAATATAACCCTCGTTTTCAGCACACCATTTAATTTGCTCAGGAGTATATCCTATTCTAGCGGCATCAGTATATTCCGGCAACAACAATTCTTTTAGATACAATTCTTTTCCCAAGTAAATCATTTGAGACAAGAATGACTTATCCGTATCTGGAACCATTTTTGTTTGAAGAAAACTTGAAGCAATATCTGGAACGATTTGAGTGGGTTCAAAATTTTGTTTGATGTATTCAGGAAATTGATAAAATTTATGATTTTTACCTAAATACAGCTCTAAAGACACAATTACCAAACTATCCGCGTAAATCGTTTTGGTATTATAATCCATTTCAGAAATCAAAGTAACAACCTTTGGCGTTTTAGTTTTAGGAAAATAAAACTTAATATGCTTAAATAACGTTTCTATCTCTTGATTAATAGTTGAAAAATCAGCATACTTTTTTTCCACTTCTCCATACAATTCTCGCCATTGAGGATGCTGCATTTTTTCAATCCAAATTGCATCATCCGTTCCTGCAGGAAAAAAATATGGGTACTTTTGTTTTAACTGACTTAAGTCCTCAGGTTTAGTTTCAAAAAAAGCTTTGTCAAATCTATCAACTTTAATTTCAACTGGAATTTCTTCTACAGCTTTTTCAATCTTATTTTTCTTTTCGCATGAAAGCAAAAAGAAGCAAATGGCAAGTGGTAAAAGATAGATTTTCATGAGTTATAAATTATTCGTGTATTCTTTATTTTAATCACACTACTTCCCTTCTAGTTTATGGTTCGGAATTATGGCGATTTGATATTTATTATTTAATTTAGCTTTTAAATATTTTCGGAATAAATTCCCATTTTGAAAAGATTTTGCAAATATACATTCCTGCTTTTTAAAACGTAAACTATTATGATTAAAAAAACGCCCTTATCACCAGAAAAAGTAAACTCTCAAATTATAAAATGGCTCACCGATTATGCCAAAAACGCCAAATCCAATGGGTTTGTGATTGGTATTTCTGGCGGAGTCGACTCTGCTGTTACCTCAACACTTTGTGCACAAACAGGTATGGAAGTACTCTGCATAGAAATGCCTATTCATCAAGCACCTTCTCATATAAGCCGAGCTCAAGAGCATATCAAACAACTCAAAGAACGTTTCCCTAATGTAAAAAGCGCTGCTTCTGATTTGACTTCTGTATTTGAAGCATTCAAAAAAGTAGTGCCAGAACACGAAGATACCGCTAAAATGAACTTGTCATTAGCCAACACAAGAGCACGTTTAAGAATGAGCACTTTGTATTACTATGCAGGTATTCATGGACTACTAGTTGCTGGAACAGGAAATAAGGTAGAAGATTTTGGTGTGGGTTTTTATACTAAATATGGTGATGGCGGAGTAGACCTAAGTCCAATTGCAGATTTATTAAAATCAGATGTTTATGCACTAGGAGAATATTTGAAAGTTCCAAATTCTATTCTAATTGCCGCACCCACAGATGGCCTTTTTGGAGATGACCGTTCAGACGAAGATCAACTTGGCGCAAGTTATGACGAATTGGAATGGGCCATGTTGCAAGACGAAATTGGGAAAACGATTTCGGACTTTGAGGGTAGAGAAAAGGACGTTTTTACGACCTACAAACGACTAAATAATGCTAACCAACACAAAATGAACCCAATACCAGTCTGTATTATTGATAAAAATTAAAAAAAATTAACATTCCTGGTATTTATTGTATTTTTTTTACTACATTTATGCTATCATTTTGATAGACAACTCTTAAAAAATAAATACCATGATTAAAGTTTGTTTAGCAGACAACTATCCTGTAACCCATTTTGGAGTTAAATCGTACTTTAAAGACCACGATGAAATCTCTATTGTAGCCAATGTTGGTAATTTTTCGATGGTTCGAGACATCCTCCAAAACAAGGAAATCGATGTATTGGTAATCGACTTAGAACTAGAAGGATTGGCGAGTATTTTAGAAATTAAGGCGATGTTGAAAAACTTCCCTAAAACGAAGATTATTATTTTTAGTAGTCTTTCGGAACAAATTTATGCTCCCAATGCAATTAAAGCAGGAGTTTCTGGCTATGTTCACAAATCCGAGAAACTTGAAACATTAGGTCAATCTATTGTAAAAGTACATCAAGGCAAAATTATTGTGAACGAAAATGTTCGTAAAAACATGGCTTTGATAGCCAAACAAAGTAAAAGCGAACGTTTGTATCGTAAATTATCTAACCGAGAAATTGAAGTCTTGCGCTATTTGAGCCATGGTAAGAAAAACCACGAAATAGCCGATATTCTTTCTCTAAACGAAAAAACAATTAGTACTTACAAATTGCGTTTATTAACCAAATTAAATGTAACCAATTTGGTCGACTTGGTTAACAAAGCTAAAACATTAGAAATCGTTTAATTCGATTTTTGATTTACTAATTTTCGCAAAAAATAAAAAAGGAAGTCTATTTTTAGACTTCCTTTTTTTATATGTAAGTAGAACGAATTCGACCAATAGCTCCAGTCAAATTGACTTTGAGCTTATTATAATCATTAATCATTACTTTCAACTCTTCTACATCTGCTTTAGGATTTGAAGTGAATTCGTTCATCAAATCCATAATTAATTTATTGATTAAGTATTCGCGAATGGATATGATAGTTTCCGAAGTGTGTTGACTTACTGTTTCTGTTTTTTGTTTTACAAAAATATTCTGCCCTTCCCAATTATGAAGCACGATTTGTTCTTCTTCCATCAAAATATCCGTAACTTCTTGTGCAAACTCAGGTTTTAAATTTTTTAGATAATTATCAATTCCTTCTGTTTCATTTTGAAGATAATATGAAATCAAATCGTTAAAAATAGCCCTGAAATGGGGATGTGCAAGCTCTACCTCATCTTCTTGTAAACTCAAATAGATTCTCTGAAAAACTTTGTACTCCTTTTTTTCAACTACGTGAACAATCTCCCCATCTGGATTAGCTTTTAAAAGTACATCTTCAAAAACTTCATCTTTATTCCCGTAGAGCAATAAAATTTCGATTATCTTTCTTTCTAAACGATATAAAACATCAACTTTCTCTGTTTGAAAGGGATTTTCATTCTTTACAATTTCAAATGCTTTTTGCTCTTGCTTTTGTTTTTTCCCTACTTCGGTAATGTCTTTTTGAACTAATTGTGCCAAGGTACTCACCAAAACTTGCTCAGAAATATCCATAATTCTGGAACATTCTTGTAAATATATTTCTCGTTGAATACGGTCTGGAATCTTAGAAATACTCGTCACCATATCCCGAATCAAATCGGCTTTTTTTATTGGGTCGTTCTTAGCTTCGTTCATTAAAAGAGACGCTTTGAACTGAATAAAATCCTTTGCGTTATTCTCTAAGTAAGCTACTAAATCATCATAAGAAGTTTTTTTAGCAAAACTATCTGGGTCGTCGCCATCAGGAAAAGTACACACTTTTACGTTCATCCCTTCCTCCAAAATCAAATCGATTCCTCGAATGGAAGCACGAAGACCCGCAGCATCACCATCAAAAAGTACGGTAATGTTTTTGGTCAATCTATTGATTAGTCGGATTTGGTCGGGTGTTAAAGCCGTACCTGATGAAGCCACGACATTTTCGATTCCCGCTTGATGAAATTGAATTACGTCTGTATATCCTTCAACCAAATAACAATTGTTTTGTTTGGCAATGGCTTGTTTGGCTTGGAAAATTCCGTACAAGACTTTGCTCTTATGATAAATTTCGCTCTCGGGAGAGTTTAAATATTTGGCCGCTTTTTTATCATTGGTTAAGATGCGCCCTCCAAAACCCAAAGTTCTACCCGACATACTTTGGATAGGGAACATCACCCTGCCTTTGAATCTATCAAAAGGACGGTCGTCTTTTGGAATGGTTAAACCCGTACTTTCTAGATATTGTAATTGATATCCTTTCCCAAGTGCTTCTTTAGTCAGCGCGTCCCAAGTTTCTGGGGAATAGCCTAACCCGAATTTTTTTATGGTTTCGTTGGTGAAACCTCTTTCTTTGAAATACGAGTAGCCTATCGCCTTCCCTTCTTCTGTATTTAATAGTGTGGAATGAAAATAATTTTTCGCAAATTCAGACACTAGAAACATACTTTCTCGAACATCAGTATTGGCTTTTTCGGCATCGGTTTGTTCTGTTTCTTCGATTTCGATATTGTATTTTTTGGCCAAATATCGAATGGCTTCTGGATAGGTAAAATGTTCGTGCTCCATCAAAAAAGC
>JAGOFG010000120.1 GCA_017997335.1 Flavobacterium sp. | reverse complement strand
CCTTCTGTTTGTTCCCAAATTTCAGGGCCTGTTTGCTCGTAATGCGCTAATGCGTTTGATGGATTGTCGTACTGATTTACATACCAAGAATTAGGCGTTTCTTCAGCCAATCTCTTGGAAACCGAATAATAGGAACGCGGGTCTGTAGGTTCAACATCTGTAGGACAAACCACTACTTTGGCTCCTACAGCACGAAGAATATCCATTTTTTCTTTAGATTGTTTGTCTGAAATCACGCAAATTAGTTTGTATCCTTTTATAATAGCTACTAATGCCAATCCCATTCCGGTATTCCCTGAAGTCCCTTCAATAATTGTTCCGCCTGGTTTCAATCGTCCATCAGCCTCAGCATCTTCAATCATTTTTACGGCCATCCTATCTTTCACGGAATTCCCAGGATTGAATGTTTCGACTTTAGCAAGTACCAAAGCTTCTATTTCAGCAGTTACTTTATTGAGTTTTACTAATGGCGTATTGCCAATTGTACCTAATATATTTTCTGCGTAGTGCATTGTATTGTGATTTTAAGATTGTAATTCGTTGTAAATACAGGCGTAAAGATAGTATTTTGTTGTAATACATTCTTGATTACCTGATTTTGCGTCCGTGATTCCTTCACTATGCTTTCATTATAATTGTAGTTCAGTGAATTTCATTTGCAACGTGATCCTTTACTTGCTTGCTGCCAAGCAATTAAAGATAGGACGAGGCTATAAAACGCATCCGAAAAACCTTTTGAAAAGTTATATTTCTAAAGAAAAATTAATTGAAGAAGTTCCAAATTAAACCAAATCGAATTGTAAAATCACGCGATGGATTATTGGGCGACGCATAAAAATTATTCCCCGTAAAAGAGGAATTAAAATGTTCTGCTTTAAAATAGATCCTTGTTCTTTGGATTTTTGCGTTGACAAAAAAATCAAAGTTTGGATGATTTCCTATTTGTTTGTCATTTTGAACAAAAAGCTCCCCTATAACAGGATTGTATTCATTACCATAATAACTAGAAAAGTAATTCAGCGAAATACCGGTTTGCAAAAACAAGGCTTTTTTAAACATAAAGTTAGAGTAGTAAAACGTATTACGGGTTACAATTTCAGGAACGTTTAAGACTGCCTCTTTTTGCTCTGTTTTTTGATATAAAATAGTATTATCCAAAGCAAATTTTCCAAATTTAAATTCTCTACTTGCTTTTATAGATAGGTAATTTATTGTGCCATTATTTTGTGAGGGAGCAACAATCTGCGTTTTGGCAAGGGTTTGATTGGAATTTGAAATGTCATTAAAATACAAATGATCGTTTAAAACTGAAAATTGTAGTTCCGCATCTACCCATGGTGAAATGGCATTGGCTTTTATCGTATTTATCTTTTCATTCTTGAAATCATTAGACCAATTGTACTGCACATAACTACTCTGGTGTAGATTGTAATTATTGTTTGGCAGTTTATTTATATTTTGATATTGGAATCCAAATTGAATTTCATCATTCAGATCATAGTGCAATTTAGCATCTAAATTAGATAACGATTGCGCCGTTACCGATCTTGAATATAAAAATTTTCCATTCCATTTATTGTGTCGGTATTCATATTGTCCACCAGCACTGTTGATTTCCTGACTGAATGAACTTGGGATACTACGATTATCAAAAATAAGTATCTGATTGTAGTAATAATTTGACCTGAAATCATCTACAAAAAATTGAAAATTACCTAAAGTCGTGTTCTCATATATAAGTCCTACTCTATTGTGCATTTTATTGTACCGAGTTTGGTCATTAATACCACTGTTCAGGAACGAATCTCCAAAACGATATACGGTCTCAGTACCAACGATTGATGGAACAGTTGCCTGATTGTATTCGAAAAATTTATTTTCGTAATTAAATTGATGTGTTAGATATAAATTGTTAGCTCCTTTTTTTGGATTAATCCTGAAATTATGATCCAGAAAAATTCTTTTCCCTTTTAGAAATGATTTGGCATCATTAAAATACACTTCAAATCGTTGTCGGTTGTTGTAGTTTGGGTCTTCACTTTCAAAATTATCTAGGGTGGTAATTCCTCCGTTTTCTTCGTTCAATATGTCTTGGTGAGTGTAATGTGCTTTCGCAAAATAGCGTTTGTTTTTAGTATTATAACTCGTGGTAAATCTAAAATTACCTGTACTTGCTAATTGATTTATATATTCGCCCTCTGAACGCAACCCTTTGTATGCTATCGAAAAGTTTAGGTTTTCAGAGGTGTTTAAAGTGATAAAAGCATCTACAGATTGTCCTTTTTTGACTGTGCTTTTAAAATACAATTCAGTTACGGGTGTCGCAACAGAATAGTAACGCATTTGATTCGCTTCCAAAAAATTAAAATGTTTTGCTTTAAAACCAAATTCCGGATACGGTGAGAAATCGGTTAAACTATATTGCAACGTATTGTAGGTTTGCCCATCATTCGCAAAAGGTAAAAGTCCAAAAATGTCTTTTCGCAAATAGTTATGACTGTATTCTTTTTGAATGGTCAGAGAAGTATCAATGTAGGTTGTATCATTTTCGATTGTGATCACTTTGTAGAGATCGATGGGAGCTATTTTTTGCTTTTTAATAGAATCAGAACTGTTGTGCTTATTATTAATATCAAAATTTTTATTCCCTTTTTCTTGAGAAAACAATAGCGATGAGCATGCTAAAAAAATAAAAAAAAAGGAAATTCTCATTTGGCAGGATATATGATTAGGATAAATAATAATTTTAATCAAGCAAAGATAATTGAAAAAACTTTTAAAAATAAAAAACATTATGTGACTGTCCGCTAAGCGGACTAACAATTCAATAATGGCACAAGTAACGGATTGTCATAAAACATTATATACAAAAAGAGGCTGTCAAATTTTAGACAGCCTCTTTCTTTAAAAATATTCAACAAACCCTTTTTTAGTAACCTGGGTTTTGTTGTGCTCTTAGAGTTGGATTAGCATCTAATTCCAACTGTGGTAATGGCCATATAAACTTAAAATTATCATAAGTAAAAGCATTTACCCCTAGTGCTCCTGTGTATGGAGTACCTAAAGCATAAGCTGCCAAAGCAGGAGCAGCAGTAGCAAAACCAGCATTAGCAATTTTTGCAGGAATACCGCTAATTGGGAAATTAGCATCGTTTTGCAATCTACTGATATCCGCCCAACGACGTCCTTCACAAATAAACTCAATTCTTCTTTCTTTTAGTACAGCGCCTAATAAATCAATATTAGAAGCAAAACTTGCTGCTGTATAAGCTTGAGTTAATGGGTTTGCCAAAGAACGATTTCTAACAGAGTTCAATCTAGCCAAACCATCTACAACCAAATTTTTTCTTGCATAAGCTTCTGCCATGTTTAAAGCTACTTCTGCATATCTAATAATTGGAGCCGCATCTGTTTTATTGACAGCGTCTTTGTATTTATTTGTAAATTTTGTATTCGGATAATAAGCAGCGTTACCTGTTATAACCATCGTTCCTTCAGCTCTTCTTTTATCATCAATCAACCAAGTTGGATCTCTCCATATAATTGGACTAATAGCAATTAACCCACGTCCATTCGCAGCAGCTGGAATTGGTGGATGATACATGCTAGGTAAAGATCCATTTACACCTGGATTGTTTGTAGCACCATTAGCAATAGAAAAAATAGATTCACTATTTGAATTGTTGCTGGCGAAAGGAGTATCAGGATTGGCAGTCATAGCATATTTACCGTTTAATTTATTACCTTCCAAGATTACGTTAGTCCAATCACGCATATGTAAATAAACTCTTGTTTTGTATGCAATGGCAGCTTCTTTTGAAATTCTTTCTATTTGTGCTGCACCCGCTCTATCTGTTTTAGAATAAAGCAACGTTTCTGCATCATCTAAATCTTTTAAGATTTTAGTATAGCATTCAGCAACCGTATTTCTACCTTGCGCTAAACCTAATTCAATATTTGCTGGATTTGTATAAGGAATTTCTCTGTAAGGAACTCCTAAGTTTGCTCCATTATTATCTTGGAAAGGTCTTGCAAAGTGAATCAACAATTCGTTATGAGTAATCGCTCTAAAAAACTTAGCTTGACCAATGTAATCATTCGCTAATTCTTGAGATATAACTCCAGCAGCGGCAGCTTTTTCAACTCCATCAATCACGATGTTAGCTCTATTGATCAATCGATACCCATCCGCCCAGTAATAAACGTTATTTGCTGAAGTAGCATCATAAGTTCCCGTATAAGAGAGTTGATAAAATGCAGCTAAGTTAACTACATCTTCACCCCTGTTATCACCTTGTTGAATAAAGGCTGCGCCAAAAATATACCCCCTGGATCCAGCTCCATTATAATTACCTAATTCAGCAGCATTATACATACCAGTCACAGACAAATCGATTAATGCTGGAGTTTGAAAGGCAACATTTTCAGAAACACTATTAAAAGGAACTAACTCTATTACACTTTCTTCACTACAAGAAGTAAACAAAAGTGACACCATTACAAACGGAACTACTAACTTAGTAATCGAGAATGATTTAAATTTATTTATATTTTTCATTTTTTAATTATTTAAAATTAGAAACCTACGTTAAGACCAATGCTGAATATTCTAGATCTTGGAGTCCCATTATAATCATTACCTAAAACTTCCATTTCAGGATCTAATCCTTTATAGTCAGTAATAATCAACAAGTTTTGTCCTTGAACAAAAAGTCTAAACTTTTCTAATCCAACTTTATCTAAAACTGATTTAGGCAAATTATACCCTAATGTGATATTATCTAATTTGATATAATCTCCTTTTTCAACAAAACGACTAGAAGCTTGATTAATATTGATAATAGTTTCTCTATCATCTCTCAATCTTGGCGTCCATCCGTCACCAGGATTATCAATACTTTGCCATCTTCCTAAAATTTCTGTACCATTATTATTGAAACCTTGAGATAAAAGCTCACGTCTTGTTAAGTTATTAATTTTATTTCCACCACTAAAACGGAACATAAAACCTAAATCAAAGTTTTTGTAAGCCATGTTAGAGTTGAATGCTCCAAAATAAGTTGGCAATACATTCCCTAAAACCTTTTTATCAGCTGCACCTAAAGAAGAAGCTATAGATACATCAGTTGGATTAACTGGGTCAAACTTTCTATAAGCTTGTGTATTTATATCTCCTTGAACCAATGTGCCATCTCCTTTATTAAAAACAGGGTTACCATTGGCAGGATTTACACCCCAATAGCTAAAACCGTATAAAACATAAGGTGATTCTCCTTCTCTCAACAAGTTATTACCTGTATTGTAAGTATCTGAATCAACAAAATTAATATCCTGACCATTAACCAACTTTTCTACTTTACTTTTCACTAAAGATAAATTAGCACTTAATGTCCATTCGAAATTTTCATTTTTAAAAGCTGTTGCTTCTACAGAAAATTCATGACCTGAATTTTTCAAAGAACCAATGTTTTTAGAAATATAATTCTCTGGAATACCAAGAGATAAAGGTTGAGGAACTTGTAAAATCAGTCCGTTTTGATTATTTATGAAGTAATCATAAGTTAATTTCAAACGATTGTTAAATAAAGATAAATCAGCTCCATAGTCGTACTTCACAGAAGTTTCCCATTTTAACTGATCATTCCCAGCTTGAGAATATCCTATACCATTATATTCAGCATACTTTGCATTGTTATACAATCCTAAGTATGGATAATTCCCAATACTTGTATTACCAACTTCTGCATAAGAAGCTCTTAATTTAAAGTCTGAAACTACATCCTCCAAAGAGCTCATAAAAGATTCTTTACTTACAGTCCAACCTACTGAAGCACCTGGAAAAGTACCCCATTTATTAGCTGTAGGCAACGACGATAATCCATCTTTACGAATAGATCCTTGAAGAAAATATTTTCCAGCATAATTATAATTCAGTCTTCCAGCATAAGAAATAATTCCATTCTCTGTTATACTACCTCCAGATAATTGGGTAGCATAAGAACCGGTGATCAATCCTTGATTAAAAAACGTGTCAGACAAACCATTACCTCCACCATAGAAACTATTAATTCTCTGCTTTTGAACCTCATATATCGCTACAGCACTTACATTGTGTGATTCGCCAAATGTTTTATTATAAGACAATACATTTTGAGTATTCCAACGCGTTAAATTCATAAAATTATTTCTAACAGCACCAGCAACACTTGCACCATCACCATTAACAGGGTTTAAATAATTAAATCCTTCAGTACCAATAGCATCAACACTTCCTTGAGTTTTAAACCTCAAACTTGGTGCAATTTTGAAATCAGCAAATAAACTCACTAACGACCTGTCAACTTTAGATCTGTAAATGTTATGATCTAATACATAAACAATGTTCGGTAAGTTATTAGCAATTACAGATAAATTCTGTCCTTGTCCTACCGTTGAGCCAGTAATATTATAACCTGTTGGGTGATTAGCGTTATAGATAGGTGTGTTTGGCAATTGACGCATTGAATTGAACATAAGACCTGACAATCCACCGGCATTATTATTTAAACCCTCATTTTGAGTTCTAGACAAAGCCATATTAACACCAATGTTTAACCAGCTTTTTACTTTCTGATCTACGTTCCCTCTAACATTATATCTTGTTTGGCTATTAGATTTTGCAATACCGTCTTGCGTATTATAACCAGTAGAAAAATAGTAATTAGTCTTTTCTGTAGAGCCAGAAAGAGATAAATTATGGTCTGTTTGAACAGCAGCAGAACGAAGAACCGCTTTTTGCCAATTTGTATCAAACTCAGTACCTACAGCTAAAATTGAAGCACCTCTATTTGTTCTTTTTTCGTTTTGAATTGTAATAAAATCTTTCGTTTTTAATAAATCCAAATAATCTATTGGTTGAGAAATCCCTGTATAAGTATTGTAGTTAACTCTGAATTTACCACCTTTTCCTTTTTTAGTTGTAATTAAAATTACCCCATTTGCAGCTCTGGAACCATAAATTGCAGTAGCAGAACCATCTTTTAAAACTTCCGTCGATTCAATATCTGCTGGATTGATATCTCCTAAAGCATTCGTACTGGCATATCCTCCAACATCACCTGTGAAAATTGGTACTCCGTCAACTACAACTAATGGATAGCTCCCTGAAGTAATAGATCCAATTCCTCTAATTCTAATTCTAGGAGCTTGTCCTAAAACACCTGAATTAGTTGTTACTTGAACACCTGCAGCTCTACCCGCTAATTGAGACTCAAAACTTGGAGTTGCAAGATTTGCAATAGCATCCCCTTTAATTTGGGAAATCGAACCTGTAACATCTCTTTTCTTTTGAGTACCATAACCTACAACAACTACTTCTTCTAGATTTTGAGAGTCTGATGTCATTTTAACATTTACAGTATTAGAACCTCCTACTGTAACAGATGAATTGCTCATCCCTATAAAAGAGAAAACTAAAACATCTCCTGTTTTTGCTTTAATCGAATACTTTCCATCAAAGTCAGTTTGAACCCCATTGCTAGTCCCCTTAATAATTACATTTGCTCCAGGTATTGGACCAGTAGCATCTGAAACAACACCCGAGACAGTTTTTTCTTGTGCAAAAGAAAACTGCATAGACAAC